>JAYZCF010000134.1:0-13484 GCA_036338455.1 Planctomycetota bacterium
GCCAAGCCGGTCACCGATCCACCGCCTGCCAAGCCGGCTACCGAGCCACCGCCTGCCAAACCGGCCACCGATCCACCGCCGGCTAAACCACCGGCAGCCACTCCGCCCGCGAACTCGGCGGAGGGCAATCAGGGCACCCCAAAGCCGGCGCCGTTTGCTAATTTGCCACGTCACTTTGATTTGCCGATCAACACGGATGAACAGGCGGTCTCTCTCGGAAAAATCAAGCCGAACCCGAAGTTCCTGCTGGGAGTCAAGCTGATCTCAGGTCCGGAAATATCCAAGGTCAAACTCTTCTTCGAACTACAACCAAACCACACGAAGGAAGCACGGCAGTGGGACATCCTCTACAAGAATCGGGAAACGGATACGGGGGTACCCGTCGCCAAGTTTATCTATCAGGGAAATGACTTCCGTTTTCAATGGTATCCAGCGGCCGCTGACGATAAGAATGTCAACTACTTGAAAAACTGCGTGGTCAAATTTGAAGTTGGTTCCAACCGAGACGAAAGAGTCTTACGCAAGCCTTTCCGCATCCGCAACTTCAAACTGGTTGTCGACAACCCAGAAGTCAAAGCTGACGCTGAGGTTGCCTGGCTTCCCAACCCGAAATACATCAAGACGGAATTGGGTCCGATGGCAGTCAAAACCTACGGGAAAAACTTTTTTGCAAGTCCTTTGATTACGAAGAAGACACCCGTCCGCATCGCTTTTAGCGATATCGATTACGAACAAATGAGTTCCATTTTGCTGACGGCCGATATCCGCAGTAAAATCAAGTTATCGGCGACCTTGCAAGTCCATGCTCTGCCCGGGCAGAGGCCAAAATTGGCCAAACCGGCGCTGTTCGAATCGACGGCCACTGCCTTGCAGCAGAATGCCACGATCCTCAAACAGCGACACCAGCAATTCAGTGGCACCCCGATCGCCCAATTGAGAAAACTGCCCAACTATCAAAACCTCACCGACCCGCAGAAAAACCAGATGGCCGCACGAATGAAACAAGAAGCGGACGTGGCATTGGAAAAGAGCAGCAAATTCGTCGAGCAGAAGAAAAACTCGGTCGACAAATTCTATGGCAAGGTCATCCCGATCACCATTTCCTACCAGATGGGTAACCGGGTGATTCCACTGGCAACGACGAAGTCCGGCCAATAGACTATCATGGGCGATCCGCCTTTCCCCGTTTCCAATTCCCTGGTTGATGAAGAAACCATGCCCAAAGTTGCAATCCTTGGTGCGACAGGATATACCGCCCGGGAGCTGATCCTCCTCTTACTTGGGCATCCCCAGGCCGAAATCGTCTGCGCCACTTCGCGTCAGGCGTCCACCGAGAAGATTGCTGACAGCCATCCAGAACTTTCCAGCCGGCTCGACCTGGAACTCAGCCGTTTCGATTTGGATCAGCTGCTTCAATCCGGGATCGACACGGTATTTTCCTGCCTCCCCCATGCCGCTTCTGCCGAGGTGATTCAGTCGATCGCCGAGCAGGGGATACGAGTGATCGACTTCAGTGCCGATTACCGCCTGGACGACGTGGATACCTTTGAAAGCTGGTACGGGGTGACTCATCCCGACCCGGCAACAGTGGGCTCCGTTCCCTACGGCCTCCCCGAGTTGTTTCGAGAGAGTATCCGGGGGGCGTCCCTGGTGGCTAACCCTGGCTGTTTCCCCACATCGGTGCTACTGCCGATCGGGCCTTTGCTAAAGAACGATTTGATCGCCAAATCTCCACTGATCATCGACTCAAAAACGGGTGTCTCCGGTGGCGGACGCTCTCCCAAGCCAGGATTCCATTTCGTCCAATGCAATGAATCGATCCGCGCTTACGGTGTGGGCCACCACCGTCATACGCCCGAAATCAACCAGGTACTTCATCGATTCAGCGGAACTCAGACCGACGTTGTATTTACCCCCCACCTGGCCCCAATGGACCGTGGCATTCTGTCGACAATCTATTGCCAACCTCAGCCGGGTAGTTCACGACAAGCAGTCCTCGATTGCCTATCAGAATTCTATCGGGACGAACCATTTGTCCGCCTGGTCGACACACCCCCATCCACCAAGCAGGTCACCCGGACCAACTTTTGCGATATCGCCGTCAGCGAATCAGCTGGCTTCATTGTCGTTACCAGCGCGATTGATAACCTGATTAAAGGCGCTTCCGGCTTGGCGGTCCAAAATTTCAACCTGATGCATGGATTTGAGGAAACGACCGCACTGTTACCATGACTGCCCAGACAACGAACTCGAGTGAAATCCGGTTACCAAGCGGCTTCCGCTTTACCGGGACCCATTGCGGGGTCAAAGCATCGGCCAAGGATCTCGCCGTCATCGCCTGTGACAGCCCCGCCACGGCGACCGGCGTCTATACGCAAAACCTGGTGCGGGCCGCCAGCATTGACTGGAACCGACAGATCACCCCAAGCTCGACCGTGGCGGGTGTCGTCATCAATTCCGGCAACGCCAATGCCTGTACCGGAGAGCAGGGTAAGCGAGACAACCAACAGATGGCGGCAACCACCGCTGCGGAACTCGGTTGTGAGGCAGACCAGATCCTGGTCCTCTCCACCGGTGTGATTGGGCAATCGCTACCGATGGATCGACTCCTACCAGGGATCCCGGAAGCCGTCTCGCAGATGGGAGACAAATCGTCGAGCTTCCTCGATGCAGCAGACGCCATCATGACCACGGACCGTTTCCGCAAGATCAGCTCCCGCTCATTCACCTGTGACAGTGCCAACCTTTGTATCGCGGGAATGGCCAAAGGTGCCGGTATGATCGGGCCCAATTTAGCTACCATGCTGGCCATTCTTGTGACCGACTGTTATCTGTCCCCGCAGGACGCCGACCGCGCATTGCGAAGTGCCGCAACCGCTTCGTTTAACTGTATTAGTGTCGAAGGTCACACTAGCACAAACGACGCGGTGCTGCTCCTGTCCAGCAGCCAGGGCACACCTCTACGTGAACCCAAGCAGTTGTTGGAATTCGAAAAGAACCTGACGGAAACGTGCATCGACTTAGCCAAACAGATCCCCGCCGATGGTGAGGGCGCGACCCACGTGATTGAAATTCGTGTCGAGGGAGCAACGGCGGATACGGCTGCCGACCGCATCGCCAGGACGATTGCTCAGAGCGCGTTGGTGAAAACAGCCTTTACCGGGGCCGACCCTAACTGGGGAAGAATTGTTTCTGCGGCCGGCTATGCTGGCGTTGAGTTTGACCTATCCGAATGCTCCTTGACCCTCAACGGTCACACGGTCTTCCGAGCGGGCCAGCCAACCCCGTTTGATGCAAGTGTCGTCAGCAAAGATCTACGGCAAAACCGTGACGCCCAGGTGGTGCTTTCGGTGGGGCAAGGCACCGGGCAGGCAACGCACTGGACCAGCGACTTGACGATTGACTACGTCAAGCTGAACTCCGAGTATACGACCTGACCCCGACGCATCACACTTGCCAGACCCGCGCACGCAAGCCCAACAACCGGCACAGCCCGCACAACTTCTCCTCGAACCGCCCTCTCCCAGTTAATTAATGGACAAATCTGGTTGAAACCCGCGCCGGGGCACTCGCCCCAAATTAAGGTTAACTTGCAGAGGCTCACAGCCCTCTGCTGGCCTTCTATGGCTTTCTCACCCCCGTGTTGCGGGGTTGGCATCTCAGTCAACCCCGCTTTTTTTGCGCCTTGGCGACGCCTCTCAGCAGCAACCAGTGAGCGAGCCGGGAACTCTTTCTCCAGCACACCAGCCCGTTGCCGTCCAACAAGGCCCGGTATCAAGTAAGCCGATGGCCGACTACCGACGGGCCGCAGGCTCTCAGGTCGCACGCGAGGTTGGTCGGATCGGAAAACCGTGGAGAGGTGCCGGCAATCTGCCCCCGCTCCCACCGATCCAAGATCCTTCGTTATCCTCCAAAATTCTCGGCTCTGGCCGTTTGGACCACCTCTTGTTTGCTGTTATGATTGTCGGGGTAACGATCGCCTTTAAACGATTATCGGTTATCCATAAACACCTTAACCCCGACCGATTGGAGTCTACGCCAATGGCAGACGATCCATTGAACCATGATCCCGACGACACCAACGAAGAGGATTCACCGGAAGACCTTTTTGCGCCGGCAGAGCAGGCTGCCCCGGAGCCAATCGGTGAGCCGCTCGTAGAAGAAACCGAGGAGGTCGTCGAAGAATTTGATGAAGCCGATTTTGATCATGACTTTGATGACGACTTTGAAGAAGAGATCGAAGGGGAATACGATCTGGAAGACGATCAGTACGGGGAGGAATTCAATCAGGAATTTGGGCACCTGAACCCGACGGACGAAGGGGACGAGGAGCCTAGTGACTCGTAACGCCATACCTGTTCCCAATCGTATTGCCCAATGGGCAAATGCGAAGTCCTGATAAAGGGGCGACGACCGGCCCAGCCAGCCCATCAAAAATGTTGGTCAGGCAGGATGAAGATAGCACCGCCGGCAGCCCAAGCCACGCAGTCATTTACAGCGTTGGGCGTATCGAAGATATTATTACCAAACCCGTCGTGAGGTTGTCTCGCCCAGAACCCGTTTCCGGGCTCGGGGACAACCTCCTGTTGCAAGCCGATTCGCAGAGAAGGATGCCCGATGTTTCAACCGGTTGAAACGAATGTTAATTTCCCGGAGCAGGAAGAACGCATTCTGAACTTCTGGCGGGAAAACAAAACCTACGACCGGGCCCTCAGTCGGCGAGAGGGCGGACCGAAGTACGTCTTTTACGAAGGCCCTCCCACGGCAAACGGCAAGCCCCATCCCGGCCACTGCTTGACCCGCGCGATCAAGGATCTGTTCCCTCGTTATCGAACGATGCGCGGTTTCTATTGCGAACGCAAAGCGGGCTGGGACACGCATGGCTTACCGGTCGAAGTCGAAGTTTGCAAAGAGCTTGGCATTCACTCCAAGGAAGAGATCGAAGCCTACGGGATTGAGCCTTTTATTCAAAAATGCCAGCAGAGCGTCTGGCAATACATGCAAGAATGGGAGCAGCTCACAGAGCGACTGGGGTTTTGGGTCAAACTGGACGATGCCTATGTGACTTATCACCAAAGTTACGTCGAGTCGGTTTGGTGGTCCTTGAAAGACCTGTTTGACCGGGACTTGCTGTACCAAGGGCATAAGATCATCTGGTGGTGGGCCCAGGGTGGGACAGCCCTGAGCAGTGGTGAAGTGGGGCAGGGGTACAAAACGGTCTTTGACCCCAGTGTCTATGTCCTCTTCCCTTTGCTGGATCAGGAGAACACCAGCCTGTTGGTTTGGACAACGACGCCCTGGACATTGCCGAGCAACCAGTTCGCTGCAGTGAACCCCGAGCTCGAGTACGCCACGGTTTACGATTCGGAATTGGGCCAGAACCTGATCCTGGCTCGAGACCTGGTCGAGACGATTTCCGAAAAAATCAAACGGGACCTGGAAATCAAGTCTATCTGCAAGGGGACCGAGCTGGTTGGCCAGCGATATCGCCCGCCCTTTGACTACTACTACCGCGAAAAGGGTGAGCAGCAGGGAACACTCAAAAACGGGCAGACCGAACACGTCGCTTGGCGAATCACGGCGGCCGATTTTGTTACGACCGACAGTGGTTCGGGAGCCGTTCACGAGGCGCCCGCCTTTGGCGAGGTGGATTACGAACTGTTGATAACCGAGCAAGCCCGATTCGAGGCGGGGCAGGGGCCTGAATTGATTTGCGCCGTCGGCCCCAATGGACAGTTCACGGACGAGGTTCCCGACTTCTCGGGAATGTGGGTCAAGGACGCAGACAAACCGATCATGCGTCGCCTCAAAGAAGAGGGCAAGCTCTACCTGCAGGAACAATACCAACACGAGTATCCCTTTTGCTGGCGAGCCGACGACGATCCACTGATCCAATATCCCAGGCGAAGCTGGTTTATCCGCACCACGCATTTCCGTGATGCGATGCTCGCCAATAACCAACAGATCAACTGGTTGCCGGCTCACATTCGCGATGGCCGTTTTGGAAATTTCCTGGAAAGCAATGTGGACTGGGCCCTCTCGCGGGAACGGTATTGGGGGACTCCCTTGCCGATCTGGGTCTGCAGTGAGACGGGAAAAATGGAAGCCGTCGGTAGCTACGAAGAGCTGCTGGCCAAGCCGGGAATCGGAGGGACGGAGGTCTGGGAGCAAGCCAAGGCAGCCCAACCCGAGTTACCCGACGACCTGCGCGTCCACAAACCTTACATCGACCATGTCACCTACGATTCCCCGCATGCGGCTGGCGCCCGCATGAAACGTGTCGCCGAGGTGATCGACTGCTGGTACGACAGCGGGGCAATGCCGTTTGCACAGTGGGGCTACCCCCACCAAAATGCGGAACAATTCCGGCGCCAGTTCCCCGCCGACTTCATCTCCGAAGCACTTGACCAGACCCGGGGCTGGTTTTACAGCTTGCTGGCAATCAGCACGATGATGTTCTCGGAAGACTCGGATCAAGAGCCCGTCGAATTCCCCCATCCCTATCGGAATTGCATCGTCCTCGGGCTGATGCTGGGCGAAGACGGGCAGAAAATGTCGAAGAGTAAACGGAATTACCGTGAGCCGAGAGAGATCTTTGACCGCTACGGCGCCGACGCACTCCGCTGGTACTTTTTCGCCAACCAGCCGCCCTGGACCGCGATCCGCTACCGGGAGCAATCGATCAAGGAGAGTATTCCCGAATTCATCCTCCGCCTGTGGAATGTCTACAGCTTTTTCGTGCTGTATGCCAATATCGACGGTTTTTCCCCAATCGAAGGCTTGGATGCCGATCAGCTTCAGGCCAGCGTCCTGTCACAAAATCCGGGTTATCGACCGGTGGAACAGCGGGGAGAGCTCGACCGCTGGATCATCAGCGAACTGAACGGCACCATCCAGGAGGTCACCGCGGCCATGGACGCCTATGATAATTTCGGTGCAGCGAATCGAATCACCGCGTTCGTGGATGCCATGAGCAACTGGTACGTTCGCCGTAGTCGGGATCGTTTCTGGGCAGCCGACAAACAGGATCCCGACAAGCTGGATGCTTACTGGACTCTCTTTGAATGCCTGGCGACGACGTCCAAGATGGTAGCGCCGTTTGTACCGTTCGTCGCCGAGGCGATCTGGCAAAACCTCGTCAGCCCGTTCTCCGAGGCGTCCGTTGAGAGCGTCCACCTGTGTGACTACCCGACGGCTCACGAAGATGGAATGGACCGTGACCTCTCCCGTCGCATGAAGATACTACGGGAGATTGCTTCGCTGGGTCGCTCAGCCAGAATGGATGCCAAACTGAAGGTCCGACAACCGTTGGCGGGCGTCACAGTCGTGCTGAGTGATGCCGCCGACCAACCATGGCTGGAGGAACACGGGGCGATCCTGCAAACAGAATTGAATGTCAAGGCTGTCCAATACACGGCCGACGCTGGGGATTACGTCAGCTACCAGGTCATCCCCAACTTCAAACGACTCGGCCCACGGGTCGGCAAACTGATGCCAGCCGTCAAAAAAGCTTTGGCCGAAGCGGATGGGGGTGCCATGCTGGCCGAACTGGAAACGGATGGCAAAGTCTGCCTGTCGGTCGACAACGAAACGATTGAGCTCGACAGTGAGGACATCCAGGTACGATTGCAGGCCAAAGAGGGCTGGGCGGCGGCCCAAGGGCAAAGTTCCGTGGTGATCCTCGCTACCGATTTGACAGAAGAGCTGGTTCGTGAAGGGATGGCCCGCGACGCGGTACGGCTCATCCAGGATCGCCGGAAAGAACTCGACTTGCAGTTTACCGATCGCATTCGCCTGTGGCTGGAAACAGAAAACCGCGAACTCCACCAAGCCCTTTCGGAGAACGGGGATTATATCGCCAGTGAGACACTCGCCACCGAAATTCAACTCGAAGCCCCACCTGCGGAATTGGACAACCGGGTAGAGAGAACAGTCGCGGACAGCGGTCTGTTCATCACACTGCAGGTCGTCGAGTCGGCAAACACCTAGACTTCAAGCGGGAGTAAGCACCGAATGGCAAGCAGTTTTTCGATCACGGTTTTGATCTCGGGTGGCGGGACCACCCTGCACAACCTGATAGAATTGCGTCGCCAGGGGAAGCTGACCGTCGAAATCGGCCAGGTCATCTCAAGTAGCGAACAGGCCAAGGGGAACCAATTCGCCATCGATGCCCAGATCCCCCTCGTGGTTTTACCGCGCAAGCAGTATGCAACCGCCGACCAACTGAGTGAAACGCTGTTTGAGGCCTGTCGGGAATCAGGAGCGGACCTGGTGGTGGCGGCCGGTTTCCTGCGGCGACTGGTGATTCCGTCCGATTTTGAGAACCGCGTCATCAATATTCACCCCAGCTTGATCCCCGCTTTTTGCGGCCAAGGATTTTATGGGATGCGGGTTCACGAGTCGGTAATCGAGTACGGCTGCAAACTATCCGGCTGCACCGTCCATTTTGTCGACAACCAATACGACCACGGACCCATTATTGCCCAACAAACGGTCGACGTGGCTCCCGGTGAATCGGCCCAATCGCTGCAACAACGGGTCTTTGCCGAAGAATGCAAGATCTACCCGACCGTCATTGAACAAATTGCCGCAGGCCGGGTCGAAGTCATTGGCCGCACAGTTCACATCCGGGAATGATGGAATGAATGAAACGAACCTCGATCTCTTGAAACAGCAGATCTGCGATATCGGACAACGCGTCTATCAAAAAGGGTTTGCCGCCGCGAACGAGGGAAACATCTCGGCCCGGGCCGGTGATGACCGGGTCCTTTGCACACCGACACTGACTTGCAAAGGTTTTATGACGCCCGATGATATCTGCACCGTCGACATGGACGGCAACCAGGTCTCCGGTAATCGGAAGGCGACCAGCGAAGTCCTCTTGCACCTGAATATTTATCGGCGCCGCCCCGACATATCGGCCGTCGTTCACTGCCATCCCCCCCACGCCACTGCCTTTGCCGTGGCGCGCGAGCCGGTTCCCGTCGGCGTTTTACCGGAACCGGATATCTTCCTGGGCGAAGTACCAACGGCGCCCTACAAAACCCCGGGCAACCAGGATTTTGCCGATACGATCCTCCCGTTTGTCGAATCGACCGAGACGATCCTGCTGGCCAACCACGGAACGGTCACGTACGCCGACAGCATTGAAAAAGCTTACTGGTTAACCGAAATCCTGGACGCTTACTGTCGTATTCTGATCCTTTCCCGGCAGATTGGACGCGTACAATACGTTTCCGCCAAGCAGGGCCAGGAACTCCTGGAACTGCGGCGGCAGTGGGGTTTTACCGACGCCCGCAACTCCGAAGCGTATGTCGATCGACCAGGGGAGGTCTGCGATCATATCCAATTCCGGGAGACATGGTCCGATTCCGGTTTGCGAAAAAACGGCTTCCCGGCATTTCACCAATCCGATCAGCTGCCGGATCAGGAAGCCTTGATCGAGCGAATCGCAGAACGGGTCGCGGAAAAGATCGCACCTCTCAACCGACCCTCTTAGCACGTGCTGACTACGCTTCCCTCCCGTTCGTTTGCCACCAAGGGATGCTATTGAGGGCCGCTTCACGAAAAGTGCTTGCATCAAATCCCTTAAAAAACGCCTGTCTACCTTCTTATTTTCTTCACAAACGGGCCGGTTTCTTAACAAAAGCCCCCCGGTTGTGAAGCGAGCTTAACAAAAGCTTCACGCTTTCATTCTTTCGACTGAAGTTCATGAGGATTCGTTAGCGTGGACCGTTTTTCTCTAACCATTAGGAGCGGGACGACCCGATATATCAGGAGACTCGACGTATCTATTACAACCCGTTTTTTTTTGCGGCTGACACGATGAAGCAGAAACAGATCCTCAAATATGTCACAACTTCCTGGCTAACGGCACTCTTGCTGCTAGCGGTGTTGGCGACCCATACGAACGGCCAAGAGGAAACAGGAATCACTCACCCGACGAGCGCCAACGCCAACACGTCGCTGATCACGCCAGGAGACACGTCCGAGGCGAGTATCCTCAAGGAGTTCGAGTCCTTGAAAATGAGGATCGCCGAACTGGAACAGGAACGGGAAGCGGCACCGGCCGGGATCGATCCGGACCTGCGCAGCCGACTGGAAAATCTTGAGTCTTCTTCCGAGAGGGCCAGCGATCTTCTCAGCGGCCTAAAGAGTAGCTTTGACGGTGTGGTCCATCACGGTCACAAATCACCCAAGCTGAACTTCTTCGGCCGCATCCACCTCGATTACTGGGGATTCCCCCAAGTTGCCGACGAAATCGCGGATAATATTGAAGGATCTCCCGTGAAAGAGCGCTGGAACTTTCGTCGGGTCCGAATCGGTATCAAGGGTGATTTGAATGACAACATGCTCTACAAGTACGAGACCGAATTCGCCAAAGGCTCTGAAAAAACGGAGTACCGGGATTTGTACATCGGCTTCAAAAATGTGCCCGTCTTCCAGACCGTTCTGATCGGTAACCAAAAACGGCCGTACGGGCTCGATCACCTGAACAGCAGTCGGTACAACATCTTCATCGAACGTCCATTTATCATTGAGGCATTCAACCAGGACGCCCGCCGTCTCGGGATTCAAAGTTACGGTATCAGTGAAGATTTGCGGTACAACTGGCGATTCGGATTCTTCTCACAACGGTACACTCAGAATTCAGAGGGCTGGAAAGGGACTTATTTCCCTGGTGAAATTGCCGGTCGCTGGGCCACGACGTTCTGGTGGGATGAAACGACCAATGGACGTGGCTACGGTCACTTTGCCGTTTCGGGCTCGCTAGGCGATGCCAGGAACGCCGCCAAAGATGGTATCAAACTTTACCGGACTCGCCCCGAAGCCCGCTCGGACAAGCGTTGGTTGGATACGGGTGTGATTGACGGATTCGACCCAGAATGGTCATCCCTTTTTGGCTTGGAATACGTCCTCAACATCGGCGCTTTCCAGTTTTGTGGGGAGTATCTGCACAGTAATGTCTCACGAAGCCAGGCAAGAGACCTGCAGTTTGATGGGGGCTACTTTTACGTCGCCTACATGTTGACTGGAGAGCATATGCCTTGGGACCGAAAAACGGGCTGCCTGGCCCGCATCAAACCGTTCGAGAATTTCTTCATCGTTCGAGATTGCGACGGCTGCGTGAGACGGGGAAAGGGTGCCTGGCAAATTGCCGCACGGTATTCCAAGGCCGACTTGACCGATCAGGATGGTGCGATTGCCGAAAACATTTACGGTGGCAATGGCCATTCACTCACCCTCGACGTCAACTGGTACTGGAACCCGTATGCCCGCATGCAATTCAATTGGCTGGTCGGCGCCATTAAGGATCGCAGAAACCCAGCTGATCCCAACCAACCTTTAGTAGGTCCTGGCAACGGTGATTACGACATCCTCGGTGCCCGCTGGATGGTCGATTTCTAGACCGCCTCACCCGCCAATTCACCCAGAAACCACAACCCAAACCGAAGTGAATACCATGAATTTAATCCACTCCTCGCTGGCCGCCTTGGTGGTCCTGACGCTCGGATTTTCAGCCCCGCTGCTGGCCCAACAGCCAGCCGCCACCCCAGCCGCCTGCGACACTGCCTGCGATGCGGGCAAATGCGACAGTAATGCGGGTAGCTGTGACAGCGCAGGCTGCACCTCATGTGCCCCGCTGCGACCCTTTATTCAGTGTGGCAAATGCAATGGGACCTGTTACCTGAAAGTCGAAAAAACAACCAAAGAGAAGAGCTGTTTCAAGGTCGAAACGAAACAGATCTGCATCCCCAAGGTCCGTTTTCCTTGGCAACCGAAGGTCGATTGCGACAGCTGCGACAGCGCAGGCAATTGCACGTCACGTTGTGGCCGGGTTAAGACGATCCTGGTCCTGAAAAAGCACAAGTACGAATGCCCCGACTGCAAGTACACGTGGGAAGTCGCCAGTTCTGGAGCGTGCGACAGCGGGAATTGCGACGGCGACTCCACGGGCAACAACGCTTCGGCTGTCGTCGTTCCACCCTCGGCCGAGCCAACTGCCGGAATGAAAGTACCGGCAGTCATTCCGGCTCAGCCGGCTATCGTCACACAGCGGGCGACACCGGTGGGCACAACAAAACCGGTGATCATTCCGGCCGACCAATGGAAAAATACGGGTGTCACGAATCCGGCCAAAGGTGCCGAGCGATAGTCGCCAAAGAGTGCTGGCCCCATGAAGTGGTCGGGTTCCAGCTGATCGATAACAAAAAAAGCCTGCCCTTGATCGAGGGCAGGCTTTCTTTTTGCTTTCGGATGAACCGTCTTAGACAGGCACGACCAAAGAACCGTACCGACTGGAATCGCCACTGATGGCGAATTGCTGCCGTTCCACCGTGGACTGGGTATAGACGCTGTTCAGGTCGACCACCGCATCTCCGATGCGGAGGGTTTCGACACGCCAAGCACCCCATTTCTGGTTCTCAATGGTCAGGGAGCCGTTCGATCGACCCTCATCCATCGTGTATTCGATCACCAGATCCCGATCGACCGCACGGAACGAGAGATCTTCGGTGAAGTCGTCAAAGCCTGGGAAATCATTAAATTGGACCGTGTCCCAACCGGCCAACTGGTTTTCCGAAATACGGTCATGACCGCTGGCGACCCCAACAAAGAACGTATCATTGTCGGCACCTCCGGTCATTAGATCCGCTCCACCAAAGCCGTGAATCTCATCGGCGCCACCACCGCCTTCGAGGACATTGTCCCCTTCGTTCCCGAACATGGTGTCCGAGTTGGAGCTACCGATACCGTTTTCTATCTGGACACCCATTGCCAAAGCAATGTTGTTGACGGCGAATCCGATCGTACTGATACGACCTTCCCGCAGGTCGACGACGCAGTTCCCCACAGCCCCCTCGGCCGATAGGGTATCGTTTCCGCCGGCGTCCCAAATCGTCCAAGCTGCACTCTGAGATCCCCAAGTATTGGCAATGCTATATACATCATCGCCCGTAGCCGTCTCCTCATTGGCACCATACATCTGCTGCAGTGTATAGATGTCATACAGAGCATGAGTCGATGGGTTGATGAAGTCAGGGCGGCCCGTGTAGGACATCAGCGTCTACACAGAGAGTTCCGTCGCCGGTGGCAATATTGGAGTGCCATCAAACGGGTGCTTCAAACCGAGAGCGTGGCCTAACTCGTGCAAGAAAACACTGTATTCAGATGTTCCGTTGGACCAATCGTTGTCCTGTAGCGCGCCAATGACTTCGCCTTGATCGTTGATCGATAACAGGTTGAACCACATATCGCCACCGGTCTCATCCGCACTCGGGTAGAACGCGTAAGCAGCCGCATCCGAATCCATGGTGTAATTACCCATCCGGATGATTCCACCACGCCAACCCGTCTTCTCCTGAATTGAACTATCGGCAACTTCTTGGAAATTGAGGTTACAGAAACTTTCGACATTGGCAAACGCCCGACGGGCCGCATTCCGTTGCGTGTTGCGGAATGTACCAAACCAGTTGTCGGCCGTT
>JAYZCF010000135.1:0-7327 GCA_036338455.1 Planctomycetota bacterium
CCATTGTAATATTTCTGCTTTCCCAAGTTCTACCGGTTGCAGTTCTCGTTGAATCTGTGCCGCGTCTGTCTTCGGGTACCGCATGCAGCAGGGCGAATTTTGGGACAAGGCGAAATCAAGCATGGCCCCAATGTCATTGGCATCGCCGGGGGTCATGACCACCATGTTGGGGAAGATTCGCATATAACCAATGTCAAACGTGCCGTGGTGAGTGGGACCATCCGCGGCGGTTAGGCCGCCACGATCCATCATGAAGGTCACCGGCAGATTCTGCAGGCAGACTTCCTGAAACACCTGGTCATAACTTCGCTGCAGGAATGTGCTGTAGATGTCTACGATGGGCCGCAGCCCTGTTTTGGCTTGGCCTGCGGCGAAAGCGACGGCGTGAGACTCGCAGATGCCGACATCGAAGAAACGCTCGGGAAAGGCCTCACGGACCGGTTCGAGTTTGTTCCCCTGGCACATCGCCGCCGTGATCACCGTGACTTTCTCGTTATGTTTCATCTGGTCAAAAATCGCGTCCCGTGCGTGGTTGGTGTAGGCCACCGCTTTGGTAGTTGAGTTGGGGACCGGGGTTTCACCCTCCAGCTGGAACGCGGGCGGTGTGTGAAAATAGACCGGGTCCTCGGCCGCCGGTTGAAAGCCGTGACCCTTGTTGGTGATGACGTGCAACAGGACCGGTCCGTCAATGTCTTTCACCATTTTCAGATACTTTTTCACCACATGGATGTTGTGGCCATCGATCGGGCCAAAGTATTTGAAACCGAAGTCTTCGAACATCATCCCGCCATGCATGCCCGCCTTGACACCTTCCTTGATTTGAAACAGAAGCTTCTCGGTCGGATCTCCGAATACGGGTACTTTGTTCAGCAGGTTGACGACCTCGGATTTCATTCCCGTATAGAATGGGTTGGAGCGGAGGCGGTCCAGGTAGCTTGCCATGCCGCCGACGCGCGGGCAAATCGACATCTCGTTATCATTCAATACGACCAGCATCTTGCTGTTCAATTCGCTCGCGTTGTTCAATGCTTCAAAAACAATCCCGGAGGGGAACGCACCATCCCCGATGACTGCAATCGAGTGATTGTCGGTCCGGCCCTGTACGTCGTCTCCGCTTCGCAGTCCAACCATCGTCGAAACGCTACAGCCAGCATGTCCGGTCATGAACAGATCGTATTCGCTCTCCTGTGGGTTGGGGTAACCCATCAGGCCACCCCGGGTGCGAATGGACTGAAACTCGTGGTACCGGCCGGTGATTAATTTGTGGGGATAGACCTGGTGCCCGGTATCCCAGATCAGGCGGTCGGAGCGGAAATCAAAAGTGCTATGCAAGGCCAGACATAACTCCACCACACCCAAATTTGAAGCAAAATGCGCGGCTCGTTTGCTGAGCAAGTTACACAGTGTTTCACGGATTTCATCGGCCACCTGCTCCAGTTCTGCTGTGGACATCGACTGCAGTTGTACAGGTGATTCGATGGTAGGCAGTAGTTTCGTCATGAGGATTTTCTCATTTTCCTGAGTGGTTGCCGGTGACTGTTTGGTTCGATTTTACCTAGCGAGTTCTATCAACGACAAAGTTAGCAAAAAGCACAAGGGGGTCCGCGGCTGCTCCAAATACCTGCAGAGCCGAGATGGCTGATTCGACCTTGGCGTGAGCCAGTTCCTTGCTTGCCTGATATCCCATGACAAGCGGATAGGTCAATTTCCCCTGTTCCGAATCTTTTCCCGTTCGTTTGCCCAGTTGGGCTTCCTCGCCTTGAACATCCAGTAAATCATCTACGATCTGGAAGGCCAGGCCGATGTCACTTCCGTAATCGCCAAGCGCTTGGAGCATTTCTGGGGTTCCGCCTGCGATGGTGCCTCCCAACTCTAATGCGACGGTCAGCAAGGCACCCGTTTTTCGGCTGTGGATCCGTTGTAGTTGGTAGGCGTCGGGCGGTGTAAATTGGGCTGCCAGATCATCTACCTGCCCGCCGACCAGCTGCTTTGGTCCTGCCGCTGCTGCCAGCATTTGGCAGCATTTGGCAGCGACTTGGGGAGGCGTGTCCCGCGCCATGACTTCAAATGCCATGGTCAACAGGCCGTCCCCGGCGAGAATCGCCGTCGCTTCATCGAACTGGACGTGGCAGGTTGGCTTGCCGCGTCGTAAATCATCGTCGTCCATAGCGGGGAGATCGTCGTGAATTAACGAGTAGGTGTGAATCATCTCCACGGCACAGGCCGCACCCAAAGCGTTTTGCATTTCCCCACCGCAGATGTGCGAGGCTGCCAGGACCAAAAGTGGGCGTAAACGCTTTCCGTTGGACAAGAGACTGTAGCGGATCGCTTCTCGCAACTGTTCCGGGCAGGCTTCGCCGCTGTCGTTCGCATCGAAGCGAGTATACTCATCGAGGCGCCGGTTGATGAGCAAGCGGGCTTCCTGGACTTCTGCCGGAAATATCTCGACATCCGAAATCGACATGAAACTTTTTCTTCGCAGTCCGTGATGGGGATCGCCTGAAAGTCCATACCCACGAGAGAACGATCCCGTTCGTTTTGATAACCGTCAGGGCTGAGCCATTGCAACGGACGGCCCGATAACGATTACCCGTGGCCCCTAATTCTAGTACAAAATGAGTGTTTTTGCAGGTAATGCTGAATCGGGAATCGTTTTTTTCGCCCGTTTTATTTGGCCGGAATCTTAAAATAGGCCACTCTCCGATGCGTCCTCTTCCTCTTCCGACGACCCGGTCTCAATCTGCTTGCCATCAAACGGTCGTGTCACCATTCGTCCTTGCTCATCCAGTTCGACCAGAAGCTCGATCTTTCGTTCTGCTTGGTCGAGGGCCGAGTAGCAGTTTCGCAGGTGCTGAATACCCTGTTCATATTTCTTCAAAGAGTCATCCAGGGATAATTGCCCTTGTTCCAGTTGGGCGACGATTTCCTGCAGGTCCTGAAAGGACTGTTCGAAGGGGATTACAGCAGCTTCAGACTTCGTTTTGCGGACGGATTTTTTCTTAGCCATGTTTCTACTTAGATTGGATTTCTTCGATACGACTGACCAGATGGCCGTCTGCCAATTTTGTTTGGATCTTATCACCCACGACGATGTTCTGGCAGTCGGTGACCGGTACATTTTTCATGTTCGTGGTTAAGCTGAAGCCACGCGACAAGACGGCCAATGGGTTGTAAGCATCCAAACGCGTGGTTGCTGATTCCAGCTGAGACCGAAACTCGCGCAACCGTTCCCGTCGGGCCACATCGAGCCGCTGGGCCAGGTTCGTTAACGCATTGTGACGTGTTTGGGTGATCGTGGCCGGCTGGCGCAGCGCGGGGTGTTCTGCCAACTCTGCCAACCGCAGGCGGGCAACAGGCAGTACGGCCTGAATCGATCGGTAGAGGCGAGACCTGTGGTCATTCAGAACATACCTGGTTTGTACCAGACGCTCGGGGAGCGCATTGACGAGTTGGTCAGCCAGCCGGTCGATTTCTGCCTGCTGATGGTGAATGGCCTGTAAGGGACGGGTCAGAGCAGGCCGGCTGGCGAGGCTTTCCAGTTGTTCTCGCCGGGAGCGGAGCAGTTGCTCGGCTTGACGATTCAATTGGTCGGTGAAACCCCGAATTTGGTCTCGGATATCTGTCAGGTTCGGGACGATTCGCTCCCCGGCTTCGGTCGGTGTAAGAGCCCGCAGGTCGGCGACCAGGTCCGACAAGGTCAGGTCGACCTCGTGGCCGACGGCCGACACGACGGGGATGGGGCATTCGTGGATTGCCCGGCAGACGACTTCCTCGTTAAAGCTCCAGAGATCCTCCGCACTGCCGCCGCCCCGGGTGACCACCACCAAGTCGAATGACGGCTCCTCCAAGCGGGAGCATAAACCAATCGCGGCGGCGATCTCTTCGGCTGACCCCGGGCCTTGTACCCGCGTCGGAACGATTGTCACATTGAGAATCGGCCAACGGCGCTGGATCACCTGCAGAAAGTCGTGAACGGCTGCGCCTCGTGGGCTGGTCACGACGGCGACCCGCTGAGGGAAGTTTGGGATGTTTCGTTTCAGGCTGGGGTCAAACAGTCCCTCCGCCTTGAGTCGTTTGTGCAGTTGCCTGAATGCCAACTGCAAGGCCCCCTGCCCCACCGGCTGGATTTGCTGGATGATCAGCTGGTACGTTCCCCGTTGAGGGTAGACGTCCAGGTACCCTCGGCAGAGTATTTCTTGTCCTTTTTCGGGTGAAAAACGGATTCTCGCAGCATTGCTCCGCCAAATGATCCCGGCAATTTGGGCGTGTTCATCTTTGAGCGTCAGGTAATAATGGCCGGATGCAGCCTGGGTGATCTCCGAGATCTCGGCTTTGACCCACAGGTCCGGGTACTCGGCATTCAAGGATTCCTTGATACCGTCGGTAAGTTCGGAAACCGTCAGGAACTCGGGTTTTTCCATACTTCTAGACACATCAAATCTCCGGGATCAGCGGTGAACGTATCATATTCGATGAAGTGCCGAAACGACCAGCGGGTGTGTGATTGTCAATTCCATCATTCCCGGACATAATGCGTGGTTTCATTAAGCGGACAGGGAATCCCTCATGAAAGATAAAATAAGACATACGGCAATCACTTTTGACGACGTCCTGCTGGAGCCTGCCTACAGTGAAGTGATTCCCTCGCAAGTTGACGTCTCGACACGCCTGACGCAGAAAATCCGTCTCAACACGCCACTGCTTAGTTCACCGATGGATACGGTGACCGAGAGTGAATTGGCGATTGCTTTGGCCAAGGTTGGCGGCTTGGGAGTGATTCACAAAAACCTTTCGATTGCCGAGCAAACCGACGAGGTCTACAAGGTCAAACGAAGCGCCAATGGGATCATCTCCGACCCGATAACGCTCTCACCGGAATTAACGGTAGGGCATGCCAAGGATCTGATGGTCCAGCGAAATGTCTCCGGTTTGCCGATCGTGCAATCGGATGGCACGCTAGCGGGTATCCTTACCCGCCGAGACCTGAGATTCCTGGAAAGTGCTGAAACCAGCATTTCTGACGTGATGACCAAGGAATCGCTAGTAACAGCTACGGGGGCTGTGACACTTGAGGAAGCTGAGAAAATTTTAACGGCTAAAAAAGTGGAGAAACTTTTACTGGTTGACGAAAATAACAAACTGACGGGACTTATTACGATTAAAGACATCGACATGATGAAGCGGTTCCCCAATGCTTGTAAAGACAAGCAGGGACGCTTGCGTGTGGGTGCCGCGGTTGGCGTTCACGATCTGGAGCGGGTCGACAGCCTGATCTCGAAAGACGTCGATGTCCTTATTGTGGATAGTGCCCATGGTCATTCCAAAAATGTTGTAGAGACGATTCAGGAGATCAAGAGACAGTGGGACATTGATGTCATTGCTGGCAACATTGCCACGGCTGAGGGCTGTCAGGCGCTGATCGATGCCGGGGCAGATGCAGTTAAGGTGGGGATCGGGCCTGGGTCGATCTGCACGACTCGCGTTGTGAGTGGAATTGGAGTTCCGCAAGTAACGGCAATCTACGAAGCCGCCAAAGTAGCGGACAAAAATAACGTTTCGATCGTGGCCGATGGAGGAATCAGGTACTCAGGTGACATTACTAAGGCAATTGCGGCGGGTGCCCATGCCGTGATGATTGGTGGGTTGTTCGCCGGTTTGTCCGAAAGTCCGGGGCAGACGATTTTGTACCAGGGGCGCACCTTCAAGGTGTACCGTGGTATGGGTTCGTTGGGTGCGATGGCCAAGGGGTCGAGTGATCGCTACCGGCAATCCGACCAGGTTCCAGGAAAACTGGTACCCGAAGGTGTCGAAGGCCGTGTCCCTTTTAAGGGAGCATTGAGTGATTCAGTTTATCAACTGGTAGGCGGATTACGGGCTGGGATGGGGTACTGTGGTACCCAGACCATTGACGAATTGCGCACGGATGCGCGGTTCATACAGGTATCGGCGGCGAGTGTAAGAGAAAGCCACCCACATGACATCGCAATTACGCAGGAAGCACCTAATTACAGCACGGATTCATCTGGTCATTCCGACTAGGCGGCGAGGCCGTCGAGCGCTGCTGCTGCTGCTCGCTGTCGGCTTGGGCTTTACGCCTTTCGGGGCCGATGCTCAAACAACGATTTCCACCGATTCTGGTCCGAGCGGCACGTATGCGATCGATCCTGCTGCTACGATCTCCCATTATTCAGCCTTTACTTATGCCTCTTCTAAACCAAATCCCGCGCCTGTCCGGGAGTCTTCGGGTGGCGGTTTCGGCGGTTACTTACCAGCTCCTACGATTTTGCCACCCAGTCAGTCCTCGTCACGCTGGATGAAGACGGCCAAATCCGTTCAGGAAAAAATGGACACGGCCAAGCGTCTGCCCCAAAGATTGGGTTCGGCGATGAAGTCCCAGTTCAAAACGTCGGGAGACTCGTTGAAATCAGCTTTCCAGTCGGTAGCGGGAACTGAGGCGCAGCGTTCTGCCCTCCGGTCCGTATTGGCTAATCCGCTCGGGCAGCCGTCGCGTCGTTTACCGGTCCGGAGTCCAGGCCGAATGGACATGCGTGCGACGGTTTCAGCTGGAAACAACAGGGTGCGCACGGTTTCCTACCAAGAGCCGGTTGAGAACGAGGCAGCCCAGGCGGAATTGTTGAATTTTGAATTTTCCGAGTCTAACGAATTGCCACTTGAATCTCCTCGATCGAATCGGACAGCGGCCATACCCGCTGACTGGACTGGACCCGCCAAAAGCGTGGTGACTACGGAGCAGCCCCCGTCGGTCTTCGTTCCCGAAAACCGATCTGCGGTTAAGCTGGCGGGCGATGCTCCGTTACCTCCGGATTGGGAGTTACAGGACGAGGATCGCGGTGCGGAGGTCGAGTTGGACCTCGCCTCACCTCTACCCCCAAGTCAGGAGTCCGTGAATCAGAAATTGAAGGGAAATCGTGATCGTCAGCGACGGCAAGAATTGGAAGGTGATATGGAGCTTCGCCTACTGGACAGCGAACAATTTGAGCAAGATGGGCTCCCTTTACAGGATCAGTCTTGCGCGGCTTTTCGCGACAAATTATTAAACAACCCGATCACCGATATCGCTTTGGATCTCAGTCCACCCGGTTCCAGCCGCGCCGGGCAGGGGTTGAAGCGGGTTTGGACCAACCGCAATGGCGAAGTGTTGGCGAATGGAACATTGGTGGATTTGAGTCGGGGTTATGCGACTGTCAAAACGGATGAGGGGTTAAAACGCCTGGCCGTGGCTCGACTCAATGATGCTGACTGGTCAGCCATTGCCCAGCAGTGGAGGATCCCAGTCGACTGCAGCGTGGGAGGGGCCGCAGCGGTT
>JAYZCF010000136.1:0-18276 GCA_036338455.1 Planctomycetota bacterium
GCCAATCGAGCAGCTCCGGATGCGACGCCGGTTCACTCTGCGTTCCAAAATCTTCACCCGACGACATCAAGCCGCGGCCGAAAAAGTGGGCCCACCAGCGATTGACGGCCACCCGGGCGATCAGCGGGTTGGCGGGGTCAACCAGCCACTTGGCAAACCCGAGGCGATTCCTAGGTAACTGCTCGTCAAAAGGATGGAGAACCGCCGGGACGCCGGGTTCCACCCGTTTGCCCACATCGAGGTAATTGCCCCGGATCAGCTTAAACGTTTCCCGTGCTTGATCCATTTCCTGCATCACCAACGTGGTGGCAGGTCGGTTCTGGGCGAGCTCTTTTTGCAGCGCGGTGATCTGCCTGGTCAATTCGACCGTTTCCGGATCCCGCATCTCCAAAAACGCATCCAGTTTCTTTTCCTGGGCGGGAGTCGTCTGCGGGAGAAGGAGAATTTTTTTGATGTCCTCTGGAATGCCAAGGGTCACCACCTCATCGGAGGTGACCAATAATCGGAACCTTCCCAGCGTCCGCCCTCGGCCATAATTTTGATCGAGCTGGAACCGCAACACCACTTCCGCCCCATCCGTCGGGAGCGGTTGCTGGAGCGGGAAAACGGCCCAGTGATCCTGGAAGAACTGCGGACCGATCGCCCAGCCTGTCTTTTGGTCCCCGTCGATCGCTTTGGCAACCTCCCAACCTTTTTGTGAAAAATCGGCGACCGGTTTGGCCAACATGATCGGCCGGTCTTTTCCCTCATCGCCCTGCGCCAGGGAAACCTGGAATTCACTCAGAATAAAATTGGGACGTTTCACGTCCCCCCGACCAGGCCCCGTTCCGGGCAACGAATCGTGTGTCAACGCTTCCAGGCGGATCGCAGTCACTCGCTCGAGGCCAGGCATCGCCGTCACTTGGTAACGACTGGTCCCCGGCAACGAACCAGCAATCAAAACAGAGTGGTCCTCAAGGACTTGATGGGTTTCTCCACTGTTGGTTTGAAAATCGATCACGGCCAATGACTGCCAAGTCACCGGCTTTTGCACCTCGGCCACCAATTTTGCTTTCAACTCGTCGAGTTGGTCGCGGGCCGCTCTCTTTTTGCCCGCCTTCCTCTGTTGCAACTGGCCAATTTCTGCCTCTAGCTCTGCCCGCCGGGCCGCCTTTTCTGGTGCGAGCGGCAGTTCCATCTTCGGCCCATAAAAGTCGTAAGAGACACCCGACGTCAGCTTGACCTCCAGCGGCGTGTTGTTGAAGAAAGCAAAGAGCCGGTAGTAATCGTCCTGCGTAAACGGATCGTACTTGTGGTTGTGGCACTGACAACATTCCAATGTCGTTCCCAGAAAAGCGGCCCCAGTTGTGTTGACGCGATCAAAAATTTGGTTGATTCGGTTCTCTTCCGGGTGCACACCCGCCTCCACGTTGCACGTCACCGTCCGATGAAAACCGGTCGCAATTTTCTGGTCCAGCGTCGCGTTGGGAATCAGGTCCCCGGCCAACTGCTCGACGGTAAACTGGTCGAACGGTTGGTCTCGATTAATCGATTGGATCACCCAATCCCGGTAGGCCCAACTGGCGCGCAGCTGGTCTGCTTGGAACCCGTTGGAATCCGCGTAACGAGCCAGGTCCAACCAGGGCTGGGCCCAGCGTTCCCCGTAACGAGGAGAGGCGAGGTACGAATCGACCCATCGCTCGTATTTATCCTCGCGGGCATCCGCCAGGTAAACGTCCAGCTCTTCGACTGTCGGCGGAATACCTCTCAGTGCAAGTGAAAGTCGGCGCAGCAACCGGGCGGGTGGTTCTTCGGGTGCATGGCTCAAGCCAGCCTGGCTGGCCCGATGGCTTACAAAGTGATCAATTTCATTTTGCAAGGGACGCTCATCTGGGACTGGCGGCAACGCTGGCCGCCGAGGCCGGACATAGGCCCAGTGAGTAGCGTTCCCCGTATCGGGCCACCGCGCCCCTTCGGCGATCCAGCGCTCGATTAACTCCACTTCCTCAGTCGACAGCGATTGGCCGTCGGGAGGCATTCTCTCCGAATCGTCTGTGCTGGTAATACGAGACAGCAGGGAGCTTTTCTCGGGAGCACCTGCAACGATGGCGAAGCTGCCGGAATCCAGCTCCAGCAAGGCCTCATGTCGATTGGTGAAGCGGAGCCCACCTTCTCGCTGCTCCTCCCCGTGACACTGGGCACAATGCCGATTCAGAATGGGCCGTACTTCGGTCTCAAAGTCAACTTCTTCTGCCACACCAACCCATGGAATGAAGAACCATGCGCAAGCAAAATAAAATAACAAACGGTTCGAGGGTGGCATGACGGCGAAAGGGGAAAGGGGAGTTGGCTACGTCGATTTGGCTGCGCCTTAACCAATTCTAAATCAATTTTATCGACTTTCCTAATACGAAAAAAACGAACCTATTTGGCCAATGCGAGCCCTCTGGCAGTTACCGAGTCGCCATTTCCAACGGTTTGCGTTCGGGTGGTGGAAAAAAGTGTAAAGTCGTATAAAAATTGTCAAAGAAAACGTAAGACGTGAGCAGAGAGTTAAGGGAGCATCGGCTCGACTTTCGCCCTGCTCAGTAGCCACACATTCAACGGGAGGATTATTAAAAATGTCCACGATCACCACCGACCAGGTCTTGGCAGCGCAACAAGTATGGGGTGAGGGAGTTGTCGGGATTGGCAGTGCTTACACCAACAGTGAAGACTATACCCAAGTCGCAACAGAACATGTGAACAACCTGTATGCTTACGGCATGTCTGGCGTCCTTTTCAAACCGACGAAAGCCGCAGAGGTTCAATTCCGAGACACAACAGAAAGTGCCATCTCTTATTTCGTCGGAGGGAACGCCAACTTCCCGGAAGATAAAGGCTTCGCCCTGCAGCCGTGGACCGCGGTACGTTTTGATAACTCGGGAATCGTGATTAATGGCCCCCAGGCAATGGCCATGGGCAACTATTTTTTCACCGATCAAGACGGTCAAGAAACCAAGGTCGAGTACAGCTTTGGTTATGTTCAGGATGAAAATGGTGTGTTGCGAATCAACTTGCACCACTCCTCTTTACCCTACGCACCGTAGCCTCGTATCCGCCAGGGAGGTCAGCAACCGACCTCCCTTTTGGTCACCCGGTGAGCCACAACATAGTGTTGCCCCGGGTGAACCGGCGTCCGTTTCAGCGCGAGGCAAACGAGATCATACGAGCTGAAACCAGGAGCGGCCCCTTACCGGTTATGGGAAGCTATCAATAAGTTATGATTGTCAATCGTCTTGCCTGGGTGGCTTTGGTCTCTGTCGTTGTTCTGGTTTTGGCTGGTGCGACGGTTCGAGTCACCGGGTCTGGACTCGGCTGCCCGGATTGGCCCACTTGTTGGGGTTGCATCATCCCGCCAACCAGTGTCGATCAGATTGACGTCGACAAGCTGGACATCGAAAAGTTTAAGCGCCACGCGGTGCGGAAAGGGATCGATCCCGATACGATTAATCGGGAAACGATCCTGGAGAGTTTTGACCCGGTACACACATGGATTGAATTCTCCAATCGACTGATCACCCTTCCGCTTGGCTTGGCGGCACTACTCCTGGCACTCTTTTCTTGGACCGCCAAGGCTCATCGGGGCTGGATCGTAACGTTGTCCTGGCTGAGCCTGACCGACGTAGTGGTCAATGCCGTCATGGGGGCCCGGGTGGTGGAAAGCGGGCTCAAACCAGGGATCATCACACTGCATATGGCTCTCGCCTTTCTGTTAATCATCGTCCTGGTCACCATCACCTGGCTGTCAGCACCCCGCGGTGAAAGAACCCCGCCAGCCAAGAGAGAATTGCAACCACTGCTGCTCGTTTCGCTTCTGTTCTTTGCTTGCCTGTTTGCCGAGGGACTGCTGGGTAGCCAAGTCAGAGAACAAACGGATGAATTAACTCATGCCGCCGGTCAACTGAGCCGTGAACAATGGATTGATGAATTGTCCGCGACCTGGATCTATAAAATTCACCGCAGTTTTTCCTGGAGCCTGCTGTTCTCGGCAGGGCTGATGCTTTGGCTCGCCTGCCGTATCCGCTCTGTACGATGGCCCGAACCAAAATGGATCATGGCGATGGTGGTGGCCATGATGTTGATGGGAGTGGTAATGGCGCATCTTGCCGTCTACCAGGTGGTGCAGGTCTTTCACGTGGGAACCACTGCCGTGTTATTAGCCGTCACGTGGCACTGGATTGTGCGCCTTTTGGCACTGCGCCGTCTGGCAGGTAACCCATTACCCGAACAGGGAAATGATTGAGCGTTTCCGCCCCCGCAGAGCCAAAATCGAAGCAGGCGTTGAAAATTGGGCCCTCTTTCAAAAATCTCTGTCCGGTTTGCCAAATATTTGCGTGTTTCTCGTTGGCTCTCGTATGCGGGCTCCTTTAGGATAAGGCTCAGCAACCGACTCGCCAGAAGTAAATCGTTATCAGGTTTTATACCGGGGAATATTATGAAACAAAATATTTTAAGAAAGATGCTGCTTGGCACAGCAATCACTCTCGGCGTGGGCCTGTTGATTCAGACCAGCTGCGGGCAAGAGACCCAGGGACAAGAATCGGAACAGTCCCAAAAGTCGGATTCCCGCCAACGATTTGAGCGAATGAATCGCGAGGGGCGCGGAGGGATGAACCCCCAACAAATGGTCCAACGGATGTTTCAAAACGACAAGAACTCCGACGGAAAACTCTCACGAAACGAGGTGAATGGAAGATTGCTTCCGTTTTTTGACCGCATGGATGCCGACCAGGACGGCTTCGTGACTCGAGAAGAAGCGCAAGCTCGCATGTCAGCCGGGCGAGGTGGACAGAGTCGAGGTGGACAGAGTCGAGGTGGACAGGGACGCGGTGGGCAGGGAAGAGGCCGCCAAGACGCGGGAGGCTTGAAGGTGGGTCAGAAGGCACCTGACTTTAAGCTGAAATCTCTCGATGGCAAATCGCAAACTGAATTATCCGCCATTGTTACCAAGAAACCGGTGATCCTCTTTTTTGGAAGCTATACATGACCTCCGTTTTTGAACCAGGTTGGTTCAATGGAACGGATGTATAACCAGTACAAAGAGATTGCCGACTTTCGAATGATTTATATTCGTGAAGCTCACGCTGCCGATGGCCCTCGACCATCCGGTGTGGGCAAGTCACTCGGCATCAACGAGCACAAGAATTATGAAGACCGTTGTCAAACGGCGGAGATGTTGATCAACGACCGATCACTGACCATGCCGATGTTGATTGACGACATGAACAACTCGACCAACCTCGCCTACCAGGCGCACCCGGATCGAGTCTTCCTTGTGCGAACCGACGGACGACTGGCCGTGGCCGCCGAGCGTGGACCGTGGGGATTTGGGCCCGGCTTGGAAGCCGCCGAGCAATGGTTGAGCGAATTCAAGAAGACGGGAGAACAACCCGAGCTGCCTTCGACCACAGGCGATTCAGTACGTTCCGCAACGCCCGCAAATCAGCCACCCCCCAATCCGCCCAAGCGCGGCCCCCGGAGGCAAGCATCTGATGATCAAGCGTGTGACGATCCATAAAAGGTCACGCGTCACTTGATCCCCACGTTTCAAACAACTAGCTGTCGGTCTCGGTCTCAGGGTTGTAAACCCGATGCTGATCATCCAGAGGAACGATCCAAACATTGCGAAACTTGACTGGGTTGTTATGGTCCTGGAGAAAAACGGGGCCCACCGATGTCTGTTTCTGAGCTTTGCCTATTTTCTTCAGATAATCCGTTACGCCATGGCGGTAAGGGTGAAAAGAAGAGCGGGGTTCTTCGAAACGGGTTGCCTGCTGGACTTTCTGTCCGTTGAGGTAGGCAGTCACCGAGCCGGGCGTTGTGATCTCACCCTCTTGGTTACGTCGCGGGGCACGGTACCGAATGTCATAAACCTGCCATTGGCCGGGTGGTAGCGCGGCGTTGACCAGGGGTGGATTAAAACCATAAAGGGCGCCCATATCATCCATTGTGATCTTGGACTTGTGGTGCGTATTGAGGATCTGCAATTCATAATTTCCGTGAATGTAGATCCCGCTATTGCCGGGACCTTTTTCGGGCAGCAAGAACTCAACATGAATGTCCGCGTCCCTAAAATGGACGGTCGACAGGATATGGTTGAAATTGCTTCCGCCGTGGGTTGAAGTAGCCACACCCTGGTCGATTGGCCAGTCGACTGGCGTACCATGCCTTCCAATAAAACGATTGGTTTCATGACCCAGTAACACAATCGCGTCACCCGGAACCTTGGCCGGCAATTTCGATTGGTCGGGCTGGAAGTCGGCGTCAGGCTCTTCACCGGCTGCTACGGGTGGTTCAAAGGCGTCGCCCACAGATGTCTGCAGTTCCTGCAATTTGAGCTTCAAGCGATCAATGGTCTCCGCGTGCTGCGGATCGTTGATCAAGTTATTCATCTCCCGTGGGTCCGCGGTCAAATCATAAAACTCCCAGTGCGGATCGGTTGGTGTCGGCTTAGCACCGGGCGCATCAAGCGGCAAACCGTAAAAGTGAATCAACTTGTGTTGCTTCGTTCGGATCCCATAATGCGCCGGGTTGTCGTGGTGCGCCATATGCATCCAGTAACGGTAATAGGTCGCTTGCGGCCAGTCGTCAGGCTCAGCCTCGCCCTTGATAATTGGCCAAAAACTACGCCCCTGCATGTAGTCAGGGGTGTCGACCCCGGCGATCTCCAGCAGCGTCGGTGCAAAATCAACGTTATTGATGATCGAATCCCGGCTGCTCCCGGCGGGGATTTTGGCTGGGTATCTTACGATAAACGGCATGCGCAGTGACTCTTCGTACATCCATCGCTTGTCAATGTAATCATGTTCACCCAGCATGAAACCTTGATCAGCCGTGTAAATAATAACGGTGTTATCCAGTTCCCCCGTACTCTCGAGGTGGTCGATCAAGCGACCGATGTTGTCATCGACACCGCGCACGCAACGAAGAAACTTTTTCATGTAGCGCTGATAAGCTTCTCCTTGGTATTGCTCCTCTGACAGCCCATCATCGACGAACATATGGTCACCCATATTCCGGCGCTGGTTCCTCTTGCCGACCGAGGTCCCGTAGGCCGGGCGCCCCTGAGGCCCGTGGTTGCCACGCTGCCGAAGGCTGACAGGCTCTGGGATCTGCTCTTCCTCGTACAGGAAATCATAGCGCTCCGCATTTTCAAAATTATCATGGGGGGCCTTGAAATGGTGCATCAGGAAAAACGGTTTGTCAGCCTGCTTTCGGTTTTTCAACCACTTCAGGGAAAGATCCGTAATCGCATCGGAAGAGTGTTTACCGTTGTACCCGCCCATACGCACTTCGTTCTTTGGCCAAGGCTGTTTGCCCCTTGTGCGAAAGACCGGGTTGAAATACGAACCTTGTCCCGGAAGTACGGTATAAAAATCGAACTCGGCAGGCTCTGCCTTCAGATGCCATTTGCCAATCATGGCCGTTTCGTAGCCCGCTTGCTTCATCAAGCGGGGCAGGAACTGCTTGGCGGCCGGAATGGCGCCGTTCAATGTCGTCACGCCATTCACGTGGGAGTACTGTCCCGTCATGATGGTCGCCCGGCTTGGCGTGCATATCGAATTGGTGCAAAAGACGTTTTTCATCAAGACCCCTTCGGAGGCTAATCGATCGAGCACGGGCGTCGGATCGAGCGATGCCAGGCGCCCTTGGTAAGCGCCAATCGCGTGAGCCGCATGATCATCTGACATAATGAAGAGGATGTTGGGGCGTTCCTCTCCCGGGCGTTCTTGCCCCTGCACGACCTGCATTAGGCTGAGGAGCATTACCAACCAGGCTATCATCTGGGGGACTCTTGGCGGGTGGCACAAGTTCATCTTGGAATTGCCCTTTCTTTCAGTAAAAGCATGCGTGGCCGGACTCGTGTATTTTAGACGTATAGGTCAGGCCACGGTCTCGAGTCGGAACCGGAGATCGCCTCATTATAATGAACCGTTTCCGCTGTTCCCATGATAAGGCTCATCGGCCGATTCAGAAACTTTGCCCGAACTATCTTTCTTTCGAGCCATATTCTGACTCACCCGGAACGACCGTTGCCCGACCATCGATTTCGGGGGCGATCGACCACGGGCCCGACCATTGTGACCTCAGTCGCCCCCCGATCAAACGGCGGAATAAACGGCTGTTTTTCCTGTTTTGTCAGTGAAACGGCCGAATTAAAACCTATCTGGCGATACCCAAGACCCCCAAATGGGTTATACCTTTTGTTAAGAAACACTCACCAAGGTCTCAAATACATGGAATTCCTCGAAGTCCCCCTTTACGACGATGATCTGGGCAAGCTGGTTGTCCGCTTGGCAATCAACCTGGTCTTTTTGTTCCTGATTGTTCGGGTCGCCTACCACGCCCATCAAAAGCAGATGGTCTATGTGTTCACCTTTGTCTTGATGAACGTCATGGTTTTCTTCATCTGCTTCACCCTCAAGAAACTCGATCTCGGCCTGGGTATGGCTCTAGGATTGTTCGCCATTTTTGCCATTATCCGCTATCGCACCAATTCGATTAACGTCAAGGAAATGACCTACCTGTTCATCGTGATTGGTTTGGCCGTAATCAACTCGTTATCCAACAAGAAGACGAGTTACGCCGAATTGCTGTTTGTCAATCTAATCATTTTCACAACCACGATGTTCATGGAACAATTGTTCAGTATGCGAAGATTGCGTTCGCAGACCATTCTGTTTGATAAACTCGATTTACTGAAACCAGATCAGCGTGCAGACCTGCTCTCCAATCTGAAAGATCGGACCGGTTTGGACGTTCAAAAGGTCGAGGTCAAGCGCATCGATTTACAGAAGAAAAACGCTCAAATTGTCGTACAATACCTCGACCCTGGCCCCGCGTCGGAATAGGGCGTCGACGACCAGCGACTCAAACGCCCGCCCTTGTGGCCAAGTCAGATTCAGCCATCGTTTTGACTTCCGTGCTACGAGGCACGACATTTGGAATCTTGGATACTTGGCAAACGGCTACGAAAACTCGAAAAACCGAAGGATCTGTGCTGAATTCGGATCCCTTTTGAAACAGTTGTCCACAAACTCATCTCAATATCGTGAATATGTAAGAAGACTCCCTCAAGACAGCAGCTGTTGCTGAAATCGAGAAGGGACCAACTGACTTAACCGAGGAACCCCCAATGAAAACCACATTCATGGCGACAGCCATTTTGATCATGATGATTTCCCAAGCGGAAGCTCAGGAAGGCGGGCGCGGAGGATTTAATCCGGAACAGATGATCGAACGGATGTTTGAAAATGACAAAAATTCGGACGGCAAATTATCCAGCGACGAAGTCACCGGCCGTATGGCGACTTTTTTTGAAAGACTCGATGCCAATGAAGATGGTTTTGTAACGCGAGAAGAGGTTCAAACCATGATGGCAGGCGGGCGCGGTGGACCGGGCGGGCGCGGCAGTGGACAAGGTGGCGGACCGGGCGGCCGAGGTGGCGGACCGGGCGGCGGGCAAGGTGGCCGAGGTGGTGGACCGGGTGGTCCCGGCGGCGGACCGGGCGGACAAGGCGGACCGGGCGGACGTGGTGGCGGGCCAGGCGGCCGAGGTGGCGAAGGAGGCATGTCACGAATGTTGACGATGATGCCGTTGTTTGTTGTGCTGGACAAAAACCGAGATGGCGAAATCTCCGCCGCAGAGATCAAAGCTGCCGCCGAATCACTCAAACAACTGGACAAGAACAAAGACGGGAAAATTTCGAGAGAAGAGATGGCCCCCAACTTTTCCGAGATGGGTCGTGGTGGCGAAGGAGGTCGCGGTGGGCCGGGGGGACGCGGAGGTCGTGGGGGCGGATTCGGCGGTGGACCGGGTGGTCCAGGTGGCGGTCAAGGCGGAGGCCCGGGGGGGCGCGGTGAAAACGGCCGACCCAAACGGCCTGACTTTGGTGGCGAAGGTGGTTCGGACAAGTCTTAGTCGGAGCTCAACGACCACCTCGACCCTGCAACCGTACTTGGGGTCGACGATATCGTCGCGGTCGCTGCAACGCGAAAATGAGTGTTGTAGCGACTCTCTGGGATCGGAATTGCAAGAGGTTCGATTTTTCTAGCACGGTCTTTCGAACTCCGACAATCCGATCACCCGTGGTTCCAATTTCCTGGAAACAGACCACCTGTTGCAAAAAATGGTCCGTCAAACAGGTTTTCCCTTATTTTTTGATCGGCAAACGGACGGCGACGGGGAGAAAGTCCGAATAGGCGGGTTGTCCAAACGGTTCCCGCTACGGTTCGAAAATTAACGGAACGCCTCTGAGTCACCGATTTTACGAATAGAAGGACAATTGGGGCTCCGCGGGAGAAACTTGGCTGCAACGATCCAAGCCTGCGGAAAACATCCGACCAGCCCAATGTTGTTCGTATTAGCGATGGACGCGAGTCCGTTTTCAAGAGCTTCGCGGACGAGTTTCGGTTATCCTGTAGGGAGCTACCTGCCTTTGTTTGAGGTCCCACCTATGAAATCAATCTGCCGCATATCGACCCCTGTCTTTCTCATCTTTTGCCTGTGTGGTTCCACTTGGGCGCAGGACTTTGAGGTCGACCCACTCCAGCAACGGATCTATTCCACGGTCGATCAGGTTTGGCCCTCGGTCGTCGCCATCAGCAGTGGTGGATCAACGTTCAGTGGAGTCATCATCAGTTCGGATGGTTACGTCCTGTCGGCAGGTCACGCGATCAATCCGGGTGACAGCTACCGAGTCCTGATGTCCGATGGTCGTCGCCTCCGAGCCAAAGGGCTAGGAGCTAATGGGCGGCATGATTGCGCGCTCTTGCAGATCGAGAATGCCTCGGGACTACCGTATTCCGAAATGGGTGATTCATCCAGCTTGAAAACCAACCAACCTTGCCTGAGCATTTCGCATCCGGGTGGCTACAATCGCTCACGAGGGGCTGTTGTCCGCTTTGGTTATATCGTTCGACCACTGACAAACGGATCGGGCATGGTTCAATCAACTGCTCTGATGGAGCCGGGTGATTCTGGCGGCGCGCTGTTTGATCTGAACGGGGACATCATCGCTATCCACTCTCGGATCGGGCGTTCGATGGATCGCAATTACGATGTTCCGATCAACAAGTTTCGCGAGTATTGGGATGACTTGAACCAAGAAAATAATTTAGCCATATCCCGCATGCCCGGTTTACCCAAATTGGGATTTCGATGCGAAAACGTCGAAGATGAAAAAAGGGTCATCGTGCTGAGTGTTCAGGCAGACGGTGTGTCGTCTAAGGCCGGATTGCGGACCAAGGACCTGATCACCTCGATCGATGGATCAAAAATCGAGTCGACCAATGGTCTTCGCAAGTTACTTCTGGCCGCCCAAGATCGGAACGCTACTCACCTCCAGATCGGTGTCCAGCGAGGCGACCAGACCTTGGAGTTGAAATTACCTTACCTGCCAACAGAGAATCCAAAGTCAGATGTTCCCCAAAAGCGGGTCGTCGACCAGACGTTTATTCAGCCCATTCCGGAACTGAAAAATTTGGCCGGTCAATTCACACGCCTGGAATCGCGCCTGGACGATACCTGCGCATCCATTCGTAGTCGCAGCGGGGATAAGCAATTGACGGTCTGGGGAACACTGATCGCCGACTCCGATCTCATCGTCAGTAAGAGTTCGAGGGTCGGCACCCAGCCGATTGCCAGGATTGCTGGAAAAAACGTTTCGCTGGAGGTTGTCGCCAGAGAGACGGGTAACGACCTGATTCTGCTACGACGTCCCCAAAAGAATTCGAAGGGAGTGAGATGGACCAAAGAGTCTACCAAAAAACCGCCTTTGGGGAGGTTCCTGATCTCACCCAATCCCAACGGCAAGGGGCTCATGAGTGTTTGGAGCAGTCCAGCTTTTCCATCTCGCAAACGGGTCAGCAAAGGCTACCTTGGCGTGATTTTGGCAAATCCCGATAACGGCGGTGCGGTTCTGCAAGAAGTGGATGAAGGTGCCGCACAACGCGCTGGCCTCAAAGCGGGCGATACCATTATCAAAATGAACTCAACCACCATCCGGGGCCGTTCTGATCTCTTGAAATTCCTGTCGAAAACGGACCCCAATAATTTAATCAAAGTCAAGATCCGACGCGGTGAACAAGAGATCGAAAAGGACGTGACACTGGGTGACCCACCCTCCGATGGCGGGCACGTCGCAGATCGTATCGACCGGAGTGGTCGTCGAGACGGCTTTACGAACGTGCTCTGTCATGACGCCGATTTACAACCGGACGAGTGCGGTGGACCCGTTTACGACTGGCAGGGCAACCTGGTTGGACTCAACATTGCCCGTAACAGTCGGGTCCGCAGTTACGCACTACCTCCTTCGGTCGTCTGGTCGTTCGTCCAAAAGCATCAATAGCAGCGGCTAGCGCTCACAAGCCCATTGGTCGCCGATGAAAACGCGCCAGGTCAGTATAAGTCATCGTAGTTTGACGTGCTGCGATTGCTGGCTTTCCTGTCGACGGTTGGCTGGGGGGGCAAGGAAGTAACGGCCGGCAAAAAATCACCACCGGGAAACGCCACCTGAAACTTGGTATCGCCCGCCATCACCACGTCACCGTGCTGAAGATTTTCTTGCTCAACGGAATGACCATTCACAAACGTCCCATTCAAACTGTCTAAATCGTGAACACGCCATTGGCAGTCAGTGCAGACCAGACTGAAATGTTGACGACTCATTCTCGGATCGAGTATTGACACTGAAAGGGATGAAGAGCGGCCAATCGTGACCGTTTCTTCCGAAGGGACATTGATTGTCTGGCCTTGATGCGTCCCGTTTAAAATGTTCAACGCGACACAGGCACTCTTATTGGCATGACTCTGGAGCATAACAACCAGATTCCTCATGACTTGCTGCGGTCTTGGCGACGCGAACAAGCTCGAAAAGAAGATAGTGGGTGAGAACTTGAAAAGGGATTAGATGGGCCAGGGAATGAGACACGGCAGGAAGTTCCCTGGAGCATTACGGGATTATAAGTAAAACGGGTTGGGCAGGCAGCTTTCTTTCAAAAGTTTCTCAAAAGATCCGTCGAAAACGACCCAACCGGTGTGCCATCGCACCCCACTCGGCCCCAAGCAGGGAAAAGCAGGGCATCAACCGGTGGGGGCCGCTTAGGGCTGCCCTTCCCCTACCGAGATATTTCTCCAAGGACAACACACCCACTTGGTAAAAGGGAAACTTCCGGAAGAGACCGTTACTTACTGGCCAGCTTCAAAATGGTCTCAAACTCTCCCTTGGTCACCGGCTGCACGGAAAGACGTGAGTTATTGACGAGTACCATTTTCGACAAGGCCGAAACAGACTTGATTTCATCCAGCGAAACCAGGCGAGAAAATTTCTTTTCCAACTTGATATCAACCATGAACCAGCGAGGCTCCTGCTGGTTCGACTTCGGATCAAAATGTTTGTCCTTTGGGTCAAAGGCGGTGAAGTCGGGGTACGACTCCTTTACAATCCGGCAAACGCCAGCGACTCCGGGTGGCTTGGCGTTCGAATGATAGAACAGGGCCTTGTCTCCTACTTTCATCTCATCTCGCAAAATATTGCGGGCCTGATAATTGCGGACACCATCCCAATGCGTTGTCTTGTTTTTCTCTTTCGACAGATCGTCAATTGAGTACACCGTCGGCTCGGATTTCATCAGCCAGTATCGTATTTTCTTTGCCATCACTACTTATGTGTTCGGGGTGTTGAAAATTAAAAGTCAGCGCGGGCCCGCCAAAAGAATTGTATCGGCCAGCCGCCCTCACCACCAGTTCTCGAGGTCGCATAGAGTATTTCCAGGGCCACGTCTGTCCCGTACTTCCTGTTTCAGCGATTGGTTATTTCCAGATTTGAAAAATCCGACTCCGTTTCCTTAACGTAAAAGCCGACCCACGAAATTTCGGTCATGGAAGTTGGCAGTGGAAATTCAAAAGTTGCCTGGTTGATGTTCACCTTGGCCAAGTGCCCCTTTAAATCGAGATCCACGTCCACCTCGAACAGATCGGTCGGTTGGAAATCGGCAGGCACACTCGCCCGATTACCCACATTTTGCCAGTCACCCGTAAATGCGACGTGTCGGTTCATTCCTATGGCGGTCCCGATCTTCAAGGTCACGCTATTGTTTGCGCGGGATCCGAGTACGATCGCTGCATTACGGGTCTTCCCCCGCTTTTGCAGGCTGCGATACGACGTATGGAGCACCGCGCGGTCAGTAATGGGTTGATCCAATTGGCGAACGGCCAGCCCTTCGCCAGCTGCTTTCAGCCGAAAACCAAGTTCACTGCTCGAGACCTCTCCACCAAGCACCTTGTCGAATTCGCCTGTGGAGTCGATTCCCGGTAACAGCTTCTTGGCCTGTCTTGCTTTTTTGCCACGCGGAACGTCATATTTCCACCAATCGGGACCCTCTTTCAGAACGGCCGCATCCACCTGGAGCAGTTGATTTCTCAGCTGTTCAAATCTCTCCGGCTGCTTCGCTTTAAGATCGTTTCTTTCCTGCCAATCCTCTCGGATGTTGTACAGCTCAAATCGTTGCAGGTCATCCGATGCGAGGATCTTCCAATCACCGACCCGCATGGCCACTCGGGACTCCGATGGCGCAAGATGGTTTCGCCAGTAAAGCGGCTGAGATCGCGGCACGGGCCGACCGTCAAACAGGGGTAGCAGGCTGGCGCCGTCAATCGTGCGATCCGCAGGCAAAGGGATATCGACAATATCGCATAAAGTGGGGAAAAGATCAGAACCAATAACCGGCTCATCACTTTGACTTCCCGCTTCGATGCGGCCGGGCCAACGAATGATGCCCGGAACACGGATCCCACCTTCGTGGGATGATCGTTTCCTCCCCCGCAAGCCACCGGTTGACCCTCGCGTCCGCCCCGCAGTCCCTTTTCCTTCAGGGCCGTTATCGGAGGTAAAAACGACCAGGGTGTTGTCGCGGTAACCCATTTGATCAAGCCGGTTCATCAGCTTTCCAAAGGCATCATCGAGCTGGGTAATGTTCCCGTGGTGCTGACGGATTCCCTCGTCATCCAAGTCTTGATAAGGCTGCATGTATTTCTTGGCCGACTCGATCGGCAGGTGGGGCTCGTGCGTCCAAACCGTCAGGAAAAAAGGTTTTTGTTTATCCTGCCTCGATTGCAGCCAATCGACAGCCTCCTCGACACAGACCATGGAGCTGGGCCCATTGGCCCGCCCTAGGGACTCACCGTTGCGGACAAAGTTGGTCGGGTTCAGGTGATGCGGTGCGGCGTTGTTCTGGGTCGCCAGCCAATGATCGTACCCATGATCATTCGGCTGCGGTTGGTCGGGGCTGTTGAACTTACCATTGAGGTGCCATTTGCCGACGTGACACGTATCGTAACCACGCGCTTTTAACAGTTCGGTAATCGTAATTTCGCTCGACCTCAGGTGGTATTGGCTTCCCGCCGGAATCCACCGCCAGACCCCGTTCCGGTACGGGGTGCGACCGGTCAGAATCGCCGATCGTGACGGGGAACAGACGCTGCAGGCGGAATAACATTGGGTCAGCCGCAAGCCTTGCGAGGCAAATTGGTCGAGATGGGGGCTCTGGATCCGCGGATGGCCATAACACCCCAAATCCCCCCAGCCCTGATCGTCGGTCAGAAAGATCACCACGTTCGGCTTTTCAAACGCGGCGAGCGCCGGGACCCAACCTACCAACAAAAGACCAAAGAACGTCAGAATCCTGTTCCATTCCTGTATCACGCTAGCCCCTCGTTTTAATCCTGGTTTTCCTTTTTAGCGGCGCCTTACAAACCAATGAGGATTCACCGCCCACCCTCGCAGGGGTTATCACACCGACACGGCTAAACAACGGGAGGCCTTCTTTAGGAGTGCAGGTTGCCCGCCCGGAAAGCTTCGGCCATAGCATTGGGCACCTTGGACTCCGCCTTGACCAGCTCGGCCCGTTTGGCCGCCACGTCCGCTTTCATCTCCTGTTCTAGGGCGATCGCTTCAGCACGACGTTTTTCTGCGTTGGCACGGGCAACACGGGTATCCGCTTCAGCCTGGTCTGCCTGCAGTCGGGCACCAATATTTTCTCCCACATCCACATCGGCAATATCGATCGATACGATCTCGAAAGCGGTCTGGGCATCGAGACCCCGCTCCAAAACAGCCTTGGAAATACGATCGGGGTTAGCCAGTACATCCTGATGTTTATCGGAAGAACCAATCGACGAAATGATGCTCTCCCCCACACGCGCAATGATCGTCTCTTCCGTCGCGCCACCGATCAGCTGCTCAAGGTTTGTTCGAACAGTCACGCGGGCCCGGATTCGCAACTCAACGCCGTCCTTGGAGATCGCGCTCAAAACGTTTTTCCCACTTCGCTGGGGATCGGGGCAATCGATTACCTTGGGATAAACACTGGTCTTGACCGCATCCAACACATCCCGACCGGCCAGATCAATCGCCGCTGCTCGATCAAAGTCCAAATCAATACCGGCCCGGTGGGCAGCAATGATGGCATTGATCACCCGCAAGACATCCCCTCCAGCCAGATAATGGGCCTCCAGGCGATCGGTACTGATCCCCGTTTTACGGCCAATATCCAATTTTGCCTGGGCGGCCATAATCTTGGCCGGAACGATGACGGTCGGACGCACTTTACGAAAACCCATGAAGACCAGACTCTTCATCGAAACGTCCGCGCTCGACATGAATGCCTGGAACCAGAGTTTTCCGTAGACCAGGAAAGCGATGAAGATGACCAGCGAGAAAAAGACGACCAGTCCACCAATAATCCACCAAATCCATTGGGAGATATCACCCTGTGCTGGGTCAGGCTGCAAAAGCGTGAGGCCGACCGTAAAAAAATGATTCGATGCGATCTGGGTCATGGAGTGATTCCAGAATAATAACAGGACGAAATTGGATGAACGGGCCAATGCCCACCCCATGATACCCGACCAGACGAGGCAAAACAGTTCCGACCGCACAAAAAGGGACAATTCGGGCGTTACTCGATCCAGCCGCCGCCCAATACCTGCTGTTGATCATAACAGACGACCGCCTGTCCGGGCGCCACGCCGTGTTGGGGTTCTTGAAACCGTACACTTAAACGGCCGCCGGGCAACGCCTGGGCAGTGGCCGGGGCAGCTGCGCTGTTGTAACGGATCTGGGCGAGACACTCGAATTCTCCCTCCGACGGATCGACCAGCCAGTTGGCCTGATTCGCCGTCAAGGTCAGGCAGCCCAACTCGGTAATGGGACCGATCACTACGTCAAACGTTTGCGGATCAATCCGCACCACGAAATAAGGCTCACCCATCGCGACGCCCAACCCGCGCCGCTGACCAATCGTAAATCGCTCGATGCCCTTATGTCGACCGACCTCCTGCCCCGCAGTGGTCACGATTTTCCCTGCCGTATCGATGGAGGGAGAACGTTTCTTGCGAACAAATTCTTCATGCTTTCCATCGGTAACAAAACAGATTTCCTGGCTGTCTTTCTTTTCTGCCACATTCAATCCGAGGCTGGCTGCAATCTCACGAATCTCTAATTTGGCATAATGCCCCACAGGCAGCAACATTTTCTTCAGAAACTCACGTTGGATACCAAACAGGGCATAGGATTGATCTTTGCCGGCGTCGACGCCCCGCAACAGTTGAGGGTAACCATTGTCCCGCACCAGTCGCGCGTAATGCCCGGTCGCCAGAAACTCAGCACCGACGCTCGAGGCATAGTCGAACAGCTTGCCAAACTTAATGCGGTTGTTGCACATGACACAAGGATTGGGCGTCCGGCCATCCGTGTATTCCTGTACAAAATAATCGATGATGCCCTGGAACTCGGCTTCCAGATTCAGGGCATAGAACGGAATCTTCAGTCGTTCAGCTACCCGCCTGCCATCTTCGGCGTCCGACGCACTGCAACAACCCTGCTTGTGATCGGCCCGTGGGTTCAAAACGTTGAGAATAGCCGATGTACCCGGCTGGTCATCTAGCGTGCAAGCCTCCACTGCCTCTTCTCCATGGCGCATGAAGACACCGATCACCTCATGCCCCTGTTCAATCAACAGGTGCGCTGCGACGCTCGAGTCAACGCCGCCCGACATTGCCAAAACAACACGGGCCATCAATGGGTTCCTAGGCGGTGGATCAGAAAGAAATAAAAACGAAAATGTCCCGGCAACCGACTCTGCTCGGGACGGGTGATTCTAACGCGCCGCGCTGATTCTCAAACCGAGATAAATGATGCACGGCCCAGCTCGTTTCCCCCGTCAGTCATAAAAAAGCGTTAAAAACCCTTGCTT
>JAYZCF010000137.1:0-7240 GCA_036338455.1 Planctomycetota bacterium
CGAAGGACCGCTGTGCGAATCAGTTCAGGGTCGAAACGTGTTACACGCGTTTCGACCGGCATGCGTTCCTCGGGCGGTGTTTCCAAGTTGGAAATGTCTCGAACGCCAACCAGCGACATATGCAAGGTCCGCGGGATGGGTGTGGCGGACATGGTCAGAACATCCACCGTGCTGCGCAGTGATTTGAGGCGTTCTTTGTGGGCGACTCCGAATCGCTGCTCTTCGTCGATAATGACCAGGCCCAAGTTGTAGAAATCGACGTCCTTCGATACGAGGCGGTGAGTGCCGATAGCAATGTCCGCTTGGCCACTCTTCAATCGCTCCACCGTCTGGCGCAGTTCCCGCGAGGAGCAGAAGCGACTGAGTTTGCAAATTTCCAGTGGGAATTCACCCATGCGTTCGGTGAATGAGCGGAAGTGTTGCTCGGCCAGGATTGTGGTGGGCACCAGAAGGGCCGCTTGGTAGCCGTTCTCCACTGCCTTGAACGCGGCTCGCATGGCGAGCTCTGTTTTGCCGTAACCGACATCGCCGCATAAAAGTCGATCCATTGGCCGGGGCCGCTGCATATCCTGTTTGATCGATTCGATGGCAGAGAGCTGGTCCGGCGTCTCTCGGTAGGGGAAGGACTGCTCGAACTCGCTCTGCCATTGTGTGTCGTTTTGAAAGGCAATTCCCGGGCGGCTGCTGCGGGCGGCTTGCAGTTCAATCATTTCCCCCGCGAGGTCGGCCACGGCGGATTCGGCGGCCTGTCGCTGGCGGACCCACGCCTTGCCGCCGATACGGGCCAAACTGGGCGTCGTACGGGTGCCGCCGATATACTTTTGCACCAGGTCGATCTTGGAAGCGGGCACGTAGATTTTTGTACCGCCATGAAATTCCAATTCGAGGTGTTCGGTTGTTTGTCCATCCTTTTCCAACATCTTCAAACCGCGGAAACGAGCAATGCCATGCGACAGGTGAACCACCAGGTCACCTGCCCGGAGGTCCATGAAACTGTCGATTGCCCGGCCCAGCCGGCGATGACGAGTTCGCGTGCGGCGCACATCCGTCCTGTGAAACAGTTGGTCGCAACCGACGACCGTCAGTCCAAGTTTCCGTAGCTGAAAACCTTCGTGGATGCACCCGGCTGAAAGGTGCAGTCGACCATCGGCTGCCGTTTTGCTCTGCGAGAGGATCTCTTTAACTCTTGCGATTTCTCCTTCGACTCGGGCCACAGCGAAGAACGAGCCGTTCTCCGACAACCGGTCTATTTGTAGCCGAATTTCACTGATATCCCCACTAAACGTTTCGACGGCCTCAATGGGCATTTTCCACGTTTGTCCAATCGGACCGATGGCCAGACGGTTGGCCGTTGCTACTGGATGACCCGCCCAACGCTGTCGCACCTCGTTCCAGCTATGCAAATCTTCAGGGGCTTCCGATCGTTCGATGAAGGCGCGGGCGTTGTTCTGCAACTCGGCTGGCTCTACCAGCAGGACCAGTGTTTCGGCCGGGAGGTAGTCGATGAAATGCGAGTCCGCCCTGTCGCCTGGGGTGAACAGGGTAATCTCCACCTGTTCCAAGTCGTCATGACTTAGTTGAGAGCCGATCGAAAATTTTCGTAACGACTCGACTTCGTTGTCGAACAGCTCCAAACGAACAGGTTCCGTCCAGTCCGGCAGGAACAGGTCGACAATGCCGCCCCTTACCGAGTACTCGCCCGGCAGCTCCACGGCACTGGTGCGATGAAACCCGCGTTCCAGCAACCAGGGATGGAGGCTCTCGAGATCCAATGTCTCCCCTTTGCGAATGACCTTGGTCTGGTTCTGGATCGACGCGGGCGTGGGAACTCCTTGGAGCAAGCTTTGCACCGACGCAATCACGATTCCCGGGACGTTCCCGGCGGCACACGCCTTGATCATTCGCAAGCGTTCCCCGTACTCCTGGTCGACTGTTTGATCAAGGCCTTTCATGGAAACGGCGGTGGGCAGGCGTTCGGCCGGGCCCTCACGGAACGTCTCCAGGTCATCGAGGTGGTTGTCCAGCGACCGGCTGTCGGGGCAGACCATCAAGAGATGGGTGAACCGTTTGGATAACGCAGCTGCCAGAAGCGCGCAGGATGATCCCCATACTGAATCAAACGTAGCGCCTTTGCCGTCAAGCAACGAATCGACGCAGGGAGTAAATTCAGGATGATCGAGAATCAAGTTGGGCAATTCCCGCAGCGAAGCTGCCGCTCGGGAATGCGGTGTTACACCAGCCATGGCCTCTTTATCGTAATGCAATTCGGCGCTGGGCAAAACTTGAAAAAGGCCAAAAGACGATCGTTTCCATTCTGCTTACTCCCGATTCTGGCAGCGTTTTGGAACGGGGAATGGATTCGTCTACGGTTCGCACTCAGGTGGGCCAAGCAACGATTCGCGGAAATCACCAGCGTTATTGGTCTGCCAGATCTTGCCACTGTCGACGTCCAAGGCAGTTAGCCAGCCATCACCGTAACAAAAGGTGTCGATGATCTGCAGGTGCCCCAAATTGCGCACGTTGCCCTCGACTTGTGGTGTATGGCCGACCACGACGGTCTTCCCACTCTGATGGGGTGGGGGAACCGTTTCCTGAATATGTTCCCAGAAAATGACCCGATCGGGCTGCTGCTGCAGCGGGAGATCGGGGACGTAGTTTGCATGCAGGAAAATATGGGATTCCGTTTCATAAAACTTGAGACAGTGATTGAGAAACGTCAGGTGGTGCTGCGGTATGTTCTCTGTTTTGCCACCATAGCTGGCCAGGGTTTGACTGCCACCGTATTGCATCCAAAAGTCGAAATCCTCCCTGCCCTGCAAGCCATTGAACATCATGAGCTCATGGTTGCCTATCAGCGGGACGAGATGGCACACCGAGACCAGTTCGACCAGGGTTTCGATCACGCCGTTGGAATCCAGGCCGCGATCGACGTAATCCCCGATCCCCACGATGGTATCTGATGTTTGAGGTGACAGTTCCTGCAGTAAGCGTTGCAGGGCTGGGGCACAGCCATGGATGTCTCCGATTGCAATGGTCCTGGACATAAATGGCCGGTTTTAAATGAGAACGTGGATTCTGTTTGACGGATGAACCGCAACGAAGGCTCTGATTGTCGTAACATAGGGGCGTTGCTGGTGAGCCGAACCATCCTCGTATTGCCACTTACCCATCCGAATTCCTTTCCTCGGTTTGGGGGAGGGCTGCTGTGAACCCAAGCTTTGCTCGGACTCGGCAGACTTCGATTCGTTTTTCTGGTGGGAGATCCGCCAGTTCGTATCGCTCCGCACGAACGATGATCGGCGCAACGTTGGACCGGAGAACCATGGCGGAGCCCATCGCCTTGAGAGAGTACCTTACCGCACCTTCGTAGGCAGTAAAGTTCTCGTCGACGAGTTCCAGCTCAACCGGCTTTTTCGGTTTGCCCAGTGCAAGCTCGTAACGCGCCACCAGGGAGAAGTGGTGCCGGGGTGATGGTTCGCAGCTGACTTTGCGTAAACGGACTGGTTTTCCGTTCAATGAAACCTTCAAACCTGCCGAGATCTTGTCAAACGCGACCCGGCGAAAATTCTCGTTCAGGTCCTGATCGCTCAGGCTGTTGGCATATTCAGCGGCAGGACAGCCCCACCGCTGCATGGCGACTCTCATGGTATCGATGTTTAGGCCAGCTCGGTAAGTGAGCAAAACCGTGTCGTCGCGAACAACGATCGACAGGCTCCGCTCAACAAAATTATCCGGGATTTCATGAGCCTCGCAGCGTCTGGATTCGCCGGGGAGTAGCGGTATCGAAAAAAATAGGCCGCCCAGTACGGTAAAGATTATCGTTGTCTGCCGCATGGCGAAGCCTAGATGAAAGTTGGGTTCTCGAATACCATATTATATTGTCTTCTTCCGCCTGGAAAAGAACCGAGCGGACACGATCCTCAACCATGTTCGGAAAGAAACCGGCCAAATGAAAGCTTCACAAATCCTCGACAGGGAATTCCTGGAAGTCCGAGCGAAGATTCTGGAAATTGCCGCCAGCCTCGATCGGATGGATCGGGCAGAGGGTGATTTGACAGGCCACCCGAACCGCCAGTTGCTGGGCCGTGGAATTGACTTGCTCGCTTCCAAAGACGTGGATCGCGCTGAGCAGGTGCAATTGCTGTTTTCCAGGGAGTACGTTGACGGCTGGCAGGATGATTTTGAACTCAAGAGTCGCACTTGAGCCACCGAAACGACAAACGCCTCGGAATTGCGGATGGCAAACTAGAACCACGTTGATCTTTTGCTGAACGAACTGAAGAAATTCCATGTACTACATCGATCCTCACATTCATATGGTTTCCCGTACCACCGATGACTACCAGACGCTGGCGCGAATGGGATGCATTGCGATGAGTGAACCGGCTTTTTGGGCAGGCTTTGACCGAGGGAGTGTCGACGGTTTTCGGGACTATTTCCGGCAGTTGACCGAGGTTGAACCGGCTCGGGCTGCACAGTATGGCATTCAGCATTTCACTTGGCTCTGCATCAATGCCAAGGAAGCTGAGAATGTCGAATTGAGCCGCGAGGTGATGAAGATGATCCCCGAGTTCCTCGACTGCGCCAATGTTTTGGGGATTGGTGAGATTGGCTTGAATAAAAACACCCGCAACGAGTCCATTGTTTTTCAGGAACACGTCGAGCTGGCGATTGAGCATAATCAACAGGTCTTGATTCATACCCCCCACCTGGCGGACAAGTACCAGGGGACTCGAATGATTCTGGATATGCTGGGCGGGTATTCCGGGTTGGATCGTTCACGTGTCCTGGTTGACCATGTCGAAGAACATACGGTTCGCGATGTCATCGATGCAGGTTACTGGGCCGGGATGACCTTGTACCCAGTAACGAAGTGCACGCCTGCTCGGGCGGTCGATATTATCGAGCAGATGGGGCCCGACCGACTCTGTGTCAATTCAGCTGGTGACTGGGGGCCTTCCAAGCCGACCGCGGTGCCGGACCTGATCATGGAGATGCGGCGACGGGGGCACTCTGAGGGGATGATTCACCAGGTTGTATTTGGCAACCCGTACCAGTTTTTCTCGCAAAGCCAGCATTTTTCATTTGAAATGCCCACCCCGGAGACGCGGGTTTTTGACAACCTTTAGAGGGAGGCAATGCGTTCTCTGGCGAGATCGCGATGAACGCCCGGCTCAAGGTTGGCCGGACGATTTGCCCTGTTGGCTCCGCAGCGGCTTGCCCGAACGGTAGAGCGTCACTCTTTCACGACACTGGTCTTGCTCTGCTCCCGACGCCAAGTTGGCTGCCCGCTCTGCCATTTCGACCGCTTTCTTGAAATCGCCCTGCTCGGCGTAGGCGGCTGCTAAAGTATCGATGTGACTCCAATCTTTCCAGTCACTCATTTCACACGCGTTGTTGGCCAATGCGGTTGCTTTCTCTCCATCGCGGTACTCGTCTGCCGGGCAGGTCGCTAAGAACCAGGCGTAACCATTGACCGCGTCGGTCAGTCTCGGGGCGTACTCGATCGCGGTTTCGAAATCCTGCTGGGCGAGGTCGAATTGGCTCATTCCCATGTGCGCGGTTCCCCGGTTCGCATACGCCACGGCCGACCTCGGGAACAACTTGATCGCTCGGCTATAGTTGCCGATCGCTTGCTGGTATTTTTTCTGTTCCGCGAAACAGACGCCGCGGTTGTTGTAGATGATGGACTGCTGGGGAGCATGGCGAAGTGCCAGGTCAAAATCTTCCATCGCCTCATTCAGGTTTCCCTGCTTGAACTGGACCCATCCGCGAGAATTGAGTGCCATGCCATTTTGGGGATGTTTCGCGACTGCCTGTTCGGCGTACTCCAAGGCCTTGCTCAAGTCATTTGTGCCAAGGTGTATGTTGGAGAGACCAATGTAGGATTCGCAAAGGTTTGGATCGATTTCGATGGCTGCCTGAAAGTCGGAGGCTGCTCCCGGATTGTCTCCCAGGCTCTGTTTAGCAAATCCCCGATTAATCAGGGTCCAAGGGTCATCGGGTTGGTGGCGGAGCGCCTGGTCGTAACTCTCGACCGATTCGGTGAATTGCCCCAGTTCGAACTGGACCAGGCCGCGGTTGTAAAAAGCTCCTGCATAGTTTGGGTTGAGGGCGAGGGCCTGCTCGAAATCGGAGAGCGCCTGGGCGTAGTCTTGCATCAACTTGCGAACCATCCCGCGGTTGCTCCACGTGGCAGCGTTCTTCGGGTTGAGACGGAGTGACTGCGTAAAGTCAGCATCCGCCTTGTCGTAGTCATCAATCTCGTAATACAACATGCCGCGAAAAGCAAACGCATCCGAGTCGTTCTTGTCATCCTGGATCCGTTTTTCATAAAGTTGCATGGCCGATTTCAGGCTGATTACGTAACGGGCTGGGAGCCAGCCTTTGACGCGGCTGAGCGCGCACCATTTTCCCTCGACGGCGATCACGGTGTGGATGTCGCCCGTATAAACCTTGTCCACATTATCCTTGTAGATCTTGGTGTCGACGTTGGCCGTGACCACAACCCGTTGCCCCGGGGTCTGAGCCCGGGCTTCCATTTGAGCACCCAGCAGGATGGACAGGCAGAGGATCGCGGGTAGTCGGTAAAACACTCGGGTAAAAAGCATGAGATACTTTCCAGGAAACAAGCGAATATGGTTCAGTTATTCAGACTAGTTTTTGACCTGCAATAGTCAATCGGATCTTGCTGGACCGCCCGGTTTCACAGGAAAAAACTATTTCCCGATACAGAATTTTCCGAATACGACGTCCAACAGGTCGTCCGTGTAAAGGGTGCCCACTACTTGGCCCAGTTGGTCCAGTGCTTGCCGCATTTCGGCGGCGACCAATTCGTCCCCGAGTCCGCCTTCCGCGGCATTCCGGGCGCGTTTGATGGACTCGGTGGCCGACCACAAACTGTTCTCGACGCGGACCGCAGTGGCGTGCACCACCGAGGATTCGCTGTTTTGAACTTGGCAGGCCGTATGGCCGATTGCCAACTTCAGTTGTTCGATTCCGATTCCCGTGACCACGCTCGTTCGCAAATCGACCTGTTGGGTATCGGCAGACGCTGCGGGCTGATCCGCCTTGGTTTGCACGCGAAGATGGTAAAACGAAGAGCGCCCCAATTGTTCCTTTTCCCATCGGTTGACCGGACGCGAGCCATCGAGGCAGAGGATTCTCACATCGGCCTGTTCCATTTGCTGGCGGGTCGCTGCCTGAGCCGCCGTTTCAATGGCGGTCGGCTGGGCATGGA
>JAYZCF010000138.1:0-21412 GCA_036338455.1 Planctomycetota bacterium
GGAAGAACCCACTTGGTCTCGCCGGAAATGGCGGCCGCCGCCGCGATCGCTGGCCGCTTTGTCGATGTCCGACACTGGGATTAACCCCTGTTCATGAAACGCAGTCCTTAACGACTTCCTTTTTTCCAGGCTTAAAAATGCAACCCTTCGATACTCATACGGGCATTGTGGCGACTCTAGACCGATCCAACGTGGACACGGATCAAATTATACCCAAACAGTTTCTCAAACGAATTGAGAGAACTGGTTTTGGACAGTTCCTGTTTTATGATTGGCGATTCCTGGAAGACGGCTCTCCCAATCCGGATTTTGAACTCAATCAGACAAAATACCAAAACGCTTCGATCCTGGTGGGCCGCAAAAACTTTGGCAACGGCTCCAGTCGTGAACACGCCGTTTGGTCGCTGGACGATTACGGCATTCGAGCCATTATCGCCGAGTCGTTTGCCGACATCTTCTACAACAACTGTTTCAAGAATGGCCTGCTGCCCATCACCCTGACCTCCGACGAAGTTCAACAAATCCACGACCGTGCCAACCAGCAGGAAGGCTATCAACTCACCATTGACTTACCTGCCCAAACCGTTCGGGACGAATACGGATTGGAAACTACGTTCGAGATCGAGACATTCCGTAAAGAATGCCTGATCGGTGGGCTGGACCAGATCGCCTTGACCTTGAATCACGTCGAGAAGATCGAGCAGTTCGAGAAGGCAAACGGTTATTGGCAAGAGGACTGAGACAGGGCGACCTGTTCGCGGAATTCACCCACGTCGGCCGATGTGCGACTATCGCTTTCCCCGACGTTCCTGGGCGCGCGTCGGACCTATCTTGGCCAATGTCTTTTTCGTTGGGGCCGTCATCACCCGTGCCGCTGTACGCTGATAGACCTGATAAAATTCCGGCATTTTTTCCTGTAAATCGTTCGGGGTTCGCAACGTCCACTCTTCTTCACCGGGACCGTAAGGCGTTTGCAGATCCCAAGCCGTGGAAATAAACCAATAAGCGAACTCCTGGAGCAGGATTCGGTCCACAATCGCCCTCGGTTCACCCCGCAGATCGTCGTAGGAATCTATGTTGTAGTAACCTTTCTCAATCGCTAATTGCATCGCTTTCCACAAATCCGAATCTCGAGACAATCCCCATTCGGCAGGAAACTGGTAGTGGAGCCCAACATCCGTCACGGCATGCAAGAGATGCTCCACCACCTCCATCACTTGGCCTGTGGGAACTTTGGCCATAATAATGTCGCAGATGCTGTACTCCTGGTGAAGGTCGTCCAATCGTTCTTCGTGACGCCGCAAAAGCCGTTCGAACGATCGTTCCGTGAGCGGAACCGGCAACAGGGCCCCATAGGCGTGAAGATGCTCGACAACTTTCCGTTGTGCTACCAGATCCAGTTCGTCGCGACGGGCAAACATTTCGTCAATTGCCTGCCCGACCAACACGAGAAATTCATCCGGCACCTGGTCCGTGGCAGCCAACGCAATGCCACAACTACTCAAATGCTTTGTGAAAGGCGGGTACCGCTCCTCGTTCCTCACCCCCGCAACCCGAAAAGGATCGTCGGGCACAGCCTGAATCGGCCGCCGCTGGACGGCACCACCAATCAATCGATCATCCTCTCCCTGCGCGTCATCCGCCAGCAGGCAATTTTGCTCACAGTCGACCCAGCCCATGGGGGCGTAAGTTTGCAGGGACAACGCCAAAACAGAAGACAACAGGATGAAAATCACTTTCATGAGCATCAGTCGCCGCTAACGGGGAGAAAGTTCGAGCGGAACCTGGAACGGCTCACACCCATTTTTTTTTGGTACGGTCCCGACACACTACGAATTGACGCCCCCCATTCCATCACTAGGAACAGGTGGTCTCCTCATTTCGTGTCACATCAAAGCCCATATCCTCGATCATCTGATAGTCTTCTTTGGGTGCCTGCCCCTTGGTTGTCAGGTAATCGCCGACAAAAATCGAGTTGGCCGCGTAGAGTCCCAATGGCTGCAGGGAACGGAGGTGGATTTCCCGCCCACCCGCAATCCGAATCTCACGGTCTGGGTTGACGTAACGGAACATAGCCAAAGCCTTGAGACACAACCTCGGGTTCAACTCTTGGTGTCCCTCCAACGGGGTCCCTTCGATTGCATTCAAAAAATTCAAGGGAATCGACTGCACATCCAAATCACGCAAAGAGAAGGCCATACCCACAATGTCCTCTCGCTTTTCTCCCATACCGATAATCCCACCGGAGCAAAGCTCCATCCCGGCAGCCCGTACTGCTTCCAGAGTATCGATTCGGTCTTGATATGTGTGCGTCGTGCAAATCTTGGAGTAAAAACTGTCGCTGGTGTTGAGATTGTGATTCACACGATCCACACCGGCAGCCTTCAACCTTTTGGCTTGGTCATCACTCAACAAGCCGAGACAAGCGCAGATTTTAAGGTCATATTTTTCTTTAATTTCCGGAACGATGGTCTCCACAGCGGCGATTTCCCGTTCGTTCGGCCCTCGCGCGGAGATCACGATGCAATACGTTTTCGAGTCTCGCTCGGCAGCCACCCGGGCACCGTCCAACAATTTGTCACGACTCAACAGGTTGTACTTGGGAATCTCGGCATCCGAAATTTTTGATTGGGAGCAATAGGTACAGTCCTCGGGACAAAGCCCGCTTTTGGCATTCATCAAAAAATACAACTGAACCGTCTTGCCAAAATAATGTTGCCGGATACGAAACGCACCAGCCATCAGGTCCAGCAGGTTTTCATCGCTGGTTTCCAACAGCTCCAGGGCCTGCTGTCGGTCGATCGCTTCTCCCGATATCACCCGTTCTGCCAGCGCGTTAAAATCAAATTTCAGAGCTTCCATTTGCCAATTATCCTGTTGGATTCGTCAGTCGTTGAAGGTGAAGGGCGCTTGCCACCCTTCGGTTTCGCCTAAAAATCATACCACTTGCCACCCGGATGATCACCACCCTCAGCTCAAAACCAGTCCACAAGGGCTCCACCCGGGGAACAAGCCTCTCAGATACCAACAAAACCCTGCTGAAACCGTCAGAGAGCGGCAAAACCCGAAGCTGACAGGAAAAAAATGCCCCGCCCACCCCGCAATTGCTCGGTATCGATCTGGCTACTGCTTACTTATCGGGTCAACCAAACAATAGGTCCAAATTTTTCTTGGCAACCGACTTTGCCGGGCACATCACGGTTACTTCCCCTCCTGCATCTTGACCATCACCTTCCCTAATGCCTCTCCCACCAACATGTAAGTCTCGGCATTCTGGTTGTAGTGAAATCCCTGTTCCCGTGGTGACACTTCAGCAGAACGCCAAAAATCACGTATCTCGGCCGTTGCCACATTCCCGCGGAACTCCGGGTACTTCCCCGCTTCCCCGCTTACGGCCAACTGGGCCTCGGCTACCACCCGGGCATTGCCCGACATCTTCCAACCATCGAAGCCGATCGTCGCAATCGCGAAGGGAGCCGCGGGTGACTGAAATTCTCGACGCAAAGTCTTAATCAAGTGAACCAGATTCTGTTCATAACGCGCGGCGTGAACCGCGTTCCCTTGATCCTTATGCCCCTGCCACCAAACAAACCCGGCTATTTCATATCCACGGCCCTGCCATTGTGGAAATTCCTTATCGAAATTTTCCAAAACCTCGTGTGCCGCAGAAAAACAGTCGTCGTATTGCTTGCCGGCATACCAGTCGATCGGCTTGGGCTCCCCACCCGCTTCCCAGCGATCCGGCGAGTCCTGGTAACCGGCGTAGACAAACCCATCCTGCTCGAAACGCTCGCTTCCGGGAGGCAGGAAATCCCAGCCCAAGGAACGATTCCCTTGAGACGCCTTGAGCAACAGGACCGGCTCGTCATGAAACTCTCCTAGCACATGTCCAAATCCCAATTCGGGACCGATACTATTAGAGCCCGCACCACAACCCACGTTCAGCCACTGATTGGCGCCGGCAGTGACCACGCCCTTGTACCAGACATCGTCCCGCGGTTTCCAGCTACCCTGTTCATCGACCAAGTAAGGAAACTTCCCATCCTGCCGGACCACCGTAGCCAGAGTGCCCGGAATATCGACGCGGGCAATCCACCCCAAGCCATTCGCCTGCTCGTTCAAGTAGGTAATTTTAAAAGGAACCTCTTTCCCCTCGATCAACTTGATCGTTTGGTGCACCACTTTTCCTGTCGGGGTTTTGCGATAGACCTCCTGGCCATCTACCTGCATGATGTTTTCCGTCGACCCACCGTAACCGGGGTTGAATTGATAAACGCCCGTGGCACCAATCTTGATTTTCCCTCGCACAATCTGGGTTCCACCGCCCGGATAGGGGGTCGGCTCAACACCGCCAAATTTACTCAATTTTTCCATCCTAATCGGTTTTTTCGTGTCATAGTCAGTCGTCGGATCGTAAGGTCCTTCGTATACCGAAACAACAGGCTCGAGAAACTCCGCTCCCCAACGCGTCCCACCGCCGGTCACCTGGCCGATCCCCACCATGTTGGACTGGCCCGACAAAATATAAACCTGAACCGGTTTTTCCTGGGCAATTACCAGGTCCATGCCGGACGAGGATAAACAAAACAGGAGTGACAAAACACCAGCTAAAAGAGGGCCTGCATACTTCATAAAAATTTACCGAAAAAAGAAAGCGGCTGGACCAAAAAGCAACTATTCCGAGAGTTTCCACACAGCCGGAGCAGTCCCCTTCTTAACGAGATGCGCCATGCTTCGCAATCGGGCCAATTCGAATACGATAGGAACAGCTCCAACTCGACCGAACGTCTCCCCGCTTGCTTCAGGCGTTTCAGAGAAAATATATCGATGAGAAAAAAACACCTGTTCTTGGCCGTGGCGACGATCCCTGTTCTTGTCGGCTCGGCCGCACCTCCCCCCTGCCTTGCTGGCCCAACCTGTCCTCAAGAACATACAGACAACCGAGACAACGGTTCGCCCCAACCACTCTTCCGTCCCAATCTTGCCCTGCTGAAACCCAAAACCAGGCAAGAGCATGAACAAGCCGCCTTGCGCGGGCCCTGTTTTGCCCACTACCAGTCACGAGGCAGAGAACTGGTCTTCATCGGAACTCAGCACGGCACCCGTCTCGATTCCCCCTCGCACCAATTGATTGAGCAGGTGATCGATAGATTTCACCCAGACTGCATCGTGATCGAAGGCTCTGAAACTCGCATGGGCTGGTCTCATATGGGTTTACTTCGGGATGCAAACAGGATGGTCATCCGTGGCGCCTGCCCTGAACCGCTCTACGCAGCAAGCTTGGCCGCACAACGCGAGATCGCATTCCTGGGAGGAGAACCCGCCCCCTTTGCAACAACAGAGGCTTTGAGAAAACTTGGCTCCGATTCCGATGCGCTCGCCTGGCTGGTGGTGCGTCAACTGGGGCAAGTCCGTCGGGAACAGGGGCTGAAACAACTCGACGGCCGTGTGCAGGAGCTTTTGCCCCGCATGAAACGCCGCTTCGAGTTGGAAACGAAAATGTCGTTGGCTGATTTCAAGATCTGGTTTCAAGAACAAACAGGGCAGCCATTGACTGCTGACAACCTCCGTCTGGCAAGGACGGCTCCGCTGGCTGGGCCCGCACCCACTTTTTTTGAAAAAGCAGCGGTGGAAGTAATGTTGGCCAGAGAGAAACACTTACTCGACTTGCAGGCAAAACTGCTGCAGAATCACGAGCGGGTGATGGTCGTATATGGAAACGGCCACCTCGTCTATGAACTCCCCGTCCTATCGGACATGATGGGGAGACCAACACGAATCGATCGGCAATGGTAAACCTCAATCTCGGCTACAGATATCATGGCGACCAAGGTAAAAGGGAACTCGAGTTCGCGGGCGGCCAAAGTTTCTGATGAATCAGAGCCGTTGCAAGCTGAACGAACTTGCTGCCGCATTGCCGTGACGTATAATCGCAGGTACGGCGTCATCGGACCACACGCTGATATTTCCTTTGAGTTCCCACTGTCTGTGCCAACGCGTTGTGAGTAAACCCTACCTCGTAAAAATCGGACTAATGGGCATGATCGGTCGTTACGACGCGCCCGATTACCGTCAATACGAACGGGATGCCCAAGTCATCTGTCGTACTCCACGGGGACTCGAAGTCGGCCGAGTACTCTGCGATTTGAACGCCCCGGGTGAGGCACGCGAAACCGAGCAACAGGGCCAATTACTGCGGTCCACGACAGCAGCAGACGAGCTGCTCCTGGAGCGGCTTCAACGACATCGGGACCGGGCGTTCCAAGCTTGTGAAAATCTGCTTAAAGAACGACAAATCGACGCGATCCTGGTCGACGTCGAACACCTTTTTGATGGCGAATCAATCTTTTTCTACTTCCTGGGTGAGGTGCCGGCTCAGGTACACGACATCACCGCCCGGCTCGGCGACCTCTACGAGCAGAAGGTCAAGTTTCGAAAATTCAGGGATACTCTCCGAGATGGCTGTGGCCCCGGCTGTGGCACCTCCCAATCCGGGTGTAGCAGCCAAGGTTGCGGGCAATGCAGTTTGTCCGGCGGCTGCGGTGCGCGTTCCCGACAGTCCGCGGGAAAACGCTCGAAACCGGCCATCCCCGATCCGATCGAAGGCTAAGGTTGGGTGGACGAAGTTTTCGTCGCGGAAGGGACCGCCACGGGCGGATCCCATAGTTGCCTGAGGAAATCGCCTGCCAATCGGCCAATGTCCGAGTGACAACTGGCTCGGGGACCTGCCACATTCAGGACCGCAATCCGCTGTTGCCGCAACCAGTGACGAACCAACTCGAACTTTGCCCGATCATCCGATCGCTGCAGGTCGACGAGGAAAAATGGTTTTCCATGTTTCTCCAGGCATTCGACCGTCCAAGCGGTCCCTCCTGACAACGGCCCCCAGTGCAGCACGAGCGTCCCGTCCGAAGCGATCACGTTCCGCTCCGTGCGAACATCGTATTCCACTGATTCCGTGGGAGAGAGTCGGTATTTTTGAGGAATCGTTCCCGCTTCACACCGCCGCCCGCGAGGACACCAACCCCCGTGCAAAAGACCTTTCTCAATGGCCACGTCCAAAGCAGCCTGATCGACTCCGGTCTGCCCGCCGGAGATCACCTTGGCTAAACGCATCGCCTTCAAAATTCCTGTGAGAGGATGAACGTTCAACTTGAAGTGGCCGGGGTCAACCAGATAACCCGCGACAACCACTTCGATGCAGACGGAGAACCGCTCCAAGACGAGGGGACTAATTCGGCAGCAGCAATCGCAGTCCGGCCGGCAAGCGCGTCATGTGCTGCGACTCTTTGGGCAACAGATCACGATTGGCTTTCAGGATATCAAGATAGCGAGATGCCTGGCCATATTTCTGCTTGGCAATATCAAACAGTGTATCGCCTGCTTGGGTGGTATACCAACTCCCTGGTTGGTTTCGGTTACCCGGCGAGGACGCAACCTTGAGATCACTCGGTACATGATCGGGGTAATTCCGGACCAAGTATTCTGATGTGGGAATTTCTACCTGAGTACCCGCCGGCAGATCGTCATAACTGGCGTGTTGTTTCTTGTTATGCTCAAACAGCGCACGAAACAAACGGCCGTCCTTCAGGTACATCTGGGCCATCGACCAGTAGCCCTCCCCTTCCTGCACAACGTGCTTCTCAAATTCTTCGAGCGCCGTCGTTTGGCTTGATGGTTCGCTTGTCGCGGCCGGTTTAAAGGATTCCGGAGCCGGCGGTTTCTTGGAAAGCTGCGACGACTGTTTCCCACCACTCGTTTTCGCAGCAGGCGTTGGGACGCCAACAGAATTGCTCGGGGGTTGGTTCACGGTTTCGGTCTTGGCAATCATCGACTCACCAGCTGCAGGGGTAAACGGAGAAGCCGCGGCCAGGGAGACCGGATAGTCTGGTGAAGAAACACCACTGGCCGGCACGACACGGGATTGATCTCTCTCGTTGACCGGAATTTCCCGAGCTGTCCGGGCCTCGGGGGCGGCCGGTTTCGCCGTCGGTTCCGCGGCGGGCAACTCCGGTAGTTGCCCCACGTCGGCCTTACTGTCCAAATCCGATGCTGAAAAGGGTTCCGGTTTCCCTCCGGGACCGCTGCTGGCAATATCGAACTCGGTCTGTTGATTCGGGTTATCGGATTTCAAAATCGCAGCTGGGATCGGACCTTGCCCGGCTGTCTCATCCGCCACAGGCAAGGCCGCCGTTAACGTGCTTTTCGATTTCAAGTCGGCGGGCTCTTTGTTCCCTTGATCAGAACGGGAAAGCGCATTTGTGAGTTGATTGCCTACCTGCCGAAGTGCGTGAGGTAATTGAAATGGATTGGACGGCACAGATTTTTTAGCCGCCTGTCGGTTCCCGATTGCCGCCTCTGGTTTTATCCGCTTGTTCCGGGCACGACTCCCCAGGCCAACAGTCAATTCCTGTGCACGCTGGCTCGGATCGTCCGGCAAAAAATTCTTATAGTATTGCTGTCCCACATTAGTTGCGACCGGCGCAGCGATGATATGATCCGGCAACTGGGTTCGAAATCTCCCCATGCGGAAATAACCTACGTAAACAAAGAAACTTCCCAACAGGAGAACAAGGGCCAAGCCAATTTTGGCTTCTCGCATCAACTGTCGATTGACACTTTTCGTGTTGAAGGGATCGTTCATCGCTGGGAAACATCCTTGTTCCAGAATCGCGCGTCCTGCGCAAAAACATGTGACGTCCGCCGCCTCAAAAATGGGGGCGGATTCTTATAGCGAAATCCGCCATCCGGTCCTACAGAAACCCCAGAGTGCTATCACTCCATCAGGGCGGAAGAGAAGAGACCGCTATCAGAGGCCGCTTTCGGCACTTACCCGCTCGGCAATTCTTAGCTTGGCGCTGCGGCTTCGCGGGTTACCAGCAATCTCTGCTGCGTCAGCTACCAAGGGGCGTTTGGTCAACACTTTCAGTCGTCGATCCTCGGAAAATGCGTTCTTGACCATTCGATCTTCCAGTGAATGGAAACTGATGATGGCAAATTTCCCGCCAACCGCCAAACACTCCGGCAAACGCTTGAGGGCCACGCCGAGCCATTTCAGTTCCTCGTTGACAGCGATGCGGAATGCCTGGAATGTTCGCGTCGCCGGGTCAATCTTGTCGCGTTTGCTCCGCGGAATACAAGAACGGACAATCTGGGCCAATTGATCGGCCGTTTTGATCGGTTGTTCATGTCGCAAGCGACATATCTTTCGGGCGATTCGGCGACTGAATCGTTCCTCGCCATACTCGTATATCAGGTCGGCCAAATGTTTCTCACTCAAGCGATTGATCAAGCGCCAAGCCGGCTCGCCTGCCGTTACATCAAATCGAAGATCGAGTGGGCCATCACTTTTAAAACTGAATCCCCGTTCCATATCGGCGAGCTGGTCACTCGACAAACCGAGATCGAGCAAGATGGCATCGACCGATTCGACGTGCAACCGTTCCAGGTATTCCGGGATGTCGGCATAATTTGCCGCGAGTCCGATCCCGTGCTCAGGCATTACATCATGGGTTTGAGCAGCGGCAGCCGGGTCGCGATCAAACCCGAAGACCCGGCCCTTTGGCCCGACCTTTTCACAAAATGAGAGCGAGTGCCCTCCTCCTCCCAGGGTACCATCGACGACGGTACTGCCAGGCGCAAGCGCTAGATTTTCCAAGATCGTCTCAAGCAGAACCGGTAAGTGAACAGAATTGGACATCAGGATAAATAAGAACCAAGCTATTGGGGTTTACGGGAATGGTTCAAAAAAAAGCAAAAGGCTTGAGTACATCTTGTACTTGCCAAGCCTTTTGCCTCGGCATCGCTCGACAACTCAAGCAATGCCCGCTCGCTGACTGATCATAGTCATTATTCTCAGTCATTTGGCAAACAAATGTCATTCTGTGACCAAATATGACATCCACTCGCAAAATTTACGCGAACGAAGGACGTATCCAATCTGCTACTTTGCATGGCGGGGCAGTTGTAACTCCGTCTCCTGCCCCGAAGTTCCACCACGCACTAAACGGGCGTGGTGGTCAAAATTGGCCTGATGACTCACCAGGTATTCCTCCCACCTCGAACCACCCCAAATTTCCCAATGACTTCCCACCCCGACCAAGACGATCGGAGACGCCAGACCGGCAAACTCACTCAACCCAGCTGGCACGCGCAACCGATCATGGGCGTCCATCTGGCAGCGTTGGCTCTGGGCAAAGAAAATCCGGGAGAAGGTCGATTTGCTCTGGTAAGTCGCCTGGCTCTGCTGGAAATCCGCGGCCAATTGCTGCAGCGACGCTTCGTTGTGCAACTCGAGACAGCCCTCGGTTCCAGGAGTCAGAAACAGACCGTCGGCCCCCAACAGGAACTGGCGAACCGGTTTGGGCAACAGGATCCTCTGCTTCCCATCCATGCTTCGCTGAAAGGTCCCCGTGCAGAACATCCGATCTCCCATTAATTACCAATTTCCGACACTCGCTACCAATTTACCGCCCCCAGCTCGCGCGTCAACTCGATCCTCCACGACATTTCTCCCTCTTTTCATCGGTAGTTTTGAAAAACAGGCATTTTCCCACACCACCTCAAATCGAAATATTTCCCACACCACCCGTTCTGGGGGCATCGAACATGATCGCCATTTCAGAGCGAGCTAAAACCACGTAAAAGCACCGTTGGAACGTTGCGAATTCTGGTGGGTTGGTGATATTAGTTCCTGTTTCATATCGGCAAACCGTCGCCCCAGACCAGCTTCGCCCTCACGGTAGATTAGAACGAAACGAGTTAATGGAATGACCGACGATGTCGCAAGCGACCCGAATCGTATTGAACATTACGATTTCGAACTGCCAAAAGAATTGATCGCCCAGAGCCCTCTCAGCCAGCGCGAAGACGCCCGCCTCTTGTCGGTCTCTCGAACTGAGCAAACACTGGAGCACTGGCACATCCGTGATCTCGATCAGCTATTGCGCCCGAAAGATTGCCTGGTCCTCAATGACACCAAAGTCATCCCCGCCAAGCTGGTCGGCTCTCGCCAGCAAACAGGGGGACGCTGGCAAGGCCTGGTGATCGAAACTGACCCCAATGGGAACTGGCGCTTACTGGCTAAAACGCGGGGGAGAATTAAGGTCGGTGAGACCGTTGTCCTGGAGGATCGGCAGGCAAAACCAAGGGTCCACCTGAAACTCCAAGCGCGTCTCGACGACGGATCGTGGGTCGGTCGTATCGAAATCGACGAACGCTTGGGGAGCAGTGAAGAGGACCACCAGAGGTCGCCCCAGCAATGGCTCAATATTGTCGGCCGGGTTCCACTGCCCCACTACATTCGGGGAGGGAACATGGTCGACGCGGACCTGGCGGATTACCAAACCATTTTTGCCAAGACCGCCGGTGCCATTGCCGCCCCCACGGCAGGACTACATTTTACGGAGGGCTTATTCCAGCGTTTGGTGGAGCGGGGAATCAAGATTGCATCGGTCACGCTTCATGTGGGTATCGGCACGTTTCGACCGGTCACGGTCAGTCCATTGGACCAACATGCAATGCACTCAGAATACGGCTACCTCGCCCAACCGGCCATCGACACCATTCGGCGAACGAAGGAGGCCGGCGGGCGCGTGATCGCCGTCGGCACTACCAGTGTTAGGGTGCTGGAGACCGCCGGTCAAAAAGGTGAATTGCATCCATGGCAGGGAGAGACCGATCTGTTCATCCGACCCGGTTTTCAGTTCCAGGTGATCGACGGCCTGCTGACCAACTTCCACCTGCCACGAAGCACGCTGGTGGTCCTCGTCCGTGCCTTGGGTGGCGATGAGTTGATGAAAAATGCTTACCAATTGGCGATTGCTGAAAAGTACCGTTTTTTCAGCTACGGAGATGCCATGCTCATCACGTGAAACCGTCGACGCGAGACATGTTTTCCCCGTAAAGACGGGCTCAAACCGCACTGTCCACGATGACCGAGCAGACTTGGCCTGTCTTGGAGCAGGCCAGCTTGGCAGCGGTCGATTTGTCCGTGGTTGCCTGAGTCGTGTTGACGTTGACGGGGCAGTCAGCGGCCGGGTTGTCACAGTTCAGGGTAGCCGGCAAGACACGTGTCATAGCCGACTGAATCGCCGCCACCAGTTCGATGGCTGAAGCGCCTGCGCCGATATCACCAAAATGTCCCTTGTTGGCGACCACGGGGACATTCCCCAACGCCTGATCAATACCGGTTGCTTCGAGCGCATCTTCCGAAACCAGGGCGGAACCATGCGCGTTGAGATGGGCGAGCTCATCCGCCGAGACACCAGAGGTTTCCAAGGCCGTCGCCAAGCAACGGCGAATCGCCGCAGAAAAATCGTCGGTTTGCGGTGGACCAAACGTACTGTTGTACCCCCTCAAACGAGCAAGCACCTGAGCACCACGCGTTTCGGCGTGCTGACGGGTTTCCAAAACGATTGCGCCCGCCCCTTCTCCCAGCACACTACCATCGCGATCCGCATCAAAGGGCCGAACCACACCGTCTGGGTCCCCCTGAATTTTTTTCGACAAGCGATCCGGCCCCCGATAGACCATCCCGGTCAAGCCGAGCGGACAACTTGTCCCCCCCACGATAACGGCATCTGCCGCGCCTCGTTGAATCAGTTCCGCCCCCTCGATCACCGCGTACAGACCTGACGATTCGCCATGGCAAATCGTATTGCTCGGCCCGCGGGAATCAATCGAAATCGAAATATGAGAGGCCACCATATTGGGCAAATACTTAAGCATCCAGAGCGGCTCAATTTCTCGCATGAAATGTTGCCCCCACTGCGTATCATCGTACGTTCCATCAGTAACGCATTTATGAAACAGGGAGTCAACGTCGAGTGGGTCTGCGAAAAAGGCTTCTGTTCCAAACACAGCACCGATCCGATCGGGATCAACACCGGAATCAATCAATCCGGCCTGCTCGGCCGCCATTTGAGCGGCGGCGAAACCGAACTGAATGGGGCGGCTCATCACCTTGATCGCTTTGCGAGGCTTCACGTACTGACGACCGTCAAAATCATCTACAGGAGCCCACAACCGAAACGGCAATTCCGTCTGCTCGAATTCCGGCCGCACCTTGACACCGGAAACTCCTCCCAGCAGTGACTGCCAAAACGGTTCAACGCCGATACCAATTGGGCTGACAACACCCATTCCGGTAATGACAACTTCACGCTTCATTGTCCAATCGGCTCTTTCACGGGGGCTACAGGTAACGTTGGATTGGTCAACCAATCAAGACGGAGGTCGGAAACCCCTAAGTTTATTACCGCCAGCGCGAATCACAACCGCAATTAGAGCGATCCGATCATGATTCTGAGACGGAAATGGAGATTGCAGGGCAAACCGCGCCAGGCCGAATGACCCCGAAAGCCGGCGTCCCGGGCACGATTACTCGAAATCGAGATCATACATGCGATAGGTTTTTTGCAGCTTCGCCCCGGCGCGCTCAAGGGTCCCACGAGACAACTTGTTTGACTCCAAGACCCAGGAAAACTCCCCTTCCTGGATACCCCACTCGCGCGCATCTGGCATGACCCGATACATCAGTACCAGGCCCAATCCCCATTTCTGGAATTCTGGAACCACATAGGTACCCACCATACGGACTGTTTTGATCTTTTTCCGACCGAACAAGATACGCAAAAAACCAAACGGGAAAAGCTTGCCATCGATCTTCTTGATAATCGGGTTGTAATCAAGCATCCCAAAAACGACGGCAACTGGCTCTCCCTCAATCTCGATAATCGTCGTCATTTCAGGGACCAAGAGGTGTTTCAATCCTGCAGCTATATGTTGAATCTCAGATTCCGACAGAGGCACAAAACCCCATTGCGCCGTTGAGGCAACGTTATAGATTCTCATGAACGATTCGACTTCCGACGTCAACTGCTTACGCGTATTAATCTGCCGAACAGTCATATCAAACCGCCTGGTCGCTTCCTCAACAACGAAATCCGCTTTCGGATCAGGCTTGTCGAGCATGTCGATATGCCCCCAATAGGCATACATGTCCTGCGACTTGGTAAAGCCATATTTTTCAATCAACTCACCATAGTACGGCTTGTTATAGGACATCATAAAAACAGGAGGGCGATCAAAACCGTCGACCAGCAAGGCACACTGGTAATTTTGTGATGGATTATTTGGGCCCCGGGCACAGGTCATACCGCGATCACGCAACCAGTCAACAGCTGCATCAAACAGCTGGTTTGCAACGTCCTGTTCTTGCACGCATTCAAAGAAACCAAACATGCCTCGCTTTTCATCGAAGCGAGTGTTATGCCCATGATCAATGATCGCTGCAATGCGACCGACCACCTCTCCTTGTCGCACGGCAAGAAAGGTCTGTATCTCAGCATTGTCGTAAAATGGGTGGGGCAAAAAACCTAGCCGCTCCCGCTGGTCCGTCCGGAGTGGTGGTACCCAGTTCGGGTCGTCGCGATAATGATCCCAAGCAAAGCGGACAAACTGCTTCTTCTGCTTTTCAGATTGAACGACTTGTATCTGAACGGTGCTTAAACTCATTTTAATGCTTCTTTTTTCTTCATTCGAGCAAAAACAACGGCACACATAACAATTCGACTTCGGCAGGCCCAAGTCCACCTTGCTTAGTCTATTGCGTTTTAACGCGATAGAATAGTATGCTGAGCGGCCGGAGACCAGCCTATCAATCTATTTCGGCACTACCGGGAAAAGCTGTAATGACCAGCTTTTCCAATCGAACCCGCCCGCACGTCCATCCCCATCGGCGAAACAATGCAAGTACTATTGACCGGCGGCACCGGGTTTCTCGGGAACAACCTACTAAGAATACTCCTGGAAAGTGGCTATGGCGTGACGGCAACCACCCGCCACAGCTCTGACCCTCGCCCCTTTGATGGACTCACCATCGAGACCCTGCCAATCGACCTCAACGAACCGAACGCCGTTAGTCGCTCGGTCAAAGATGTGGATCTGGTGATCCACTCCGCCGCTATGATTCATCTGGGATGGACCCGCCAAGAAGAATCTCATCGAGTCAACGTTGAGGGGACACGGCTGTTGGCTCAAGCCGCAAGACGAAAAAAAATACGAATGATCTATGTGAGCACGGTCGATGCGCTGGCAGCCAGCCAAAACGGCGAACCGTGTGATGAATCGGACCTCACTCCCTGCAAACCCCTCTGCAGCTATGTCGCCAGTAAACGTCAAGCTGAAGCAGCTCTGCTCGAGGAAGTCGATGCCGGCCTCGATGGAGTGATTGTTAACCCGGGGTTTATGGTAGGCCCCTGGGACTGGAAACCCTCATCGGGGCAGATGATGATGGCTATCGCCAAGGGCGCTGGACTGTTCGCGCCGCGCGGAGGCTGCACAGTCGTAGATGTTCGCGATGTGGCCAGCGGGATCATTTCCGCTATCCAGCATGCGCGGCCGGGTGAGCGCTACATCTTGGGCGGAGAAAACTTAACGTACCGAGAGCTCTGGTCTCAAAGGGCAAAGGGTGTCGGCAAAAGACCCCCGATCAATCTCACACCCCAGTGGGCCAATTGGGCAGCTGGCCGCACGGGTGATCTATGGGGAAAGATCACCGGCAAAGAACCATCCTTTGTCAACTCGGCAAATACGACCATGGGAAGTCTGTTTCACTGGTATCGCAGCGACAAAGCCAAACGTGAACTCGGTTATCAGAACGGCTCTGTTGAAGATGGACTCATCGATGCCTGGCAATGGTTTCAAAAACACGGATACAAACCGTAATGCCCACGATCACGCCAAGCTCCGGACGAAACTTAGATCGCTTTGTCGTATAGCCGATAGACCTTGTATTTTTTGACGGGAATCGATCGCTGCATATTGCGAATCGATTGGATGTTATTTTCGCATATCCAAGAAAATTCCCATTTACTGAGATTGGTTGCTGGCAACCCGCGACGAATCATCTCAATCGACAGTAACGGAGCAGCGCCGCGCTTGCGGAATGCTGGGTCGACGCCGACGGCAACCAGGCGTGTCCTGTCAATCTTCCGCAGCTGATAAAGAAATTGCGGTATTCTAACCAGGTCTGATTTACCCCAGGTTCGGTAAAGAGCCATGTTCACATCAGGAATGCTAACACAATAACCGACCAATCTTCCCGACCAATGGATCGTCAACACCATGTCTGGCCGTATCACGCGCCGAACCTGATCAGCACTATATTTCAACTCAGCATCCGTCATCGGAACAAAACCCCATTCATTGCCACGAACGGTGTTGGCAAGCTGATTGATCTCACTGAGAACCGTGCGGAGCTCTTGTTTTCTACACCCTCGAACCTCTAATTCAGGATAGCGGTCATAAATTTTCCGTGCCGCTTTGTCGAGTGACTCCTGCTGGTCTTCAAAAGCCTGCCTCTGTTCGGCATCAGATCGATCAAACAGATAAGCAAAAAAGTCCATCGCTTTTTCAAAACCGCAGGCGGTAACTAATTTGTCATAATAAAGCGGAGAATAACTCATCATCACGGCAGGCGGGATTCCAAAACCTTCCACCAAAATTCCAAATTCGGATTTCATGGACGGGTTGACTGGCCCACGCACCCGATCACACCCACGATCTCGCAACCAATTACTGGCCACATCCATCAAAGCTTTGGTAACGTCAAGGTCATCGATCGACTCATAAAAACCCATGAAACCGAGACGATCTTGATAATGATCATTATGAAGATGGTCTTGGATCGCTGCGATTCGCCCGACCGCAGCTTTCCCTCGATAGCAGTTGAAGGCCTTGAATTCAGCGTGCTGATAGAACGGATGACGCTTTGGATCGATCATCGCCCGTTCAATCGAGGCCAAAGGGTAAACCATGCCTGGATCATTTTTGTAGATGAGGCGACGCAAACTGAAAAAGTCAGACCAATCGCGTGGTGTTTGAACGGGTTGAACTGAAAGGTTCATATAATCGTTTCACCCAAATTCAGTAAACGACGCTACACCCCTGGCAAACCAAAAGCCACCCATGAATGAGTGGCTTTCTTGGTTACCGACAGATGAGGATTGGAAATTGCCAGAGGCGGAGACTTGTCATAAGCTGCATCTGTTAATAATGAGTGCTGTTCTGTCCATAATCCATGTCACCCGCCATGTGGAAGTGGTTGTGGTCGACATAAACAACCTCGACCGCGTCCTCGTTGATCAAGGTATGCGGGAAAGGCCAACCGACCACACGGCGTTCGTTGAAATAGATCGTGCACTTGTAATGAGCATGATGGAGCTGGGCAGGACCAATAAGCGGAACCACCCTGGGCGGATCGATGTAATCAGCAATCTTTTCCTTGATGATGGTCACATCGTTACGCTGGGTTTCAAAAAGGAACGGGATCCCCCCCTGTACACTGCGAGCACGCTCAAAAGCCCACCAGACTTCGTCATCGCTGGGCGGATCGAGTGCCGTAACTGGCCCTCCCTGCGTCAGCGGACCCAAGATGGGAACGCGAGCATATCGTTCGTTGATATGGTGTTTATCCTCTTGCAGTTTCTGCCAGTAAGGAGATACCGGAACGGGAATACTGAAGATACCCAAGGTGGGGCCAATTGCCGTGAAACAGCCGGAATTGATAACCGCCAATCCAGCGACTAATGTGGCCAACATGGCAGTTAAGTATTTTGTACGCATCGCAAGTCCCTTTGTGGTTTATGCATTCCTAACCGTAGTATCGTGATAAACTGCGCCGGACTTGCGGATTTTTCCAGTGAATCAGATATTTCGGAAAATCCCGGGTTCTCTGCTAGCGAATCGCGTTGTGGATTACCCGCTGAACTCGCTTTTTTGCGAGCGACATCTGTTTTCGTGCGTGCCAATGCCACGGAAAATGCCGCCAGCGATCAGCTCTCGGATCTTTGCCACTGTGAATTTCCAGCAAACAAACGGCCTCCCGCTATGTAAACGTACAAAAAAACCTCTGCCGATTCGGCAGAGGTTTTCCATTGGTTTTTTTCGTTTTCGATGGGTCAACCCACGCTTCTACCACTGGTTGGTATCGTTGAAATCGAGGAACCACCACCCATCAGACCACTCCAAGCTGACTTTACGCCATCCCAGGGGAACTTGTGGGTAAGGATAGAACGGGCCAATGTAAGGCCATGCCGAAGGTGAGTACTGTTTTGGGTAAGTGACAGCACTGTAGTTCGGGTAAGAAGCGTAACCTGGCCAGGCGTAACCGGGTAAGTTCGGAGTCCCGCTGGCAATCCCGCCTCCCATGGCTGCCGCATTGGCGCCCGGCTGGCATTCAGGACCCGCACAATTCGCAGGTGCCATACCGGAAGCAGTGGCGAAGGCCAAAGGCTGGTTGCCACGTGCTGAGACGGGCATCGCTTGAATACGGTTTTGCGGCATCATTTGGGCGGGAGTTGCTTGGTGGACCGGAGTCACAACATTCGCTTGAGGTGCTTGAGCAAACTGCACCTGTCCCGTCGTTTGAGCAGGCTGCTGGTAAGCAACTTGAGCAGCGGGAACGTCGGTTTTCGGGGCCGCTGCTGTGGTTGCAGGGCGGATCTCAATATCGTCGACCACCTGGGTGACGCCGAGATGGCCGGCGGCCTGGGCCGTTTGCAGAATCAGCCGCTCCTGTTCGGGTGTCGAAACAAAACCCGAGAACCAAACAGCTCCATTGTCGACACGCATGTCGACATTGAAGCCGGAAAGATTGCCATTTTGCTGCTCAGCTTGCAGCTTGGCTTTTACAAAATCCGCGATTTGCTGATCATTAGCCATGCAAACGGATGGCATGAGTGCGGCGACCGCTACCGCGATTCCAAGCATAAAAACTCGCATTAGATCCCTCCTGAATCAATCCTTGACTGCAGGTAAACAATTTTGACTTACCGCCCGGCGGTTGGGTCTGTCACAAACTGTTACCCACCATCCAAATATTTTGAATCCGCTATTCTGAATGCGCCAAATGTCTCGTCCGGCAACATTTGGGTTACCTGGAATAGCACCGGCCGTAAATTACGGGAATTCCCAACCGGAAACGGGAAGCGTTGTTTCGCTTGCCGTGTCCCAATCGTGGAGTACTTCCCCTCGGAGGATTCAAATCAATGAATCCGATATTAGTTTTCGACCAACTGAAGCGACGAATGGTAAGTTTTTTCGGATTTTGCTGATCTTCCTGCAATTTCCCCGCAATCAAATTCGGCATCGGGCCTCGCCGCTAGCTGTTTGCGTTAAAGTTTGACGGCTGGCAAAAATGGACCAACTTCGAGCGGAAGGTTGGTCGCCTCAGTCGCCACGCGCCTCGGCCGGTTCCGGCTCTTTCAACTCGTATACCACTTTGCCGCCAACAATCGTGTACAACACCTCGGTATTCATAATGGCGTCGTCGGGGCACGTCCTCAGATCATTGGAAAGAACAACCAGATCAGCCAGCTTACCCGGGACAAGACTCCCTTTCTCGGTCTCCTCGAAGGCAGCGTACGCGCAATCCACCGTGTATGAGCGTAAAGCCTGCATTCGGGTCATTTTCTGTTCGGGAAAAAATGTGACCCCCTCCCCAATTTGCCGCGTGACGCTGGCATAGAAAGAAGCGAGTGGATCGACATCCTCCACGGGTGCGTCGGTCCCATTGGTGACGATCGCCCCCGATTTGAGCAAACTTTGCCACGCATAAGCCCCTTCCGCGCTACGACGCATACCGAGCCTCTTGGGGACAAACACGGCATCCGAAGTACAATGCACGCCCTGCATGGCGGCAATCACATTCAATTCCCCAAAACGTCGAATATCATCCGGGTGCAGGTGTTGGGCGTGTTCGATCCGCCATCGGCGAGGGATATTCGAGGGGTACTGGCGAAACATTTGCTCGTAAATATCAAGCACCTCCCGATTAGCACGATCTCCAATGGCGTGGACACAGACCTGGAAGCCATTCTGGATGGCGATCTCTGCGGTGCGGGTTACCGACTCGATCGTCGCTGTATTGAGGCCGGTGCTGCTGGGCAAGTCCTCATAGGGGGCAAGCAACCAGGCGCCATGTGGCCCCAAGGCGCCATCAATGGAACGCTTGACGGCGCGAATCGTCAGGAAATTGCCACCGTAACCAATCAACTTGCTGCGTGACAAATTAGCTTCCAAGGCGTCATTCCTGTCGCGAATCATGACATACAGTCGGACGCCCAGTTTTCGCTGATTGGCTGCGCGTTTTAATAAATCGACCACTCCGAAACTCGAGCCGGCATCCTGAAAACTCGTCACACCTTTCCGCAAGCACTCTTCGGAGGCCAGCTGAATCGCGCGCATCGATTTTTGCAGTTGCTCGGCTGGCTCACGTTTTGCCTCATCACGAGCCCGAACCCTCGCGATCAAAGCTTGAGCCGTTTCCCGAAAAACCCCGATCGGCTGTTGCGACTCATTCCGCAAGATCTCCCCCCCGGAAGGAGCAACCGTCTCCTGATCCACACCGGCCAAGCGCATGGCGTAGCCATTGGCAAAACTCATATGACCACTGGCATGGGTCAACAAAACCGGGTGGTTAGGTGTCAGTTCACTGAGGCGAGCGTCCGTCGGGTAACCCTCGACATTCGGCGTGGGAACCTCTCTCCATTTCGACTGATGCCAACCGCGGCCAACAATCCATTCGCCTGGCGGAGTCACCTTGGCCGCCTCAGCTACCTGTTCAACGATCTCATCCCAGGTGTCCGCGTTGGCCAGGTTCAACATCATCATCGATTGACCCAAGCCGAGAAAATGAGCGTGACCTTCGATGAACCCTGGCATCAGGAACTTGCCCTGCAGATCAATCTTGCGGGTTTCCGCATCCGAGTACCTTTGTATTTCCTCGTTGGAACCAACAGCGAGGATTCGTTCTCCCTTGATCGCAATCGCTTCGACCCGCGGCCGCGCCGGGTCCATCGTCGCAACTTGACCACCGATCAGTATCAAATCAGCCGTGGGGGATTGGGCCAACAAAAAAGTGGTAGAGAAAGTGACGACCAGGCAACAAACGAAAGCGGGATATCGCATCTTGGGGCTCCGTGCGTTGTCAAACGCAGTTTCAAAAACCGGTCAGGGTTTTGAAGATCGAGAAAACCTGATGATAACGATTTGGGCCTGGGATTGCGACTCTCATGCCTCATGCCCAACTGGCCGGCGATCGGGGGCAGCCCGAGACAGCCAGAACGGCACTCATTCCGGGCGATTGAGCCGATCCTCGATACGGAGTAAGACATCGCGAATCTCCTCCAGCACCGGTTCCCGGCTAGCCGGGCCAGACACGGCCGTGGTGATGGCAACCGGCGCTCCACCGTCCTCCTTGCTTCCCACCACCAGGTCCCGCTGCTTCAGAACAGCATCCCTGAAGTTCCTCCCATCTTTGATGCCTGCCAACCAGACCAGCGAACTGGCAGAGGACTGACCGGCAGTTTCCACTGAGAGCGACTCAATGTCGAGCCAGCGCATAATG
>JAYZCF010000139.1:0-10295 GCA_036338455.1 Planctomycetota bacterium
CAGGTCCATTCGGTTCTTGTTCGGTGAGTCTGGCAACACATGACGCAGCGGGTGTGAGAGTTGGAATCCTGATGGCCATGAAAATGGCAGGATCAGTCCTCTGATCGCAGCTTGAGCTTGTAGCAGTATTGAACGACCAAAACTAGATCAATGCGGTGCTTTTTGAACGCCCGCTGCTTGGTGAAGTCTAGGGTTCTTTGGGTGATAGCATGTCGGAGTGGAGACCTTTGGTTTCCTCTAAGTTCGGCATCAATGGTGCTTTAGGCAACTAACTTGCGTGCGACCTGCCTGGCCGCCAGAGGGAAGAGCAGCACGCGTCCAAACCAGTGCTTGTCGTTCCCGCTAGTCTGCCCCGTTTGGCGGGCCGGCCGAAAGCCACTACTTAGCGCCGTTGCCTAACTTCGCAGTCTGCCGATTTTTCTTCGCCCCAATTCGTGATGGTATCTTGCCCACGGTGTGGTTGGCGATAGGGAAAGGTGCGTGAATCGGGTTGCGGTGCTATGGGGAAGCGCCGGGGGTGGTTTGGTGTTGAGTAATTTAACGAATATCGGGCCTTTTCATCGTTATTGCCACGATTTTCTGGTGGTCCTTGCAAACGAATGCGGCAAAAAGTTGCCCCAAAATCAGGCGTGGAATAGACTAGAAGGCCGGGTTTTTGACGACAAAAGCCGATCATCCATGAGTGTCTCGCAAGGTTCCGACAGGGGCCCGGGCCAAAACGCCCCGCGATGCTTTCATCGAATCTGCTTATATTCGTCTAAAATAGCAACTGCAGAACACTACTCCGTCATCATTTTGTTTTCCTAGAACCCAGATGTCACAATTATCAGCCGAACAACTATCTCAACGCGCGCATGAATGCCGGCTGTTGGAGACTGCCCAACTGGATCGTGCGATGGCTGCTGCCGGTGGTCGTGGGACGACTTTTGAGGCATTGCAGAGTGTTTTGCTGAAGCAGGAGTACTTGACCAACTGGCAGATTCAACGCCTGATTGAAGGTCACCGGCGCGGCTACTTCTACGGGAAATGGAAAGTGCTGTACATGGTCGGTGCTGGTACATTTGCCAGGGTTTACCGTGCCTCACATCAGAAGACGGGGGAAATCAAGGCGGTCAAGGTTTTGCGAAACCGTTATTCCTCTGACCTCGATACCCGCGACCGATTCCTGCGCGAGGCGCGGACCGTGATGCGCTTGCGACACCCGAATATCGTGCCCATCCATGAAGTCTCGGATGAGGGTGGGCGTACGTTTATGGTGATGGACTTTATCGAGGGTCAGAATCTGCGGGATTATGTGAGAGCCCACGGGGTAATCAAGCGGCATATTGCCTTGAAGCTGGTTCGTGATGTTGCGGCGGGGCTGGACTATGCTCTCAAGCAGGGAATTGGCCACCGGGATGTCAAACTTTCCAATGTCCTGTTATCCACTGCCGGACAAGCGAAACTAGTTGATTTTGGCTTGGCTTCGGTTAACAAGGAGATGGACGTGGACTCGTCCGTCCAGACCAACTTCAACCCGCGCAGTATTGATTATGCCGGGCTGGAAAAGGCGACCAATGTTCGCAGGAACGACGAGCGCAGTGATGTTTACTTCCTGGGAGTGCTCCTCTACCACATGCTGTCGGGGGTTTCCCCGTTGGAGGAGACACGCGAGAGGATCAAACGCTTGTCGCCGCGACGTTACCGGGAAATTGTCCCCCTGACAAACTATGATCCGGATATGCCTCACCGCGTGGTCATTCTGGTTAATCGTCTGATGGAACTCGATCCGGAAAAAAGGCCGCAAACTCCTGGTCTGGCCTTACGAGAAATCGAGCAAACGATCGAGGCAATCGAACGCGGCAAGACTCAGCGCTACGACCCGGAGGCAGCCAAGAAAGACGCCGAGGACTATCAGAAAATGTCGCACCGAGAAGTGGAGGGCAGCGGCAAGACGGTGATGGTAATCGAATCCAATCAAAAAGTTCAAAATGCACTGCGGGAAAAGCTCAAAAATCTAGGTTACCGGGTGTTGGTGATTGGTGACCCGCAGCGCGCCTTGGTTCGCTTCATGGAGCTCGATCCTGCTGAGGATCGACCGGCAGACTGCGTGATCTTCGGATGTTCTGGTCTCGGCTACGAGGGCATTCAGGCTTTCAATGAATTCGCCGACAACGAAGAGACTCAGGATATCCCGGCGATCATTCTGGTAACGGCCGCGGTGAAAAAATATCTGGCTGATGCCAAGATGTCTGATCGGCGTTTACCTCTCGATCTGCCTTTGAAATTTGCCAAGGTGAGAGCCACTTTGCAAAAGTTGCTGCAGACACCCTCCGCCGATGACGCCTTCGACGCTGAGACCGTACAGGATGGTGCTACCTAGGACTGCCGTGCCGGGATTGGCTCCGGTTTCCGATGGTATAGAAAAGAGACAACTGGCGTTTTAGGGTTGCTGGTGCTGTCCGTGTTGCCCGGTAGGCGTTTCTAGCTGAATGGATTAGAAACAAACCTGACAGTGGCAATTTAAGCACAGGGTTTGAGCGGCGTGGAAGAAATTCAGGGTGATATCTACGACTATCCGAAATACTACGATCTTGTCTACGGATCGGACTGGAAGGCTGAGTTTGACTTTCTGCTGGCCTGCGCCGATCGGTTTCTTGACCAACCGTTGAAGTCGGCATTCGAGCCTGCTTGTGGAACGGGTCGCCTGTTGTACCGATTGGGAAAAGCCGGGTTTCAGGTGGCTGGAAATGATCTGAACCCCAAAGCGGTTGAATTCTGCAACCAGCGTTTAGCCCGCTTTGGTTTGTCGGAAACGGCTGCAGTGGCTGACATGGCTGATTTCCATTTGACCGAGCCGGTCGATCTTGGCTTCAACATGATCAACAGCTTTCGTCACTTGAATACCGAAGCGTTAGCCGCGGGGCATTTGGAGTGCATGGCCCGCGCCATTCGAAGCGGCGGCATTTATGTACTCGGTCTGCACTTGGTCCCCTTGCGAGGTGAGGCATGTGAAAACGAAGCATGGTCCGCTACGCGGGGTCATCTTACCGTCAACAGTGACTTGTGGTTGATCGAACGCAAGCTGGAAGAACGTTTCGAAGAATACGCCATGCAGTACGATATTTACACGCCCAGCCGTCAGTTCCGAATTCGAGACCAGCTCCGGTTTCGTACCTATACTGCGGATCAATTTTGCCAATTGGTCGACCGCACGGAGGGTCTTAAAATGGAAGCCGTATTTGATTTTCAATATGATCTTTCGGAACCCGCTGCCCTAGACGAGAGTACCGAAGATGCCATCTTTATCCTCAGGGCGGGGTAGTTCCCCCTGTAGACCATGAGCGGGTTTTTTCACCACCGATTGGCCCGCCTGTCTTCAATCGTGTCCAAATGGTTTCACGAAATGAAGTAGCCCCCGCTACGAATTTCAGGTCTGTTTGACCAAAAATGACGAAGCGATGGAAAGTAGTCCTAAGCCAGCGATCGCCATAAAACCGTAAGCGATATTTTTCAGGTAGGCAGCCTGCTTGTTTTGGCCCAAACGAGTGCTTTCCTTCCATTCATCCAACGGCCCCGCACTGTTCAGGTCATCCCACGCGTCCCAAACCTGGGCAGGCCTCAGGTTGGGAATACTTTGGTTGGCGTTAGCGACCCGGGCATCCATATCGCTAATCGTTATCAGGCTATCGGCATAAAACCAGATGGCAAAACCGGAGGCAGCTGCCAACACAAGGATCAAGAGGCCGCCGGCAAATAGCCACTGCTTCATGCCGTAATGCCGCCCCGAGTTGGACCCCGCCTTCGGGTCGACCATGATCCCGGAGGATTGGGAGGGTTCCAGTTTCTTGATGCCTCCCATCGTCGGGGCTGTTATCTTGGCCTGGCACGCAGGGCAAATGATTTCACTGCCCGCCTGCTTCGGTTCGATCTCAATTTTGTGGCTACAACTGCCACAAGGCAAAAGATAAAGCTGAGCCATGGAATTGCCTTTTTGTTAATATTTTCCGAAAAAATCACGCTTGCCGGCTGTGAAACGGCAAGATCGAACCGCTCGAAATAACCAGTCTCAATACAGAACAGGCTCGTATTTGTAAGCTGCTTATCGCTGGCCCGGCATCGTCGAGCTAATTCTGTCCAATCGGGTAAAACGTGACGGATTTGTCAGTTAGCGGAGTAATTTCAGTCAAATTTAAGTATTCACTCAGAAAAATCAACGACCAGTAGTGGGCTGTGGTGAATGATTGGAGCGTCTCGGTCTTTGATAGCAGTCGATTCGGACAGCAGGGCTTAAATCCGAGATACTGGCAATTTTGACATGTCAGCCTCTTTTACTGCTGGACCCTCTTCGGCAGCAAGTTAAAATTATGTCATCGCAGACCTGAGCTCCGTCTAAAGCCCAACAGTCCTGGTTGTCTATGGGATGTTCTGTCTGAAAGAGCAATTGGCTGCGAAGCAGGCTTCCATTGAAGCCAGACCTTTGAAAAAGGTCACCCGCGCGGGAGTCGGGAGAGAGTCAAAGTAGAACCAGTTGCAGACACAGGACTGTTGATCGCTGGGCTGAAAGTTTGATGGCAGTAACTTGAACACGTCTTGCGGTATGCCGTGTTGGTGTCCGTGAAACAAGAAGGGTAAGCTTGGGTGTTTGTAACGATCCGGTTTGCCACACTGCTTTCAATCTTATCAGCCGGTCAGTTAGGCAGCTTGTTGGCAGGCACGGATTTTCTAATCGGAATCTCTTTCCAAATAATGACCACTCCGCTGCAAATCCAAATATAGTGGTAGACTTACAGAGTTTTTGTGTTTGACCTGCAGGTAGGCAATCGGCCGTGCAACGTCATCCCCGAATAACGTACTAATTGCCTGAGGAGTGCGAACTTGTACGACGCGATACTGGACAACTACGAAGACGAAGCAACCAGGACAAGAGTTTCCGGCAACGAACCTTTTGCGGAGCCGGGAATCGAATCGGAAGAGGAGCGGGCAACGCCCGCGATCAACGAAGGCCAGATTGCGGAAACCGAAATCAAAGCCAGCGGAGAATTGTTGGCTGGTGTCGACGAGACCGAGTCCTGGTCCGATGATCCGGTCCGCATGTACCTGACCCAGATGGGCGAAATTCCGCTGTTGACCCGTCAGCAGGAGATCGCACTGGCCAAGCGAATTGAAGAGACCCGGCGCGAATTCCGCACCAAGTTACTGGAGTGCGATTACGTCATTCAGTCGGCCTACAAGACCTTGTTGCGCGTGCACCGCGGAGAGCTCCCGTTTGACCGAACGGTACAGGTCTCGGTGACCGATCGCTTGGAAAAAGAACAGATTCTCGGGCGTATCCCACACAACCTGCGGACGCTCGATGTACTCCTGAAAAGGAACCGGCGAGATTACTTTACCGCCTTTTCAAAATCCGCAAATAAAACGGCTCGCCGCAATGCTTGGCAGAACCTGGGCCGTCGTCGTCGTCGGGCGGTTCGGTTGATTGAAGAACTGGGATTGCGAACCCAGCGCATTGAGACCATGATTCGCACCGTGGAGGATTTCAGCCACCGAGTTGACGAGTTGCAGCAAAAAATTCAGGCCCATAAGAAAACCAAAAAACCGGCCGAAGAGCGGCAGCCCTGGATGGACGAGATGCGCACCATCCTGGTTGCCTGCCAAGAATCGCCGGCCAGCCTGCGGAATCGCGTCCGGTTCTTGCGGGAGGTTTATTCAAAGTACCAGAAGGCAAAACGAGAACTGTCGGAAGGAAACTTGCGGCTAGTCGTGTCGATTGCCAAAAAATATCGGAACCGTGGACTCAGTTTCCTGGATTTGATCCAAGAGGGTAATGCTGGTCTGATGCGGGCCGTGGACAAGTTTGAGTATCGGCGCGGTTTCAAGTTCTGTACCTATGCGACATGGTGGATTCGGCAGGCCATCACCCGCGCCGTCGCCGATCAAAGCCGGACGATTCGTATCCCGGTTCATATGGTCGAGACGATGTCCCGCGTGCGAACCGTTTCTCGACAGCTTCTCCAGGAGCTCGGGCGAGAGCCGACCCTCGAAGAGGTCGCTCGTCGTTCGGAAACCACCATTGATGAAGCTCGCCGTGTATTGGCCATGAGCCGTTACCCGATCAGTCTCGATCGACCGGTTGGCAACAGCGAGGATAGTCATTTTGGCGACTTGCTGCCGGATGATGAGGCAAAGAGCCCATCCATTGGGGCTTCTCAGGAGATGTTGCGGGGTCGTATCCACAAGGTTTTAAAGACACTCAGTTACCGGGAGCGGGAAATCATCAAGCTTCGCTACGGTCTGGGTGATGGTTACAGCTACACGCTCGAAGAAGTTGGGCACATTTTCAAGGTGACCCGCGAGCGGATTCGTCAAATCGAGGCGAAGGCGGTTCGAAAACTGCAGCAGCCGAGCCGCAGCCAGGAGCTGGTTGGTTTCCTCGACTAGGGGTGATTGCCGAAGGGGCGGCCTCCAAAGTGAAACAGTAAGGAGATGGTTGGGTAACAACCATCTCTTTTTTTAGGTAGTTATCCGTACCGGGCTGAGTCCGCCGCCCTAAATCCGGCCCTCATTACTCTGACTGAGCGCGATCGGTTTGCGGATGATGGTAAGCATGACACGCAGAACCGTCGTGCGGCGGGAGCCCCGATCAAGTTTTGCTACATCCTGGACATGGTTCCTCTTTTTCTCGACCTGGCGGGCCTGCTGGATCAGATCGAGTGATGATGGGTTCGCGCTCAAAGCCGGGAGAAGCGGGAAACCGATTTAAAAAATCGCTCCCCCGGCCAGATTCGAGCTAATTCGGAAAGGAGAGTGGGATACCGAGCAGTTCCGAAGCGTAGGCGCCGAATTCATTGCCTGCTCTCCAGACGGTGGCTGGTCGATCCGGGTTCACCGTAGAAGAGACGTTCTCCGCCGGGTTCGTGTTTACGAAAAAGAGAACAACCAGCAGCGTGGCAAAACCGATCAATTCGACCAGAATATTGCCCAGCAGGTTGGATATCCGTTTTCCTGTTCCAGAGCGGTTGCGACGTGGCGAGCGGGATCGACGTTGTGACATTTTGGGGTGACTCCTCGTTTCAGCCAAGGTCTCGATCCAGGGGGCTGGCCCGCAGTGATCCGATCATCCTGTCGGCGACCTGGCCTGAGCATTGTTAACAGCGTCGTGTTGTTGCCAGTTGGAAAGACTTGTTCGGAAAGATTTTACGAGCAGCTCGCATGCCAAGTTCAACAGAACGGCTCAGCAGTGATTGCAAAACCTTACTGGAAATACAGTTAGCCCATATCGTCTCGAGAAAAACAGACTTGCCAGCTGTCGCGATGTGGCTCCAGTGGTAACAATTTGACGACACATCGGAGCGGTCCGTACCGAACGACCCAGATTGCTAGCAACCAGACTTACTATGGCAGAATTACAAAGTCGGCGGGACGACATTGCTCAGGATTATTTTGACCGCCTACCCTTTGAGCCTTATCCGGTTCAGGAAGAAGCTCTGTTTGCCTGGTTTGCCAGTCGGCAGGGCGTCTTGATGTGCGCTCCAACTGGAACGGGTAAGACGCTGGTCGCTGAGGCTGCCATCTATGAGGCGCTGCAGCTCGGCAAAACGGCCTATTACACGACCCCGTTGATCGCCTTGACCGATCAAAAATTTCGGGAGCTGCAAGAGAAAGCTGTCGAGTGGGGATTTGCTGCCCAAGATGTTGGGCTAGTTACGGGAAATCGGAAGGTCAACCCGAACGCCAAGGTGTTGGTGGTTGTGGCCGAGATCCTCTTGAACCGGTTATTGCAGCCCGAGGCGTTTAATCTGGATGACGTTTGGGCCGTCGTGATGGATGAATTTCACAGCTTCAACGATCCTGACCGAGGGATTGTTTGGGAGTTTGGTTTGAGCCTGTTGCCCGAATCAGTAAGGACGCTTTTACTGAGTGCGACGGTGGGCAATGCGCCCGCCTTTTGCCAATGGCTCCGCGTGCGTCATCAGAGGGACCTCGACCTCGTTCAGGGGACAGAGCGGAAGGTACCCCTGACCTACCGTTGGGTGGAGGACCGGCTGCTCTCGGAACAGTTGGAAGCGATGGTCCAAGGGAATGCCGAAGCGCGGCTGACACCCAGCTTGCTGTTCTGTTTCAACCGGGAACAGTGCTGGACGATCGCCGAGCAGTTGAAAGGAAAAAAACTGGTGGGACCGGACCAGAAAAAGGAGATCTCCGCACGGCTCGATACTTATGACTGGTCTCAGGGTGCGGGCCCCAAGTTGAAGCAGATCTTGATGCGAGGCGTGGGAGTCCACCACGCTGGGATCCTGCCACGTTACCGTCGTGTCGTGGAAGAGTTGTTCCAAGAAAAAAGATTGTCCGTTTGTGTTTGTACTGAAACGCTGGCAGCCGGAATCAACCTGCCGGCCCGCAGTGTGGTTTTGCCAACGTTGCTCAAAGGTCCGCCTGCCAAGAAACGCTTGATTGATGCCAGCTCGGCGCACCAGATGTTCGGCCGAGCAGGTCGACCTCAGTTTGACAATCGAGGCTACGTGATTGCGCTGCCGCATGAGGATGACGTCAAGATTCTGCGCTGGCGCGAAAAATACGACCAGATACCGGATGACACCAAGGATCCGGGTCTTCGCAAGGCGAAAAAAGCGCTCAAAAAGAAGATGCCCAAGCGGAATTCGGAAATCCAGTACTGGTCGGAGCAGCAATTCCAGCAACTGATCGCTGCGGCGCCGGCCGACCTGGCGAGCCGTGGGCCCTTGCCCTGGAGGTTGCTCGTGCACATGCTGGACCTCACTCCCGAGATCGAACCGATTCGTCAGCTGGTCGACGGTCGTTTACTGGACGACAAGGCTCGCCAGCGAGCGCAGCGCGAGCTGAATCGACGTTTGATGACGTTGTGGCGAGGTGGCTACGTTGAGCTCCAACCGAAGCCCCCGCTGGTGGAATCAGGCAGTGGAGAGACGGGGCGTCAAGGCAATGCGACGAATCAGGCAGACCGGGACAGGTCGGAGGCGGAGCCGACGGAGCAGGCGGGTCAACTGACCTTGGACTTGGGGCAACGGTCGGGTTCGCCCAGGGAACGGTTCGGAAAAAGTACATCCGTTACCGCGGGTTCTGAACCGAAAGAGTCCTCGGCCGATGATCCACCCGATTATCGGCCCGAGCTGGCTCATCCGACGGATGCTCTGGCCGGTTTGCTTCATTTACGAGGTGTTCATCCTCTTTACGGTCTGTTCCTGATGAACCACTTGGGCGTGGCTGATCGGAACGAGCGGATTCAGGCAATGGAAAGCTTACTGGAACTTCCAAGGTCCCTCGGCCGAGCCATTCGAATCCCTCCCCTGGAGGAGATGCCTGCGGGTCCCCTGGCAACGACGCGACTTGACGCACAGTTGCTCAAGCTCGGACTTGCGACTGCCGAAGAACTGTTTGGCGCCCAAGAGGAGGACGAGTCGGAACCGGGCTGGTTCGACCAAGAGCGTGTCTTTGTCTTGACGCTCCCCCAGAAGTTGCAGCGCCTCTTTCAGCACGATTTTCCAGGAGTGGACGACCTTCGCGTTTGGCCCGTGTGGGTGGCTGGAGAAGTGCTTGAATTTGGGGGGGACTTCAACAAATACATCACCAGCCACCGACTACAAAAACAAGAGGGAATGATCTTTCGCCACCTGTTGAGGATGATCCTGCTGATCGATGAGTTCGCCGAACTCTGTCCACCCGAGATCGAACCGGCCGATTGGCGCGAGGAGATTGGTGAAATAGCCGACCAATTGGAAAATGTCTGTCGCCGCATCGACGCCATCGATACGGACAAATGGCTAGAAAATACTAGGCAAAGCGGGGATTAATGGGACCCTTAGGCTCTCCGGCCGGCAGGTGGGAGAGAGACAGGGAAAAGAATTATTTTGCGATCGTCCGTTCAACCGATTAAGTTGAAAATAGATTCGAGCGGCCCCATTACGCGGGCCCTATCGACGGTAAAAAGTGATTTTCCCCGCTTCTGAATCCCTTCACACCTCGACGGACAGACCGATGCGAATCCCTACCTTTCTATACGCTCTTGTCTGTTTGATCGCACCCAGCACCTTGTTAGTCGGACAAGTTGTGCCCGACATTGATCGTTGGACCGGAAACACTGCGTTGTCACAGGCTCAAGGTTTTTCCATGGGTGATCCTCTCCGCCTGACTTGGGGCATTGTTAACGACGGTTTGAATATCAACGGATTTGCAGGTGAGGCGGCTGCTCCCAGTAATCTGAGAGCCCGCCTGACCGGGATCTATGGGAGTGAAGCGGCTTACTTAACGCAGTTTGAAAGCGTCTTTGATCGCTGGGC
>JAYZCF010000140.1:0-16252 GCA_036338455.1 Planctomycetota bacterium
TGTCGGCTCTGCTTAGAACCACTCTTTCTTCTGGACAGCGTAGAGCTGGTAAAATTCTTCGTCCGATTTGGTTAGGTATAGGATTCCCTCGACCAGCCCTATTACCTGCATGGCGACGCTCGCCAACAAAGGAACCACCAAACAGAACCCTGAAAACATACCGACGAGGTAAACGCCCAACATGATTGCCCCAGCCGTGTTGAACCCGAGGATGAACTTGTGCACCCCCAAGCCACCCAAGAGAATCCCACAGACACCGGCCGCAATTTTCTTGCTGGCAAACGCCTGGACGGCTTCACTTTCCGACATGCCACTCGCCGCGTTCGCTTTCGGGTCGGGGCTAGGGGGGGGTATTTGAGTCATGTTACGGCCTCTCTTGATAGAACCAAGGGCAGCGAGGTGTGTGGCAGATGGTAGCCTGGACACAGCGTTACGTTATTTAGAAATCTAGCGTTTGGGATGGGGCAAGCCAACCCAAGGGGCCTGGTCATCACGAGTAGCACAGCAAACAAACAGCCCCATTTCTGGGCATGGCGAGTTCGACCTTGGCCAAAAATTTAAAGTGGGGTCATCATCCCGGCAGGATTCCCACGTTGCCTTTTTGGACTCAAAAGACAAACGAAATCAGGACGATCAGGATATAGGCTGCCAAGAAAAGCCAGCGGGACCAATAATCGATCCGTACCGATCTTTCCAACTGTCCATGAGCCACCAATCGACCCGTCCAGATCGCTTCGATCAACACACAAACGACCAGGATAGATGCGCCCAACATAAACCGGTCGAGGCGGGTCATGTAGGAGACGGCCGGCACCATGTTGCCGATCACGAAACGGTAGGCGACCAGGGCCAGGATGGCCGTGTAGGCGACACTGATCTGAGAACTGCTGTTAGAAGGATCGATCCAAAACACGGCCCCCGACATCAAAATCACCAACGAAATGGGCACAATCACCTTCCAGAAATAGAAGCCTCGCTTGCGATGCGCAGTAAACACATAAGCAGCGCCGGTAAAATCTTCATGGGCCGGGCCAAAATAGAAAGGATCGGATTCCCAGCGACCTGGAAAATAATCCCAGCCGGAGAGGCTCCAGCCGTCGGCCTGCCCCGTACGTTCACGGTCTTCCACGAGGTTGAGATCTTTCTCGGTGTGCAATGGCGCAAGCATCTGGATCGAAAAAGACTGGTCATCGAAGGGGAAATGCGACAGATCGCTGGCATGCCACATGGTACCGATATAGCGTTGCAAGTATTCGGCTTGGCCCCCTTGGGAGACCCGCACCACCTTGGGCTTGGTTAGGCGGATGTCCTTATTGGACATCAGTTGCAAGTTAGGCGACCATACATTTTCCAGCGGGATAATTTGTCCCGCCTTGTCGGCCAATCGCGGGTCGGTCCAGCGCATCGAGACGCCCAGATCGATCGTAATCGTTTGATCCGAATCGTCGATCTCCAAGACGTCGAGAAGGTACATGCCCAGCTGCACTTCCGTTGGTTGGTGGGTGGGCGGCGGCCGTTGATCGGAGTCGGTCACGACAGGTGTTTTGGCATTGTCCTGGCCCACGGCGAAATTGGCCCAACCCGCCAGGCAGCCACAAGTCAGCAGCGCACCCAGTAGGATCCAGTGGGCCCTCTTTGGCAGCAGTCTAGCCCAGGTTTGTCGATTCTTGGTCATGAAGATCGTCCCAAGGTATTAGTTCCATCCAAGGACTGTCGGAATATGGCTCGGACATCCCTACGCCGGGAAGCCCTGTTAACGATCAAGCTGCCAGCGACCAGCACGCTTCTTACTTTGGCCTGCCAAGTCTAATGACGGGCCTATCCACCGTCAATGTGCCACGATCCGCTGGGACATCGATCGGGCAGCCTCACTCTCAGATCACAAACTAGAATCGGGGGCTCAACAGGAACATCAAAGCGAGTAGGGTCAGTAACAGTCCGAGCGATCCGTAGGCGGCCCGCGCGTCGACACGGGCGGCGGCCTGGCCCAAACCAAACTTCGGCCCCTGGCCATGCCAGGCCAGGAACCCGAACGGGATCGTGACCAGGCCAAACAACCAGAGCTGCCACGCCAGCGAACCATGTTTCAGCATGTCACCCGCATCCCCCACCTGATCGAACGAGCCGATGGCGATGTAGGCCCCATTGGCCACCAGGCAGAAACCGGCGAAGAACCGGGCCAGGTAATCTCCCGGCACTCGGAATCTCCAGAAACCCCACCAGATCATCAAGGGCAACAAGACGCCAACCATTGGACCGGCCCAAACCACCAACAGTGGGTGCGGGTTCGGTTCAACATCGGTCCGCGAAAAAGTGAGCGGGTAAACGACGACGTGCTTGACGGCTCCGCCAGAGACCAGAGCGGCCGCAATATGGCCCAGTTCATGCAGGAGCATGAAAGCGAGCCAGCAGAATGGCAAAAAGGTACCAATCAGGATCCACTGGTGGACTCGATGCAGCCGTTTGACGATCATTAATCTTCGTCGCCAAACCAGAGGCAAGCTGTTCCCTGCTCTCCCAGTATCAACAACCCCGCGTCAAAGGTGCAGCCAGTTGCCGGCACCCAGCGCACACCTGGTGCAACCAGGCTGTCATCGTCGGTTGACCGTTGATCCCAATCGCCATTGCTGTAAAAGCGAGCCTCCCTGTCAAACGTCTTGATCAAGGCGGTGATTGCCTCGGCCGTCTGTTCCTCCGTCATTCGCTCCGTCCCGTACGCCAAATCGAATCGGAGCAGGTAGGCCAGCATCCGCTCGGCGCGGTCTCGATCAATCGGCTGAAACGTCTGTTCGTCCGCCTGCAGACCAAACGAGCGAGCCGCTTCGACCGGGGAATCAAACAAGGTCTCGACAAAACCGATATGCGACTCCGTGGCCGCTCGCCTATTCTGGATCGTAACCCAAACATCATTCATCGAGCGTTTCCCGGTGATGTTTGAGCAAAAACTCGAGCGCTATAGTGTCGGTTTGATCTCGTAAATCGCTACGGAGATGGTGGCCCTCCCCTTTCACCTCACACAGTACGACTTCGATCCCTTCCCCGTTGGTGTACTTGCTCAGGGTCACCCCGGCACTTGGCCGGCTCACTGCCGGTTGGGCCGGGCAACCGTTAAACGTTCGCCAGAGGTCGATCCGCTCGGCAGCCGAGTACATGGTCACTTTCGGATTGGTCGACCCGTGAAAACTTTTATCTCGGTCACCAATCACTTGCAGGATCGAAACGGGTCGGGTCGGGTCAGCCGGCGTATGGGCGCCTTGGGCCATGCCACAACTCATCGGCGCAAAGGCGGCAAACAGGTCGGTCTCTTTAGCCAGGCGGTAACAGAACAGTCCCCCGCTGGAGTGACCTGTGGCATAGATGGACCGGGGGTCGGTAACGCCGCCAGCAATCAACTCCTTCACCACCCCGACGACCAACCCCACATCGTCGTGGTCGACGGCATGGAACTGGTCCATGAAATTCCATTTCGCCATCGGCTGAACCGCCTCGCAACTGACGACGACCAGATGACGCCGGTTGGCATGGCGACTCCAGCGCTTGCTCTGACCGTCCGCCTTGCCACCGGCGCCGTGAAAGCAGAACAGGGCCGGGTATGGGCGACCTGTTTCAAACGACTGCGGCGTCGTAATCAATAATCGCCGTGATCGACCCTCGTGATCGAACTGTATCTCGTTCAACCCGGGAGAGAGGGCTTCCAGGGTGGCATCCTGCGCTGCGGCGAAGCGGAGCAAGCCGAGCGCCGCTGCCAAAGCCAACAGGGTGATTCTCATTCTTTTCTCCCAAACCCGTCTCTGTTGAACCATCCTGATTGTAGAACGATTAGCCGAAAGGACAAATGACGGCCCCCACAGGATCCCGCACCCATCGCCCGGCCAGCCAAAGTGGTCACTGTAGCGGCTGAAACGGGGCCGTTGGGTCGCGTAGGAGGGCCGGGTCGAGCAACACATCACCGTCACTGCATTTTCGTAAGATACCATCGATCAGGATCGTCTCGCCGACTTTCACCCCTTCGGCCATCGCCCGGAAATCGCCCAGGTTGCAACGAATGCCGTTATCCAGATAGACCCAAGACCCGTCAGCCTGATCGGGCAGCACCTCGGCAACGATCCCTTGCACGGTAACCTTCTCGCCCAGGTATTTGGCGCCCTGCATCGTCACATTCGCCGAGAGGAACTGGGCAGCCGGCTCACCGTAATCCATCCGCCAACCTGTCCCGCAACCGGTCAACAACAAGGCAGCAACGAGAAACGAACGAACCACCCAAAGTGGCCAGTTCGCCCCACCGCGGTCTTTCTTGGCGGCAGCCCTGCTAACGCATTCTCGTTTCGATCGGTGGTTTCTGTTCTTCTGATGCATGCCGTTATTTATCCTCTCGCGTAGAAACATTTTGGACAGGTTAATCAGACCCTCCAACACGTGCGCGATCAGAAGGGCCAACGTGCCAGGAAAAAATCGATTGTCTGGAGAATTGTAGCTTTTATTTGAGCTCCCCTGCTGACGCTCATTCCGGATCGGCCACGTTACTGGGTGCCTGGTAAGGGTTGCCCGATTCAACCGGAGCGCGGTTGGCCAAATCCGATGGCCCATGCCCTGACCGCTCGCGGCGAGGTGAAACGAGTGTATGAACCAATCGAGTTAAACCAAAGATGAACCCACAAAAAATCAACCCCGGCAACCAACCGGCCAGTAACGCGCCCAAGGGGGCCGTATCAGCAAACGCCTCATCGGGTGGGTTGGGAATGCTTTGCCACTGACGGTAGCCGACTTCAGCACCCAAGAAGAGCGCGCTCCAAAAGCTGAACACGCCCAGCGGCAAACAGATTAGCGGAACGATACATCCTCGCCTCCAGCCGGCGACCAACGAGAGAATCAAGGCGAGGAGCACCCCGGCGCCGAAAATCGGAAAGAAGTATTGGTGATAAACCGTCATGGTCCGCCTGTTTTTCCTGTTAGTCGGTGATGGAGGATGTTAGCTTGCGATTGCCACAACCACAAGGGAGGCCGCTGATGACCGATCGCTCTCAAACGAACGGGGATAAAAAACTGGCCGAAGGGCGCTCGCAGCGCTACGCGCTACTATTTATTTGGGGCGTCATCGCCACCATCGGCCTGCTGCTAACACTGTACGGCCAGTACCAGTTGAGCTGGGCCCGGGCCAGTGCCGGTTGGCCCGTCGTCCCCGGGCGGATCGTCACCTCGAAAGTCACTGCGCACACCGATGAAGAGGGAACCACGTATTCGGATAAGATCAAATACGTTTACTCGGTCGAGGGAACGGAATACGAGGCGGGCGTCGTCGTGATTGGGGGTCATTCATATAGCGCGCATCGTGTCGTGGCCCGCTATCCGCTGAACGCCGACGTGTCGGTCGCATACGACCCAAACAAACCGAGCCGCGCTGTTCTTGAGCCAGGCGTCGAATCGTACGAGTGGCAGACATTTGGAATCTCCATGATCCTGGGCGCCCTGTTTATGGGGACCTTGTTCAACTTCATTCTCCGCCGGGCGATGAAAGAAGAAAAAAGTGTGCTCGATCATCTGTTAATCTTCCTGTTCAAGGCGGTCGCGTTTCCGATCAGTGTTTGCAATGGAAACTTATGGGTGTTGGGCGGAATGGTAGGCCTAGCTGTCTGGTTGTCGACTCTCGAGATTCATCCGGTGCTGACGTACGGCTCGGCAATCTTCGGTGCACTCTATGGCGTGATCTGGGTGCTGATGCTGTGGATCTGCTTCATGGCTTGGCTGTATGAACTGAGAGACCGAGCCATGAAACGGCAAGCGGCCAAACGAAAATCCCAAGCCAAACGGGAAGACACCGAATAAACAACGTCAAACTAAAATTCGCAGCAAGAAGAGAACGATCTCAAATGGAATAAATGGAAAATTTGGATCCGAACAGGCCGACGGAACTCGATTACTGTTGAGCCAACCCTTTCAAAACGTCACCTTCATCGAAAACCTTTTCGTCCCAGACGGATTACGAACAACGTGTGGTAACCCCAATCACCATAAGCCGGTTCAACGAGCGCAAGCCGCGTGGGCTCGGCACTTTCTTTTTGGTTTCGACCTGACTTGACATATACGACGGTTTGCCGTAAACTTACGTCATCACACCGTAAACGGGCGGCGATCCTCATTATTTCAGAAAGAGACCTGTGAGCGTAGAAAGATTGACCAATGCTGAAACGGCCGTCATGGATCTGTTGTGGGAGCACGAGCGATTGACGGCTCGGCAAATCTGCGAACAGCTTTACAGCGATTCCAAAAAATCGCAGCATGGCACGGTACAGCGACTGTTGCAAAATCTGGAAGAGAAAGGTTTTGTCCACCGTGACCGTAGCCTCGGGGTACAACTCTTTTCGGCGCAAATCGGCCGCGAGGCGTACGGCGGACAAGTGTTGGAGTCGCTGGCCAACAGCTTGACAGGCGGTTCGATTGCCCCGCTGCTGACTCACCTGTTGGACGAGAAAAAGTTGGGCAAAGCCGAAATTCGACGGCTGCGCAAACTACTCGAGGAGGCGCCAAACCATGGCTGATTTCATTCTGCACGCGACCTTGAGCAACCTGCTGGTCTCGGCCTTGCTGGCTGCCGTCGCCTGGATTATCCAACAGCGCTACCAGTCAGCAACCTTGGCTAATTTGCTGTGGGTGATGGTCTTGCTGAAGATGGTCACCCCGCCCCTGTTCGCGCTGCCCTTACTGGAAGTAACGTCAATTGCCGGCCACAATTCGTCCAGCACCCTGGCTGCCAGCATGCCTACCACGTTACCGCAAGATTCACTCAGCGTGACCAACGGTGCAGGTCTGCCGGCCCTTACCACTCAACCAGCGGTCGAGCCTGTCTCTTGGCCGGCGTGGTTCGGGAGCGTCTGGCTTGTAGCCAGCGCTTTACTGCTGGTCCTTTCCCTGGTGCAAATCCTTCGATTCCACGCTTATTTAAAGCGGCAGCTTTTACCTGCTCCCAAGTCGCTGCTTCGCCTCGGTCGTCATGTCGCCCGACAGGTTGGCATTAACCGGTTGCCGCGGATTGCGACAACGCGGGCCAACATCTCCCCCTTTGTCTGGTGGAGTGGCGGACGGCCCTTGGTCGTGGTTCCCCGACTGGCGATCGACGGTCTCTCAAAAGACGACCTGCAAATGGTCTTGGCCCATGAATTGATTCACCTGAAACGGGGCGATCATTACATCCGCTGGCTCGAGTGGCTGACCGGACTCACCCTCTGGTGGAACCCGGTTCTCTGGGTCGCCCGCCGACAACTGAGAACAACCGAGGAGATTGCCTGCGACGGACTCGTTATCCAATCGCTTCGGGCGACTCCGCGAGATTATGCCGGCTCTTTATTGAACATGGCAGAACTATTAACGACTTCCACCACCCGACCACCGTCGGTCGCCAGTGCGATCAACAGCGGTGGAACCCTTGAAAAGAGGCTAACGATGATTCTTAAACCAACCACCACGAAACTATCTGCCTGGGTTACCCTGACCGTGGTCGCCACGGCAGCCAGCCTGTTCCCGCTCGGTCTGGTTTACGCCCAAGACTATGAAGCGATCCAAAAACGCCTCGGCCAAGCAGTCAAATCTGGTGAGATTTCTCGAGCCGAGGCTGGTGTCATGCTGCAAGCTCTGAAAGAAGCCGGTAAAGTCCGACAAGAAAAAACTTCGCCCGACAAAGAATACGCCCAGGCCGTTGAGCGACTCAAAGCGGCCGTGGAAGCGGGAAAGGTAACGGAAGATCAGGCCGAACAGCGTCTGAAAATGATGGCCGAACGCTTGCGAGAACGTGGCCAACCGAAAACAGAACGCGGTATGGAAGCCAAGAAGCGCGAGTACATGGCAGCCGCTGAGAAAATTGAATGGATGGTCAAAGAGGGGAAGGTCTCCAAAGCGGACGCGGAAAAGCGGCTAAGTCAAATGCGCAAGAAAATGTTTCCTGAGCGCGCCACACCCGAGTTAAGGGTCGGGGTTCCCGCCACCAAGGAGGCAGAGGAAATCCGGAAAAAACGTTACATGGAAGGCGTCCGGAAAATGGAGGCGGCTGTTGAGGCGGGTGAAGTCAGCAAGGAAGCGGCCAACAAACGACTCAGCGAAATGCGCAAGAGAATGTTTCCTGAGCGCGCCACACCCGAGCTAAAGGTCGGGGTTCGGCTGCCGACCAAAGCGACACAGGAAATACAAAAAAAAGAATATAGGGCAGCCGAAGAAAAGATTCTGGAGATGGTGAAGGCCGGCAAAATGTCGAAAGAAGATGCCGACAAACGACTGATCGAGATGCGCAAGAAAATGTTTCCCAAATCGAAGGTCGACCCGCAGAAGTCAAAGGATGATTCCCAGGAAGCAGGGGAGAACGATCAAAGCCAGCCCAATAATGGGCGACGCCGGGGTTTGTTTCGACGAGGCCGGGGTTAATCAGGTCTTTTTTAAAAATTCTCCGACCAGATTTTCCAACTTGGCCAGTCGATCTGCTTTTTATCAGGGCCTGTCTCGCTCGAGACGGGCCCTCGTTTTTTGGAAAGACCCACCATCTGTTTCCCATTCCCACAATGTGGGATGATCCTCTCTGCTTTCAACTATTTCTTAAAAACGGCATGATCCATGGGCCTCACCACCACCTGCATTGGCGCTTACCCGAAACCAGAATATCTCACCCTGCCCGACTGGTTTGACGATCTGGACAAACCGGATCCAACCGGCGGTTGGTTGGAGGCGATGCAAGCGCTGGGCAGCGAGGCCGAAGCGACCCTTAAACGGGCCACCCGCGATGCGGTACAAGATCAGGTTTCTGCCGGAATCGATATCCCAACAGACGGAGAAGTCGGCCGGGAAAACTACATCCACTATCACTGCCGACACCTCGACCAGATCGATTTTAAAAATTTGACGGAACAGCCGGTTCGCAACGGAAACTACATCGCCCGCCTGCCCACCGTTCGAGGCCCGGTCCGCGTGGCCCGCAAATTCCTGGCCCACGATTGGCAACGGGCGCAGCAGCACACGGATCGGCCGGTCAAAATCACGATGCCCGGGCCGCTGACCATGGCCGACACACTGGCCGATACGCACTACCACGACCCGGTGGCATTAGGGCGCGATATTGCCCTGGCCCTGAATGAAGAGGTTCACGACCTGGCCCGCGCCGGCTGTCGCCACATCCAGATCGATGAGCCACTCTTCGCTCGCTACCCAAATCGTGCCCTCGACTATGGCATCGACAACTTGGAACGGGCCTTTGATGGCTGCCCAGCGGAGGTGACCCGCACGGTTCATATCTGTTGTGGCTACCCTGACAAGATCGACCGGGAAGATTACCCCAAGGCGCCGCTCGATTCATACGATCGTCTCGCCCAGGCGATTGACGAGTCGTCGATAATGGCCGTCTCGCTGGAAGACGCCCATCGCCCTAACGATTTGAGTTTGCTGGAAAAGTTCAGCCGCACGACGGTCCTGTTGGGGGTGGTAGCAATCGCCCGCAGCCGTGTAGAAAGCGTCGAAGAAATTCGTGAACGGCTCCTCTTGGCACTCAATCATATTGAGCCTGGGCGCCTGATGGCTGCGCCCGATTGCGGCCTGGGCATCCTCGGTCGAGAACGGGCAATGGCCAAGCTGACGAACCTCTGCCAGGCAGCCCGCTCCCTACCGTAACGCTGAAACGGCCTACCTGCGTGATAAACGGTTTAATTGTTTTTTCGGAAAACCAGAAAGTAGTTCTCCTCAAAAGCATCCAGCGTTTTTTCTTCGCTTAATGAAAAACCGGCGTCCTGAATCTCCGCGCGAAACGTTTCCTTGCCTGCTCGCACATGGTCAAGCAGCCACGGGCGGGTCTTCCCTTCAATCCGTTCGAAATCAATCAGGATCAAGCGGCCACTCGGTCTTAGCGCGCGGCGAATGGAAGCAAGGGTCGATTTAGGGAATTCAAAATGATGATAGGTGTCGCAGACAAAGACCACGTCGACCGAGTTAGGAGGCAGGCCAATGCCGTCCTCGGCGCAAACGACACCCGTAATGTTCTCCAACCCCTGGGAGGCTGCCTGTCTGACCACATGTTCCACCAAGCGAGGGGCGATATCGACTGCGTACACCCAACCGTCCGAGCCAACCGACTTGGAAAACAACCGGGTAAACAAGCCCGTTCCCGATCCCACATCGGCAACGGAGCTGCCCGGCTCAATTGCACACGCTTTGACAACTTCCTGCCGAGCCACATAGACTTCGCGACTCTCCAACTCGAACCGCTCGACCATTTTGTCAACGTCCAAATCCGGGTCTTTAAATCCTTTGTTGATACCCGGTTTGACGCTCGGCTCTTTTTTCATCTTACGGGAAGCTTGTTGTCGTTGGATATAATCGATCGCCTTGGACTGAATGAACTCGGTTCTTAAGCCAATTTCCTGAGCTTCGGCCAGGGCTTGTTCCAGCGGTACGCCTTGATCCAGCACCCGGTGTGGAAGCCACACACCCCCGACACGATTGGCGGAACCACAATGAAACAGGGTTGTTTCAGACCGGTCGCTCAACAACTCACGAATTTGGTCAAACACGTCATCAGTCAGCGATTCGGGGGAGCGAAAAGGAACTTCGATAAACTCGATCCCGGCTCCCCTGATGGCTGCTTCTTCGTCCCAGTCAATCTCGCCCTCGGTGCGCAGGGTGATCACACGACCAACGCGAGCCGCCTCGATCGACTCGATGTCCTGAGCGCTGAATTGGCCGGCAAAAAACAGATTCCCCGATTGGTGCACATTTTTTGTTTTGCCCAAAGCGGCTGGTTCGATTCCCGGGGGCAAGTCTGACTGGGCCGCCACAGTCTGGACACTTGCCAAGATCACCAGTAACCAACAGAAGAGGCCTCGGTTTATTAAAATCATGGCAGTTCTTTCCTTAAAAGGGCCATCACTCGGTCAGCTCACCGGCCGTGATCATCAAGCGCGGTGTAGCCGCGGGGAAGCTCTCAATAATGGGGGAAGCGGCCAACACGCAACGTCTGGCCCGCTCGTGATACTTCGGGCTTTCCATTTGATCGGCTAAGTACAACAGGTTGCCGGCTGCGACGCTGTTTCCTGAAGGCATGGCGCCGTCGACCTGTTTCTTCGTCCGAACCAACAAGGTCTCGTGGTCGGCAGACGTATAGAAATAGCCACCTCGTGTTTCATCCCAGAATAATTCATCCTGTTTCTGCTGAATTTTATCGGCCGACTTAATCCACTTGGGATCGTCCGTCGCCCGGTGTAAGGCCAGTAAACCATCAATCAAACAGGCGTAATCTTCCAAGTACGCATTCAGCTTCCCCTGGCCGTTGGTAATGGTGCGGATTAGCCGACCTTCATCGTCCACCATCTTGGCGAGAATGAAATTGGCCGCCTGCGAAGCCGTCTCGATGTAAGCCGGGTTGTTGAACACCCGCCCCGCATCGGCATAACCGCGGATCATCAAACCGTTCCAGCTTGCGAGTATCTTGTTGTCCGTTAACGGGCAAGGACGTTTCGCGCGTACATCAAATAGTTTTTGGCGAATGGGAACCAAAGCTTCTTCTAGCTCAGCTTCGGTCATCAGCAACTGTTGCGCCGTCTCGGACCAGTTCAAGGCGAGCTGGGGGGCATAGTATTTCTCTTCAAAATTCGGTTCTTGATCGATGCCGTAGACCTGAGCAAACAAGCGGTATTGGTCGTCCGTCAAAATGTCTTGGATTTCGGCCCGATCCCAGCGGTAAAACTTGCCCTCTTCACCCTCGCTCTCGGCGTCCAGGGCAGAATAAAATGCGCCCGATTCGTCCTTCATTTCTCGGTCGGTATATTCCAGGATACCTTCCACGACCCGCTTGAAATCAGGCCTTCCCGTCAACGCATACGCCTCGCTGTAGACGGTCGCCAGCTGGCCGTTGTCGTACAACATCTTTTCGAAGTGAGGGATCTTCCAGAAGCGGTCTACGCTGTAACGGTGAAAGCCACCCCCTAGGTGATCGTAAATACCACCCATCATCATTCGTTCGCAAGTCGTCACCAACATCGTTTCCGCTTCAGTATTTTGCGGATCGCGCTGCAGTTGGTCGACCAGAAAAAAGAGGTTCGACGGTTCTGGGAACTTCGGAATACGAGGGTTCTCCACGGCAAACCGAAATCCCCCATAAGTCGGATCAAAGCTCTGCTGTAGCCCTTGTTGAGCGAGATTCATCCAAGCCGGATCGACTTTGGCGTCCCCTTCAGGAACCTGTCCGGCGAGGGTTCGTTGGGTCAATTTCGTGATCACGTCGGCGTCCTGAATGACCCGGTCCCGTTGGTTTTTCCAGGCGTCGTTAATCTTTTCCAAAATCGTCAAAAAACCGACGGTCGACCCCCGGTCACCTATCCGAGCTGGAAAATAGGTTCCCCCAAAAAAGGGCTTGGCATCCGGGGTCAAAAACATCGACAGTGGCCAACCACCGCCCCGACCGTTCTTCATCAACTGGTTGAGCACCTGCAGTGACTCCATGTAAATCGCATCCACATCGGGCCGTTCTTCACGGTCAACCTTGATACAGATAAAGTTCTTGTTCAGTAGCTCGGCGATCTCTTCGTCGAGGAAGGACTCGCGCTCCATTACGTGGCACCAATGACAGCTCGAGTAGCCGATCGATAAAAAAATAGGCTTGTTCTCACTGCGGGCCAGCGCCAATGTTTGCTCGTTCCAAGGTCGCCAGTCGACCGGGTTATAGGCATGCATCAACAAGTAGGGGCTGGTCTCTTCGGCCAGCAGGTTTGGTTCCCGTCGACTGCCGTGCTCGGCCTCGAGAGTCAAATCTGGGGACGGCTCCGGAGCTTGGGGCACCGCTTGCTCAGTCGGCCGAGGTTTGGCTGCCTGGGGCTCAGTCGGGCCAGAACAACCCGGCAACCAAACGCCCAACAGGGTGAGAACGATCGAAAACAACAGGACCGAATCTTTTTTGTGTTGGCCACTGATCATTTAATGTCCTTTGTGGATCGTGCGCTGTCCGCCGATTCCGCTTGCTCTGTCGGCGCCGAGTTTAGATCGATCCGGAAGTCATATGACAGGTGGAGGTCGCCGGTTCGTGAGAGAGACTGGCAAAACTGCGCCAGGTCGGGCTGATACTGGAAGGTTTCTGTTTTTCCAAAGGCCTTCGTGGTGACCGGACGGGCCGGATCAATCAAGCGAGAATCGAGCCAGACGGTAAGCGTGTCTACGTTTTCGGTCGAAACGGTAATTTGATTGTCATCAATTGAAGCTTCCACCATTTTCCCCTTCCCCGGGTTCTCGACCGAAATCCAGTCAAATTGATCGATCACGGTATCGGTCATTTGCCAAGTCAAGTTTTTTGGTTGATTGACCCGGGTGTACTCGTACATCTCGGCAATCATATCTCGGTCAGGTAGCCCACCGTGACCGAAGCCGGGCTTGTAGAGGAATTCAACAGGATACTCACCAGGATGGTCCTGCTGTAATTGTTTAATCTCCTTGGCAAACGCTTCGCATCGCTCACGGCGACCGTAAGCATTGTCGTTTTCTCCAACCATAAAGGTAAATCGGGTGTTGCGCAATGTTTTCGCGGATGTCTCACCACCGGTTGGGGCTGCCGCGCTGGAATGGACTGCGGCAAAGCGGTAAGGAATCTTGGGGCCAATGGCGAACGCCCCGTAACCGCCATGGGAATAACCCATGATAAATACCTTGTTAGGATCAACGTCACCCAAGACGACCATTTGCTGGACCAAGTTTTCGATCAAGGGGTAAACATAATCTGCGTAAAAACCATTCCAGGTATTATTAGGGGCTCGTAGTGCCAGGTACTTGTAACCGGTTACCCCGGGCTGATCCTTATAATAACGTTGCATGATTTTCCACTGGCTATCATTCACATGCGCCGGAGCGCCACCTCCACCATGCATCGCAATGAATAGGGGCCAGCCAGCGGGGGGCCGCTTGCCCACTTCCTTGACCGTGTAGGGGCTGAGGTGCTCGTTGTTCTGGACTTGATTGGCGTCGTAATCGGAACGGAAGCGTTTTTGAACCTGATCCGAGTTTAGGTACCGCTGCCAAATTCGCTGTCGCATGGCCGCAGGGTTATCGGCGTACGCTTGACGGGCTGCGGCCGAAAACTCAAAAGATGATTCGCCGGCTGTCTGTTGGACGGCAAAAAATTGATCTACTTGCCGGTCGAGCTCGGCAGTTGCGTTCTGTTCGTCTTCTGGGAAAACGACTTCGACAAGCTGCTCCGTCTTGTCCCCTACTTGAAACTGGTGCCGTTTTTGCTTCCCAGCAAACTCGATTAACAGGGCGAAGGTTGCGCGCTGGTCGAGGTCAAAGGACAACATATCGTTCATGTCGGCCGTTCCAGCCTTGCTGGTTCCGGACCAGTCGAAGGATGCGGCCTCGCTGCGCGAACAGCGAACCTGGGCTGCTATGCGCTCACTTCGATCTTCATTCCAAACCCGGAACGAGACCCGACACATCCCGGCCGACAGGTCGGATTTTTTTTTCGTGTATCGGTCGGTCACATTGACTGCGTAGACCGGATTATTGCCGTCTTGGGACCAGACCATCGGAAAAACGGTTCCCGTTTTTTTGAAGCTGACAGCATAGATCGCGTTGAGCTTGGAGTCTTTTTTTGCCAAGGCAGCGTCTCCCTGGAACCACGTATGGTTCAAGCCTTGCCCGCTTGGTTCGGCTGCTCCGGTAAAATGCCAGCCGTTGTCCCAGACTTCGACCCAAGTGTGGTTCCCTCGCTTATTGGGCCAACTCGGTATACCGGCCAACCGGGCCGGCACCCCAACACTGCGACATGCGTCGACTAACAAAATCGACAGCCCGGTGCAGGAAGCCAGTCCTTGATCGATGCTCTCACTCGGCGACTGGTTGGCCCGCTTCCTTTGGGTTGAATATCGAACCTGCACCTCGCCAAACAACTTTTGGTTTAACCGCTGTGCCGCCTCGGCGGGCGTCTGACAATCGGCGACGATCGGCTGGCAAATTTCTCGCAACCGACTGCGCCACGACTCCCGGGTTTCGTCCACATTGGCATATGGGAGAACATCGTTCAAAAAGAGCTCGTCGCTTATTTTCCACGGCGCACTGGCCCTGGCCTGGCTGGCCTGTCGTACTTCATCTAATAAAAACTGGGCCGAGAGGGTTTGCAGATCCCGTTGAGGCATATGCTCAACCAGGAAGGCGACCGCCTTTCGGTCGGCAGCCGGGCACCGATTGAGGGCGTGTTGCAGCTCGGCCCGGTTCGCACCCGATTCGACCAACCGCTGCTCAACAGCATCACTCCACCAATCGGTTTTTTCACCCGTTGTTTCCTGGAACGGCCGAAGATCTGGCAGCTCCTCGATTGCCACAGCCAACTGGGAAGTGGCCAGTATGGTCAAAATGATAATGGCTTGCATCGCCGAGGCCCTCTTTTCTTTTTGATAGCGAGTTCTGGACCCATGAACTTAATTCAAATGGGGGCCATTGTCATCCTGTGACGCTTGTCGTTCGGTTCGAGACTACGCTTTAAGTCACAAGATTTTCCTGTTGAATCGAGTAGAAGCCATTTTGAACCAAAATATGAAATGAATACAATAAGAGCGATCGTGCTAACGTGTGTTTGGGCTTAATTCAATATGACTAAATCGTTTGATCCTTATCTCAAATGGTTGGGAATCCGCGACCCAGAGCGGCCGCCTAATCACTACCGCTTGCTCGGGCTGGATCTCTATGAGTCCGACCCAGAGGTGATCAACGGAGCTGCCGATCGGCAAATGGCCCATGTGAGGACGTTCCAAACTGGCCCAAACGCCAAATTATCACAAACGTTGCTCAATGAGTTAGCCGTCGCGCGTCGTTGCCTGTTGGATGACGATCGTCGGACCAAATACGACCACCAGATGAAAAGTGGTTCGATCCAGAATGATGCCAAGCCCGTAGCGCGGCCTGTGATAGCGGCGAAGATCATTGACCCGGCCGGGCATCGGTCCCGGCGCAAGACATCTCACCCATTCTGGTTGGATCTACTGGGCTGGGTTGGCGGTGGCGCGGCGGCGGTGGTGGTGGCCTATTTTCTGATCGGTTCCAGTTGGCTACCTGGTAATTCCAAGCAAGCGAAACTGCCTAAGGAGAATAAACCTCAGCGAACCGGAACGGACGATGGACTTGATCACCCCGAAGAGGTCGTCAACGATCCCCAAAACAATGAACCGGAAATACCAACCAATCGAATCGAGCCGAGCGATTCAAGTGAGCCCGACACGGCGTTAGACCAGGATAAACCGCTAGACGCGAA
>JAYZCF010000141.1:0-16587 GCA_036338455.1 Planctomycetota bacterium
AGAGTGTCTTCTATGAAGATGGTGGTCAGAGGCAGTTTGGCACGGCCACCGAATTGAGTGGGTTGGACCGCAAGTTGATCCGATTTCTGTACGAACATGTGCCCGCCGGCACGTCCCCTGTAGAACTGGGTGTTTTTTTGGAACGGTTTTGGCAGCAATAAGGGAGAGCCGAGCGCGCTGCCGGTGGGATCTATCTTACCGAAAACAAACGAGGTTATCGGTCAGAGGCTGAAGGGTCACCCTGTGTGTTGCCTGGCCGTTTATTTTGACTTGCCCGTTTTAAAAAGTTCCAGCACGGATTCCAGGCGGGCATTGTTGTTGGCCGCTGGTGTTTTCTTTTCGCTGCCACGGTTGTCCGTCTGACTCGGCTCAGTACTGGCAGGTGGGGCCGTCGCGGACTGCTGTGTCATTGGACGCCTCACCTTGGCTTTATCTACGGTGATTGGCCCCGCTGTGGGGAGCCCTGATTGAGGCAGACTCTCACGTGGTTCGGGCGCTTCCTCTCGAGCCAGATCCCAGGTCTGATCCGCATGGCGGAAAACGTAACGTCCTGGTTGATCCAGGCGGACCGATTTCTGTGATAAGCTAGTGCCAGGTGAGAAGGTCACCGTCCAGCTTTGGTTCCCGGCAAGCTGAATCTCGCGTCCCGGTTTGAGCCGGTACGGTGTGCCGTTTAACTGATAGTCGAGTGGGTTTGCGGCGGAAGCGGGCAAGACCAATACTCGGTTTTCATATGGGGCCATTCGGTTCATCGCATCCTGCCGATAGGCCATCGGTTGGGTCGGTGACTGGGAGCCGCCCAGCAGAAACGATCCAATTCGCAGTCCTCGGCCTCGGCCAAACTGGAGTCCCTGACCGGCCGGCCCAAATCGGGCCCGCCCGGCACCGAATTGAACGCCGTTAGCCCCGCCGATCTGGATGCCCGAACCACCGCCAATTACGACTCCATCCGGCCCGCCAATCTGGATCTGCCCACTTTGAGCGAGTAAATCGTTGTAACTACCTGGGATGGCGAGGAGGATCGCTACCAGGATCAGCGACCAAAGAGTCATTTTCAATTTCATGTCTGTTTCCAAAAAAGAATCTTCGATCCATCTTTTATTCCGGCCTGAGAAGGATCGAGGTCGGTCATCTCCTCAGGCGATTGTCTAGGCTACTTCTCGTTTTCAAAGCAGAACAGGTGCTTGTCGCTTCGGATGATAATCTCATCGTCAACAATGGCTGGTGTGGCGTCGACAGGTTCTCCTAGCTCATTCATTGCCACGATTTCCATCTCGCCTCCATGTTTCAACACCAAAGTGTTGCCGTTTCTGCCTGTGATAAAAATATGGTCATCGGCTGCCACCATCGAGGCATACAACGTACGAATCCCTTCCAGCCGCGTCTCGTCAATGATGGTTTCCCCGGTCTTGGCATCCACGGCGGTCATGACAGAGCTGCTCCCCTTGGTGGAATAGATCTGCCCCTTGTAGAGGACGCCGGTCGGTACATAGGGACCAATATCTTGGCGTGCCCATCGGATTTTTTCGGTATCTGTAATGTCGCCGCGACTATTGAGTGGGATCCCCATCGCAGCATTGCCTCGAAACCCGGTCATGCAAATCACCATATCCTCCATCACCATCGGGGTGGGGATCGGATTGCCCGCCTGGCCACCGCATTCCCAGATCAGATCGCCGTTGGCCAAGTCATAGCTGCGAACCCGCTGTGTCCCGTTGGTCACGATCTGGACCTGATCTCCGAACTTGACGATCAGCGGCGTGGACCAGGTCGTTCGCTCGTCACGATCTTTTTTCCATTTTGTTTTTCCCGTTTTGGCGTCCATCGCTTCGATGAACGATTGACCCTCGTGGTCCCAGTTAACGACCAGCGTATCACCGTACAGGGCGGGTGTGGCTCCTTCCCCAAAGCCGTTTCGGGTGGACATCGTTCCCAGTTGTCGTTCCCATTGGATTTGGCCATCCATATCGAGGCAGAACACCCCGAAAGAATTAAAGGAAGCCCAGATATGTTTCCCGTCGGTGATGGGCGAACCAGAACTTTGCGTATTGGTCGAGTGGCCACTCTCATGTGGAACTGCTTCGTTGACCTTGGTCTGCCAGAGCGTCTTGCCCGTCTCTCGGTCGAGGCAGAGCACCAAGAACTCGTGAATCTGGGTCGGTTTGGATCTTCGTCGACCGAATCGAGATCGCCTTCCCTCTTCGGGCTCTGCTGATTCCTCCTCTGCGGCCCCGGGCGCCTTCCGTTCGGTTTCGATCGCCGTCAGTAAGATGATTTTGTCTCCCCAAACGACCGGGCTGGCCGATCCTTTCCCGGGAACATCGACCGACCATTTTGCGGAATCGGGTGTCCACGCAGTCGGTGGCTTGCCGTGGCTGGCGACGCCATTACCAGCGGGGCCGCGAAACTGGGGCCAGTTCTTTTCGGTGTCATCGACCAGCAGTGCCGTGCATGAAACGGCCCAGCAGCTAGCGAGTGTGGCGAGGGAGAGCATCATGGTTGAATCCTCTGCATATCAATCCAAACGGGAATTGGGACAGCCTGTCAGGACAATTACTGTCAAGACAATTATTATCCTGCAGAACAGGATGCGACAACAGGCTGCAGCTGGATTGGAGCTGGCGAAATCCTAGGTAAGCAAGGCCAACCGGTAGTTTTTTCGAGTCGGAGTCCGTTGGAAATCGGTCCATTCTTCTTCCCTCTCTTTAAAACATCTGGCACGGCGGTTGGGTGGCGGTCGTTTTTGCCAGCACTTCTGAGTGCTGGCAGACTCTTGATGCATTGGGCGAATGCACTCCCGGGAGCTGCCTGGTTAAACGTCTACCGGAATCGTTACCCGGTTTTTTCACATAAACGGCCCGTTAGTGTCGGGGTGCGGAGCGAAAAGGTTTCTGTTGAGTCAGGCTTGCCACCTGTACCGGTTAGTCAACTTGGCAAGACTAGACCGTGCGGTAAGAAGGATTTGGATGGGTTTCGACAGATCTGACGATGACACCACTGACAAGCGTTCTGCGGAAATCCCGACGTACAACGCGCCCATACAATCCTATCGCTTTAACAAAGGAATTGAAAATGTTGCGGTCCAGTTTTATTGTTTGCATTTTAACGGTTGCCATGGCTGGCTCAGCATGGGGCCAGGATGCGGAGAAGCCCGAAGCTAATTCGGCATGTGACACAGCTTGTGACAGCGCTTGTGACAGTGCTTGTGACAGTGCTTGTGACAACCGCGTTGGACAATCATTGTTCGGTCATGCTAAGAAAGTTTGTAACCTTAGCCGACCACGTATTCTTCAAGCTTGCGATGCCAACGCTTGTGACTCCAATGGTGCTTGTGACAGTCGCGTTGGTGGCGGTGGTTTGCTCCGCAATCGATGTCATTTCGACATGCGTGTCACACGATGTGGTTGCGTCCTTCCCAAGTACCTCAGCGTTTTTGCTGGTTGGACTTCTACCGGTAGCTTCACCGACGATCCTGCTGATCAGACTTTAGGATCAAATGCTGCTTTGGTAGACCTCGATTACAATGATGGCTGGCCAGTCAACGGCTTGGTTGGTTTCGCCAACGGTCGCTACATCAACGACAAATGGCGTATGGAGTCGGAGTGGGCTTACCGTCGCGCTCAGGCTACGCAAGGTGCTTTTGGGCCTACCAGCCTGTTCGACGTTGACAAAAAAGCTAACTTGAACGTTTACTCTTGGACAGCGAACCTGTACCGTGACTTCGGTAACAGCCGCTTGCGTCCTTACCTCGGTGTTGGTGGTGGTTTCAACTTGCAGCAGATGCAGGGAATCGCTGGCGACGCTGGCTCGTCCACTCAGTTCGGCGTCAAGACTTGGGGCTTGGGTTACCAAGGCATCATCGGTCTGTCTTACCAGACCAAGCGATGCAACAACCTGTTCTTGGAGTACCGTTACTACGGCACGAGCGACACGAATCTGCGTAAGATCTCGACCGTCGTTACTCAGCAGCCAATCACTGAAGTTGGCCAGAACGATAAGTTCAACATTGATCAGAACTCAATTGTCTTCGGTCTGCGAATCAATCGCTAAGCTGAATTAGACGATCCAAGTTCGCTTGAGATATTAAGCGGCCAGGAACCATTGGTTCCTGGTCGTGTTTTTGTGCGCTTGGTTTTTGGTTTGGTTGATTGGAATACGTGGCGACGGCGATTTTCGTTTTACCTTGGCACATCCGAGAGACCGTCCCTTCCCGGGGTGGGATCCAGATTTCTGCGAAGAGCATACGCTTGCCTTTGTCGGTCCGATGACGGATGATTGCCCAAAGCGAATAAGCTTTTGATGCTGTTGGTTGCCCAATCGCAGAAGCCAATTCTCGAAACAAGCCTAAGGAAAGAGCAACTAATGGAGAATTCAATGCGAGATCGAAAGAGAACGGTAACGGTTGGGGTCATCCAACGAGCGGTGTGGATCGTCGTTGTGGGTTTGGTGTGGACGGGTGTCGTATCCGGACAGGACTGGCGTCAATGGCAAGGCCCCAATCGGGATGGCGTCTGGCCGGAGACCGGTACGATCGACCAATTTCCGGACGACGGCCCCAATGTGTTGTGGCGGGCGCCGCTGGCCAATGGTTTTTCTGGGCCTGCCGTCTTTGAGAATCGTCTTTTTGTAACCGACTTTGTCAGCTCGGGCGGCGATGATACTCCGGATCCCGGCAAGAAGAGTGAATTGTCAGGTTCTGAGCGGGTGCATTGCTTGGACTGCCAAACGGGCAAACCATTGTGGGTTCATGAAGATCGATGCGACTATAAAATTTCCTATCCCAATGGTCCGCGGGCAACACCTACCGTCGATGGAGACCGTGTTTATACGCTCGGCGCTGAGGGCCGTTTGAATTGTCTCAAGACCGAAAACGGGGCAGTTCTCTGGACACGTGATCTGAAGAAGGATTACGAAATGGACTTGGCACCCCACTGGGGATTTGCCGCCCATCCTTTGGTCGACGGGGATACGCTCTACTGCGTTGTGGGAGGGAAAGGGAGCGTGGCGGTGGCTTTTGATAAAATGACGGGTCAAGAGCGTTGGCGAGCGCTCGATGCTGTCAGTCCTGGTTATTGTCCACCAACCATGATCGAGGCGGGGGGTACAAAGCAGCTTTTAATCTGGCACCCCGAATCGTTAAACAGCTTAAACCCGGAAACGGGTGAGGTTTATTGGTCCTTTCCCATGAAGCCGGCCTATGAGATGTCGATCATTGCCCCAATCCACTATCAGGATTACTTGTACGCCGTTGCGCTTCAGGGAACTTCGGTACTACTCAAACTATCACCCGACGAGCCGGCTGTTACCGAAATTTGGCAGGGAAAAGGAGTCCACCCCGATCATAACCCTCCACTCGTAGTGGAAGGAAACGCATATGGAATTGATGTCAAAGGTCACTTGCGATGTGTCGATTTAAAGTCGGGTGAGAGGCTTTGGGAGTCGTTGGCCACCGCCCCGCAGGGGCGGCCAGCCAGTTCCGCCACAGGATTCATGGTTCGCAATGGTGAGAAGTTTTTCGTGGTAATCGAAACGGGTGATTTGTTAATTGCTAAGATGTCTGCGGATGGTTATCAGGAACTGGATCGAGCGCACATTTTGGAACCGACCAGTCGCACGGGCAACCGAAAGGTCGTCTGGAGCCATCCCGCTTTCGCCAACCGATGTATGTTTGCCCGGAATGATAAGGAGATCGTGTGTGTTTCTTTAGCCGAGTAGGGAGAAGGGGCTGATAGCACAAACGATGTGCGATCCATCGGTGTATCCGTCGATCAGGAGATGCTCAGTTCGGTTAACAATCGACGCCAAGCTGCCAGTTCGGAGCGGGGGGAAAACCGCTCTTTGAGTTGACGCGTTGCCTGTAACAGTTTTCCGTAAAAATCTTGGTCGCTCTCCGCTCGATCGAGTAAATGGGACAATTGACGATCGTCTCCGACCGGGAATAAACCGGGATAACGGTTGCCCAACATGCCGCGTGTCGCGGAGATCCGCGTCGAGAGGATGGGGACATCATTCATGATCGCCTCGCCAAAAACACTCGGTCCCCCTTCGGATCGAGAGGTCAGGACGAGTAGCCGACCGCGGGCAATCCGCCGTCTTGCTTGCCAATGAGCGACTCCCCCGACCCAGCGGTAGCGGGGGTGAGTCTCGGTTTCACGCTTCGCCCGCGCGGCGTACTGCTGGTTGAGGGCAATCCCGATATGGTGAATCTGGATGCGTGAGGAGGCGGGCAGTCGGCGGGCCGCTTGAGCGGCCAGGAGAGGGTCCTTTTCGGAACGCAAATGGCTGGCCACGACCACTTCGAAACAGCGGGTCAACCGTCTGGGCCGCGGCTGCAAGGTGATGGCTGACTGGAAGATTGTTCGGCATTTGTTGCGGATCGATGGAGGTACTTGTTGGCGGGCATTTCCCTCTAACAGTACGATCCGGTCCGCTTTTTGCAAGGATTGCAGAGCCGCTCGATAACCGGGCGCTTGGGCCGATTGTAAATTGCGGTTCAGGTCGGTTCCTGTCAGCCCGACCACGATCGGTCGTCCGGGGAATCGAGACGCGAAGCGCCGGACGGACTGGGCGCTCCGAAACGCGTGCAAGGCCACCAGGCAATTGCTCTTGGTATGTTGGCTCGACCGGAATTCGGCCGTGATTCGAACTTGGTGCCCCAACTTGCGCAGGACTTGGGCCCACCTCCGAGCCGTGATCTGGTTGCCCAAGGGAGTCCCTTTGGCCCCGGGGGTCACAATCAGAATCTGCATAACGTATCGACCTCAAGAAGGTGCAGCGAAAGAGGGAGGCTTGACCGACGAAACGAGCCAAGCAGAGTCCCGGCGTCGTTTCCTCTACCAGTTTAACCGATTCGTAAACCCTGCATCGGGGACAACGCCGGTTTTCTTTTAGAAAGAAATGCCTCGCACCGCTCGGGCTAGGCGGCTCGCCGTTGGCCAATCCCGGGGGTCACCTGCGGCAAGCTTGTTTCTTGCCACGGCTTATCGTGTTGGATAATGGCCAAGTGCTGGCGGAACGACTGGTCGGCCAATCGCTCGCGACGGGCACTGAGGCGTTGCAGGCCGTGGCGGAGTCGCCAGTTTTGCAGGGGAGCCTTGGCCAGATCGAGCAGAGTCCGAGCCCATCGTGAAGATTGATCTCGGCGGTCATAGCGATACAGAGAACGCTCGGCTGTTGTGCCATGAGGCTGGCGTGCTTCCGTCTGAACCAGATTTTCTTTGTCGATCGTGGCCACGATGTCGGTACAGAACTGGCTGGAGAAGCCGAGTGCTTGCAGGCTGAGTCCCAATTCGACATCCAGGTACATGTCGTCTGTCAGACAACCGAGCCGACCAATCGCACTGAGGATTGATCGGCGGTAGATTCCAAAATGACTGCTGGGGCCAAGTGGATTCAATCGCTGCAGGGACCGCCCGTAAACTTTTTGACCGCAGCCCAAAGGCTGTCGCGTTCCCGATACATCAGCCGTGACGCCGGCCACGGTAACGCGAGACGGTCTTGAGGACGGTACGATCAAGGGTGTCAGGCTGCCGGTTTGCGGGTTTTCGAAGGCCGCTTCGACAGAATCTTCCCAACCTTCATCCAGTTCAACGCCTGGGCGAACGAGGACGACCCAGTCTCCCTGAGAAGCTGCCAAGGCCAGGTCAAACTGATTGGCCAGTCGAGAGCTGCTTTCGACAATCCAATCCACTTCCGAACCGAGTCCATGCGGATCCTCGTAGCTTCCGTCATGAACCACTAGAACCTGTGCTTGATGAGGGCGGGAGCGAAGAACCGAAGCCAAGGTATCCTCAAATCGTTGCACCTCGGTTTCAGTGTGGTTATCCCCTGGGATCGGAATCACGATGGAAAACCGGCTCATAGTATGGCACCCGCTCAAACAACGTCAAAAACGAATGGCCAGACTGCTCGTCGAATCCTTGACAGCTGGCATCCTCTGCGAGAATGGGTCTCGCTTACGAAACAGATTTCGGCTGTCTTTGCTATCAGGTTGACCTATTTTGAGCGGTTGTCGAATGTTCAGCTGTGGCTGAAAAAATTTCTGCCAATTCGCCTGATTTTATTCAAGTATCTGCCGTTCTTCTCCAGCAGTAAGGAACGGGTGATTGCCCAATCGGGGCGAAACTCATAAAACGAAGGAATGAGACAATATTTGCAACTGCTCGAACATATTCTTGCTGACGGGACCGCCAAATCGGATCGGACAGGGACCGGAACGCTCAGTGTTTTTGGTTATCAAATGAGGTTTGACCTATCGGAGGGTTTCCCGATGGTGACGACCAAGAAACTGCATTTCAAGAGCATCGCTTACGAGTTGTTGTGGTTTCTCAGCGGGGACACCAATATTCGTTTTCTTCAGGAAAACGGAGTCCGCATCTGGAATGAATGGGCTGATGAAACGGGAGAGTTGGGGCCCGTCTACGGCTCCCAGTGGAGGTCCTGGCAAGGGGCCGATGGCCATACGGTCGACCAGATCAGCGAGGTTGTCGAGCAGATCAAGACCAACCCTTCCTCCAGGCGTTTGATTGTCAGTGCGTGGAACGTAGCCGAGATTCCTAAAATGAAACTCCCTCCCTGTCACGCTTTTTTTCAGTTTTATGTCGCTGAGGGGCGTCTGTCGTGCCAGTTGTATCAGCGCAGTGCGGATGTTTTTCTTGGAGTTCCATTCAATATCGCATCTTACGCACTGTTGACGATGATGATGGCACAGATTTGTGGGCTGCAAGCGGGTGATTTTGTTCACACACTGGGAGATGCTCATCTCTACGAGAATCATCTTGACCAGGCGCGTCTGCAATTGAGTCGCGAGCCGTATCCCTTGCCCACTCTTGAATTGAATCCTGAGGTCAAATCGATTTTTGATTACGATTATGATGACCTGCAATTAATCAACTACACGGCCCATCCTCATATCAAGGCGGCAGTTGCTGTCTAGTTTTGCCTGGCCATGCTATTAGTTCTTTCCCTAACTTATTTTAGCAGTTCTACCCGGAAGCAGCGCAGGATGGAATGTTCATGAAGTCGGTGTCGTTGATCGTGGCTGCCAGTGAAAACGGTGTGATTGGACAGGCGGGTGATTTGCCCTGGCGTTTGTCGGCTGACTTGCAAAGGTTCAAACAGTTGACGATGGGGCATGCCATGATCATGGGGCGGAAGACTTTCGAGTCGATTGGCCGCCTGCTGCCGGGCCGCACCACCATTATCGTAACCCGCCAAGCCGGGTACGAGTTTCCGGGTGCCTTGATTGCGGACAGCATCTCGCAGGCGATCGAGCTTTCGGCCAGTGACCCGTCCCCATTTATCACGGGGGGGGCTGAGATTTACCGGCTCGCAATGGATCAGGTTGACCGGATTTTCCTTACTCGAATCCATGCTGAGGTCGAAGGCGACACTTTCCTGACAGGGATCGATTGGAGTGAATGGGAACGCGTCGCGTCTGAGCCCCATTGCGCGGATGATAGGAATCAGTTTGATTTCACGTTCGAAGTATATGAAAGAATTACGTCCTAAATTGATGGACGTACTCGGTCAGTCGGGATCGGTTTGAGCTACAATAGGGATTGAATATCCCTTTGAACCACACCTTGAGGCCCGGCCCGATGACGTTCAACAGCTGCCTGTTTACCCGATTGCTTTGCGTCTTGACTTTTTTTCTACCGGTTCCTGCGATTCTTTGCGGGCAGGAAGATGCTCATCAACAATTGACTGAGGCGACCCAGTTTCGTTCAATCGGACCGTTTCGCGGAGGGCGTTCGGCCACCGTAACGGGTGTGCCCGGTAAGCCCATGCTGTATTACCAAGGGGCGGCTGGCGGAGGTGTTTGGAGAACCACCGATGGCGGCTCATCGTGGGAAAATATATCGGACGATTTTTTTGGCGGTTCTATCGGAGCTATCGAGGTAGCACCCTCGGACCCCAATATTATTTATGTCGGTGGCGGCGAGGTGACTGTTCGGGGGAATGTGTCTCACGGTTACGGTATGTGGAAATCGTATGATGGTGGTCAAACTTGGAAAGAATCCGGTTTAAAGGATTCCCGACGTATTCCAAGAATCCGCGTGCACCCTACGGATCCGGATCTTGTCTACGCAGCCGTATTGGGCCATTTGCATGGACCGAACCAGGAGCGCGGTGTTTATCGCAGCCGCGATGGCGGTTCCAGTTGGGAACGAGTGCTCTTTGTCAGCGAAGAGGCGGGTGCGGTAGACCTGGTGATTGACCCTAACAACCCCCGTGTCCTCTATGCATCGACGTGGAAGGTGAAACGAACTCCTTACAGCCTGGAGAGTGGTGGTGAAGGCTCAGGCATCTGGAAGAGTACGGATGGAGGGGATCACTGGACGGATATCAGTCGCAACAACGGTTTGCCCAAAGGCCCGTTGGGTATCAGTGGGGTTGCGGTCTCGCCGGTCGATTCGAACCGTGTCTGGGCGATCGTCGAGGCCCCCGAAGGCGGACTGTTCCGGAGCGATGACGCCGGCAAGAATTGGAAACGCGTAAATGATGAAAGAAAGCTGCGCCAGCGGGCTTGGTACTACACCCGAGTGTATGCCGGTCCGAAAAATATTGACGAAGTTTATGTGCTCAATGTGAGGTTTTGGCGATCCACCGATGGGGGCAACACCTTCGGCAGCATTTCTACACCACATGGGGACCACCATGATTTATGGATTGCACCGGAGGATCCCGATCGCATGGCAATTGCCGATGATGGAGGGGCGCAGGTGAGTTACAGTCGCGGCAAGAGTTGGTCAACCTATATGAATCAACCGACGGCCCAGTTTTATCGCGTGACCACCGATAATCATTTTCCGTACCGAATTTACGGTGCCCAGCAGGATAATTCCACGGTTCGTATCCTGCACCGAAGTGATGGTGGTTCGATTGGAGAACGCGATTGGGAATCGACGGCCGGTGGAGAGAGTGGCCATATTGCGCCGGATCCGGTTGAGCCGGATGTGGTTTACGGTGGTTCCTACGGTGGTTATTTAACCCGGATTGACCATCGTACCGGTGAGCGCCGAAATATCCACATCTGGCCAGATAACCCAATGGGCCATGGCGCAGGTGATGGCAAATTCCGCTTTCAATGGAATTTCCCGATCTTCTTTTCGCACCACCATCCCGGCACGCTTTACGCCGCTGGCAACGTCCTGTTTAAAACGGACGATGAAGGTGCATCCTGGCAGCAGATTAGTCCCGATTTAACCCGCAACGATCCGTCCAAACTCGGTTCGTCGGGCGGGCCAATTACCCAGGACAACACGAGTGTCGAATACTATTGCACCATCTTTGCAGCTTGTGAGTCACTGCATGAACCAGATGTGATGTGGGTGGGTAGTGATGACGGGCTGATTCATGTCACCCGAGACGGTGGAAAGAATTGGTCTAATGTAACTCCACCGGGAATGCCCGAGTGGATGCAGATCAATAGCATCGAGCCGCATCCGACTGAAAAGGGTGGATTGTATGTTGCAGGGACCCGTTATAAGTCGGATGACTTTAAGCCATACCTTTACAAGACAACCGACTACGGAGCGACGTGGCAACCGATCAACGAAGGGATCGACCGAAAGCACTTTACTCGCGTGCTCCGCGCGGATCCGGTCCGCCCTGGTCTGCTATTTGCTGGAACGGAAAGCGGGTTGTATATTTCAAACGATGATGGAAAAAACTGGAAGACGTTTCAATGCAATCTACCTGTGGTTCCCATTACCGATTTGGCAATCAAGAACGATGACCTCATCGTGGCGACGCAGGGTCGTTCGTTTTGGGTCTTGGATGATCTTTCGGTGATAAGGCAATGGGAACCGGAAGTCCTGAAGAAACCGATCCACCTGTTTGCCACTCGACCCGCCTATCGCATGCGGGGGGGTGGGTCTCGCCGCCCCAGCGCAACGTCTGGTCAAAATGTTCCGTCGGGGGTCGATTTGCATCTGTATCTGAAGGAAGCGGTCGATGTGGAGACTCCCGTCCAGCTTGAGTTGACCGATGCCAAAGGCACGTCGGTGGCTTCCTACAGTACGAAGCCTGAAAAGGAACTCAAACAAAAAAAGTTGGATCTGTCTCCTGGCATGAACCTGATCAACTGGGATATGCGGGTTGCCGGGGCAGAGTCGTTTGAAGGACTGGTTTTATGGGGAGGAGGTTTGCAGGGTCCGCGGGTAGTACCGGGCATTTATACCGCGACGCTGACACACGGTGAGCACTCAGAGACGGTTTCCTTTGAGATTCGAAAAGATCCTCGTTGCAGTGTTTCGGATCAGGATTTACAGGCTCAGTTTGACTTTCTGATCGGAGTCCGAGATAAACTCACAGAAACCCACGCCATGATCAAGCAGTTGCGTGAGGTGAAAAGTCAAATCGAATCCCTCAATAAACGTTTGAAGGGTGATTCTTACCAAGCAATCCGTGAACAGGGTGCGGCGATTGTTAAGCAATTATCGGCAATTGAAAAGAAGCTTTACCAAACCCAAAATCAAAGTCCGCAAGATCCGCTCAACTTCCCCATTCGATTGAACAACCGGCTTAGTTCATTGGTCGGTGTGGCCAGCATGGGTGACAATGCTCCGACTCGGCAATCGATCGAAGTTCGAGACCTACTCGTGAGCGAGATCGATACGTTATTGGCAGAAGTCAAAGGGATCCTGACCAAGGATGTTCAGGCTTTCAATCAAAAGGTCTTTGCGGCTAACGTTCCCGCAATTTTTGTCGATGACCCCTAGATCCCATTCTTGGAAAACGGGTAACGCGAACACCTGAAATCGAACTGAATCCTCCGCTCGAACGGGCGGATTCGACTAGGGCTGCCGCTTTTCCACGTTTTTTTGGATTTGTCGGTATTTGATCAGGGCACTACAATAAAGTGGCTTGGTTTGGGGATGATGGCCGCTGCGGCAGCAAGATAACCCAGGCGTGGCGGTCAAATAGGGGTGCTGATGGAAACCACGGTAATCGTCAAGAACGGACAATTGCCGGAATCGCTTCAGGAGGCTCTCCGGCACAATGCCTTAAAAACTGCCGCGATTTTTTGCCCCGACGACGCTCATCCAAATCATTGTCCCGATGCGACATCCTCAACCCCAAGTCGAGATCATCGTTTCAGCCGAAGAAGTGAATGATTTTTTTGCGACAAATTCAGGTACCAATGTTGTAAGTGCATTTGATGGTGCCTTGAACCAGATAGAAATCCAATTAGAGAAACACAAAAAAAACTAAAGGGTCATCGCGGCTCCGAACTCAAAATGAGCCTTTCATCATAGTGATGCAAGGAGCGGGGTTAACTGCTTGTGCTCGATTTTATTACCGAGTGCTGGAGACAGGAAACGGGCGTGGCTGATCCACAACTGACAAGGATTTATTTATGAAGTTTTCCGATTTTGTTAAGACTGAGTCGATTCAGGCGGAGCTTGCCGCGGATGACAAAGAAGGCGTCATTCGCGAGTTGGTTACTAGTCTGGTTGATAATGGTCAGTTAAATGGCGACGAATATGAAAATATTGTGCAAGCCATTTTGGAACGTGAGAAACTGGGAAGCACAGGTATTGGTCGCGGCATTGCTGTTCCCCATACCAAGCACCCCAGCGTCCAAGATATTGTGGGCACAGTTGGTGTCAGCAGTAACGGGGTCGCATTTGAAAGCCTGGATGGTGAGAAAGTTCAGTTGTTTTTCATGCTTATCTCCCCGCTCGATCGTCGTAACGATCACCTCAAAGCTCTGGAAAATATTTCCAAGCAATTACAAGACGATACGTTTTGTCGGTTTTTGAAACAGTCAAAAACGGCAGAAGATGTCCAGCAGATTCTCGAAGAAGCGGACAACAATCAATTTGTTTCTTGAACATGGGTGATTGCTGCGGCAGATCTATGCCAGACTCTACCTTCCGAACATCTGTTACCATTCAAAACGCCCAAGGGCTCCATATGCGCCCGGCGTATTTGTTCGCAGAGACAGCGGCTCGATTTGACAGTCAAATTGAGGTAGAGAAAGACGATATTCGAATTGACGGAAAAAGTGTGCTTTCGATCCTGACACTGGGCGCAGCCCAAGGTTCAGAAGTGAGCATTCAGGCTACCGGAAGTGATGCTCAAGACGCCATTAAGGCATTGGAGCAACTGGTCGTTTCCGGGTTTAACATGACCCGTGGTGAAGCCTGACACGGGATCGTCCTTTCGAATTGACTAGCCGCCATAGATCTTTTCAGCGTTGCCTTTGTTGAGCAGGTTTGACCTGGAGTTTCGACAAAGATGATCGATTGGATCCATCCCGATCAGCGCACTTTCCTAAGTGAAAGTGCCTGGACATATCCTTTGCGGGATGGTTCTGTGACCGCCGATAATAGGTGGGCACACTGGCGATCGCGATTCGATTCCAGGTTCGTCATGACACGAACCACGATGGCTGGGCGGGCCCAAAGTAAGAAAAAAGACGGCCCCTTACCCTGCCTGTGCCATGACAACATCCGATTACTGATAGCTCGGGGAACCTTGAGGTGTGAGGTAGATGGCATCGCCAATAGCCAGCCCGCATTGCCAAGATCTCCGGAAGGGGGTTTTTCACGGGTAATGTCTCGCAAACGACCTGTAACGGGTCGATTGGACGAGCCACTCGTAATCCCAAGGTCGGTCCGATTCGATGCATCCTCGCAGATTTGCAAGGAGCATGGACAGACCGTGCCCCATTTAATTAGCAAAGCAAACAAACCCGGGTGGCGCGATGGCAGCGACCACCCCATTGAAAGACAAACTTATGAAAAAGGAAATGTTGATCAACGCATCGCAGGCGGAAGAATGCCGGATTGCGATCGTTGAGGATGGACGCCTCGAAGAGCTTTATGTCGAGCGGGCCAGTCAAGACAATTACGTCGGTAACATCTACAAGGGTAAAATCGTCAACCTGGAGCCGAGCATCCAGGCTGTCTTTGTTGACTTTGGAGTTGGACGGAATGGCTTTTTACACATCAGTGATGTGGAGCCCCGATATTTCAGGCAGGGCGGTTACGATCCTGACGAAATGGCGCGGGAAGAGGCCCGTCAGAACCGAATCGCCGAGCGGCAAGGCCGCCGCCCACCCAACCGATCCCACTCCCGTCCCCGCATCAAGCCGCCCATTCAGGAAATTTTCCAGCGCGGGGACGAGGTGCTGGTGCAGGTCATCAAAGAGGGGATCGGGAACAAGGGCCCCACGCTTTCTACCTATATCAGTATTCCCGGCCGTTATCTGGTGTTGATGCCCTCCTTGGCCCGTGTGGGTGTTTCCCGAAAAATCGAAGACGAACAAGAGCGGCGAAGACTGAAGGACATATTGTATGACATCAATCCTCCCAAAGGACTTGGTTTCATCGTCAGAACCGCCGGTGCTGGCCGCAATCGCAAGGAGCTTTCCAGGGACCTCGCCTATCTTCTAAGGCTGTGGAAAGTCATTGTGAGGCGGGTGAAAGAGGAAGCGGCTCCTGTCGATATCTACGAAGAGAGCGATATGATCATTCGCACCATTCGAGATATTGTCACGTCAGATATCGATAAAATCGTGGTCGACCGACAGTCCGCCTTTGATCGGGCTCGCGAGTTCTTGCGGCTTGTCATGCCTCGACAGGCCAACAAGTTGGAACTCTTTAAAGGTCGTGACCCGTTGTTCCACAAGTTTAAGCTAGAAGACGAGATCGCGAACATCCACGCGCGCGAAGTGGCTTTGCCCGATGGAGGCTCTATCGTGATCGACCAGACCGAAGCGCTCGTCGCGATTGACGTGAATAGCGGTAATTTCCGGATGGATGATTCCGCCGAGGAGACAGCTTACCGCTTGAACCTCGCAGCGGCCAAGGAGATTGCACGGCAACTGAGGTTGCGCGACCTGGGTGGTGTGATCGTGAATGACTTCATTGATATGCGAAAAGAACGTCATCGTCGAGGGCTCGAGAGAGCACTGCGAGATCTGACGAAACGGGACCGAGCCAGGACCAAAATTTTGCGCACCAGCCCGTTTGGCTTGGTGGAAATGACGCGACAACGGATTCGTCCCGGTCTGAAACGCAGTTTCTATAAGGCCTGTCCTTGTTGTTCGAACGGTTCTGTAAAAACGGAAGAAAGCATGGCTCTGGAGGTTATCCGAATGCTCCACTTAGCGACCCAGCAATCCAAATGCCGTACCGTTACTGTGAAGGTGAACGAGCTGGTCTCTCATTTCCTGAACAATCAGAAACGACGAGAGGTGGCTGAATTGGAAGAGAAGGGAAATATGGAAATCCATATACGCGGCAGCGAGACGGCATTCCCGGAGCATCTGGAGGTCGATTGTCGGGATGAAAACGGGGGCCAGATCCGGTTGCCCCGGCTGGGCGCTCCTGGACCCGCTCGCGCAACCGGCACGACACCTGCTGCCAGGTCAGGCGGTCGAAATAGGAAATCGCACTCCAACGGGTGATCGATTCCTGAGCCGATTTTAGAAGATTGGAACGTTGCAAAAAAAGAGCCGCGACATTGGGTCGCGGCTCTTTCTGTTTTCGAAAGGATTTAGAAAGCCTCGAGTGCTTCAAACAGGCTGTCAACCAGGTTCATCTTGTTGATCACAAACTGCTTTTCGGCGTT
>JAYZCF010000142.1:0-20311 GCA_036338455.1 Planctomycetota bacterium
GTACCGGATGATGCCAAACAATTGGCTGTGCCTGTGTTAAGTCATCGCGTCCAGCTGCCGGGCGGTATGCGTGGTGCTACACGCGATGAATTGGAATCGGTCATGCGAGACATTGTCAGTCAAATCCCGTTGCCCGGTTAAAGCCAGCGAAGTTTATTTGACCGGACGTTCGGTAAACACGGTACAGTAGCATGGAAATCAACGAAGCAACCAGCGGCAGCGGCCACGCCAGGCGCTCGCGGTCCAAGATATCGTTTACGCCGGAAGGCTGGATCTTCTTGGTCATTTTGGTGTTCGTGACGGTCGGTGCGATTCTGCGCAACGTCAATTTGCTGGTCATCATGTCCGGTATGATGTTTGCGCCGTTGCTGCTGAGTTGGCGGATTGGATCGCACTTGGTGCGACATGCTGAAGCCAGCAGGCTATTGCCTAATCGGATACATGTTGGGCGGATCACCAATGTTCAATGGATGATTCGAAATCGCAGTCGGTTGCCGATGTGGAATTTCCTCGTCAAAGACGAAATGAAGTGTCAGGAAACTCCCTTGGGCGATGCGCCCACCAACATTGAGAAAAAGACCCTGAGCCGAACCCAGGTGACGTTCCGTCGTATCCCGATTGGCGAAGTTGAATATGCATCTTATCGTTGCCTGTTCACCGACCGGGGGGTGTACGAGGTTGGGCCTTCGTTGGTTTCGACTCGCTTTCCCTTTGGCCTGATACGCGCCTGGTTTCGGCTGAACAACCAACAGCAGTTTTATGTTGCACCGCAGATTGGGTCTTTGGCATCCGATTGGGAACGCCGGATCACGTCCAGTGTGGTGGGTGCCGAATCGGCTTTGCGCCGTCGCGGGGCGGACGAGGAGGAATTTTACGCCTTGCGCGCTTGGCGTTCTGGTGACAGTCGCCGGCAAATCCACTGGCGGACTTCCGCTAAAGCCGATCAGTTGATGGTGAAACAATATGATCAAAAGACCAATCGCGATATGGCGATCGTGCTTGATCTTTTTGCTAGTCATGACATGGGCGCCTTGGCCGAACAGCAACAGGTGGCCGATTGTGAAAAGGCATTGAGTTTTGCAGCCACTCTGCTCCTCCAATTGGGACAGGATGTTCGTGGCAAGATCGGAATGGCGATCGCGGGTGATCCGACCGGTTGTTACTTGGATCGAGTGGGGGTCGACTTTCTAAACGGGCTGATGAGAGAGTTGTCGGTTGCGCGGCCCTCACGAAATCCCCAGGTTGCAGATTGCATTGGGCGGCTGCAGCAACAGGTGTCGGTCGGTACCCCAGTGTTTGTGATCAGCTCCAGAGCGTGTCCGGAAGCATGGTTGGAGGCGGAAATGGATAACGATGGACGGCAGAGAACCGTTAAGGATCTGCACTGGATCACGGTCGATTCGACATATTTTCGACAGGTGTTTCAGCCGGACGAAAAGTCTGGCAGGGTAGTCAACGAGTTTTTTCGCACCGAGTTGAGAAATGCATCCACGTAAATCGATGGCCCAATGGACGTGCCTCCTGCTGGTGACCGTAAGTGGTTTCCTGCTGGGTGCCAGCCAAAACTCACTGATATTGACGCTGATTGCTTTTACGGGTGCGCTGCTCGCACTGATCATGGTGGATTGGTTACGGCTGTTTTACCTGAGTGGTTGGTTGGCCAATGTGGCTTCGATCCTGATTCTGCTTTACGCCTTGCGGGACTTTTATGGTGGAAACAGTACAGCCAAGCTCGTTTCAGTCGGGCAGTTACTTGTGTACCTCCAGACGATCCTTTTATTTCAGAAAAAAACGCCGCGGCTGTATTGGCAGGTGCTGGTTTTGACCCTGTTGCAGGTCGTCGTGGCGGCCATCTTTAACCTGAACCTGGAAGGAGGCCTGCTGTTTGTCCTGTATTTTGCCATCGCGGGTGCCATGATGATGGTGCAGTGCGAGTCGACCCAAAGCTTCGAGGTAAACAGGCTTAACCAGTTGAATTTGAAGCAGGCTAAATCGAGAATCGAATCAATTGATCGCGGCAGTTACACGTGCCAAGGCTCGTCGCCCTGCATGGTGTTTAACTCCAAGCCGGCTGGTTCCGGCGCCAGGCTTGTGGGCAATTTGATTCCTTGGTTGATCGTCGGATTTGTTTTTTCGGTCGTCCTATTTTACAACGTGCCCAGGATTGACTCGGCTTGGCTCGGTCCCGGAATGAAGCAAGTGACGGCAACGGGTATTTCCTATCAGGTCAATCTGGATAACCGGGGCGTGATTCTTGATTCGGGACGCTTGGTCTTCCGCGCCTGGTTTACCGATGCTGAAACCGAAGAAAAAATTCAGCTTGCTCAGTCCCCTTACTTTCGGGGTATGCCCTTGTCCCGTTGGGCGGTCGACGGCGGGGTGACCACCTGGAAAGCTCCCTACGATTCCGTCTATGAATTCAGTTACCAAAGCTTAAGCCAGTTGCCGAGGCAGCGAGAGGACTGGCTGATATCGGATATTGCCATGGAAGCGACAACCGACCCACTGTTGTTTGGATTGACTCCAGGTTTTCGCCTCGAAGAGACAACCCAGGAGGTTGAGTATTGTCGGGATCTCTCAGCCCTGAGTCGACGTCGGCGAGGCGACCAGGCTGAAATGGCGACTTATCAGTACAGGCTTGGAGCACTGATTGATCGTGCTAACCGGCCACTTGAAAGTTGGCCATACGTGCCAGATATGATCAATGTGGACAATCTGACATTGCCTCAGAATGTGGGGGAATTCAATAGCCTTGTCCATTTGGAAGGCGACCGATATCCCGCCCTCCTGGATGAGGCGGAAAGAATTTCCCGGCAAGTAGGCAGTTCGGACACGTTGAAGCTTTGCAGGGCAATGAATAATTTCTTCACACCGAGCAACCAGTTTTCCTACACCCTGGATTTCCAGGATATTCCACGGACGGCCGGCCTGGACCCTGTCGAAGACTTTTTCAAGAATCATCGAACAGGCCATTGCCAGTTATTTGCCTCTGCCTTGACGCTCATGCTGCGCAGCCAGAATATTCCGGCCCGATTGGTGGTCGGTTTCTACGGAGGTGAATACAACAAACTCAACGATTGTTACATGGTCCGCCAGAGGAACGCCCATGCTTGGGTCGAGGCTTACATCCCGCCGGAAGATTGCACAGCGGAGATGTTTGCTTCGGGTGCCGCCGGCCCGGGAGGGGCTTGGCTCATGCTGGACCCAACCAGCAATATTTACACGGCCGAAACAACGGTTATCAATGGTGAACCGCTCGAACTGGCACGTAACCTGTGGCAGGACTACGTGCTGGGAATGGACGCCTCCAAGCAAATGGACGCGGTGGATATTGGGGCTTCCCCGCTCCTTGGTTTTATGGACCTCTCGAACTGGCAGGCGACGGGGCAGAGGTTTGCGGATGAGTTCAGGGTCAAGCCCCTGTATCAATACCTATTTTTTGGGGTGATTGCCGGGGTGGCTCTGTTGGTCTTCTTCCACAAGTTCAAAATGAAACGGACTCTGGTGGAGCGAAAACCACAAGTTTCGGTTAGTCGATTACGAAAAATGGTTGGCAATGCTCTGTTCTGGATTTCGCCCCAACTGGGGACGTGGGTCATGGGGGATGTCTACATTCGAAAGCCCGTGCCGTTTTATGAAAAGATGACGCAAACTCTCCAACAGGTACACGACCTGCAACGAGCTCCGAATCAGACACATCGAGAATTTGCCCGTTTCGTAGCTGAGCATTTCTGCCTGCATCCTTCGCACGAGTTGATTCAGAATCATGTTTGGCAGATAACCGAGGCATTTTATCAGGTGAGATTTGGTCAACGTGCCCTAGACAATCGCCGCACCGAGACGATAGAACGGATGACCATCGAACTGGAAAAACAACTGAAAATGACACCGCTGGTTACGGGCGGCTAGGCGCGATAATGAAAATTGGAATCGTAGGCTATCAAGGGGCTGGTAAAAGCACTCTTTTTCATTGGTTGACGGCTGTCGAGCCTGACCTTTCACTGGCCCATGCGACGCAAATGGCAACATGCACCGTGGTCGACCCACGCGTCAAGACACTGTGTGATATCTACCAACCTAAAAAGATTACGCAGGCGATGCTGAACATCGTCGACACGCCCGGTCTGAGTCGAACTCATGAAGGAAACGCGGGAAAATTGGCGGCCATTCGTGAGGCGGGCTGCCTGGTGATGGTGGTTGCCGGTTTTTCAGGAGCCAGCGTGACAGAGGACCTGCAATCGTTCGAAGAAGACCTGCTTCTGGCGGATCTGGAGATTGTCTCGGGTCGTGTCGGCAAGTTGCGAGAGTCGACCAAGAAACCACGTCCTAACCGTGACAAGGAATTGGCGGAACTCGAGGCGTTGGAACCCGTTTTGGAACAATTGGAATCCGGTCGGGCTTTACGTGATCTTGAATTGACCGATGTTCAGGCGCGGGCGACGAAGTCCTTTCAGTTGCTGACCGATAAACCGAGGTTAGTCGTAGTCAACGTGGCGGATGACGAGGCGGACCCTGAGCGACACTTGGCAGGGCTGCCAGAAGGGACGGTTGCGACTGCACTTTCGGTAACCTTGCAGATGGACCTTGCACAGATGGAGGAAGCGGAACGTCAAGAGTTTTGCGCCGAAATGGGAGTGGCGGGCGTCGATCGCGATGAGCTTGTCCGCCAGGTCATGGATGTATCCCAACAGATGTTATTTTTCACTGCCGGAGAAAAAGAGGTCCGGACGTGGCTGATTCGTCAGGGTGCGACGGCTGAAGATGCGGCAGCCGGAATTCACACAGACTTGGCCAGGGGGTTTGTGCGGGCTGAAACCATGACGTGTGAAGACCTGTTTCGTGTTGGCAGTGAACGGGAGATCAAGGCCCAGAATCTGATGCGCAAAGAGCACAAGGACTACGTGGTCCAGGATGGAGACATTCTCCACATTCTGGCCAGTACCTGAACGTCAAAAAGGTCCGGTGCAGCATGGAGAATCTTGACGGGAGTGTCCTGCTCTTGCTGCAACGGTCGCTTAGCTGTTGATCTGCTGCAACAGGATTTCTGCGACAGCTCGGAAGAGGAGCGGGGTCAACAAGAGCCCCGCAGCAAAGAACAATTGAGACAATTTACCGGAGCGCTCCCGCCATCCGGATCCCGAGGGTCGGCTCAAGGCAAGCTTGACATGCCACATCGCTAGGGTGATGAGCAACAGGATAAACAGGAACTCTCCCGTCACGGTGTACCAGGGAATAGGAAAGAACTGAAAAGAAAACGGTCCCATGTCCAGGAGCGGCAGGCGACGTAGCAAGACGGTATAACCTGTGAGTACCGAAAGACCCACCAAGACAATGACGATGTTTGCAAGGTTGACCCAGGGCGCGTCCGATTTTGTTTCAGCTTGATTCATGTTGAACCTGCTCCGCGATCAGTTCCTGGTTGATCAGGTTTAGAATGGCCGTAGCAACCTGTGGCTTGCTTCCCGCTATCGCCTGCAGCACTTGCCCCCCGGGGGCAATGATTTCGACTTCATTATCAGCAGAATCCAGGGCCGCAACTCCATTGAGGACGACCAGATCGCAACTTTTCTTCTCTAGCTTTGTGATGGCCCGGAAACGCGCGTCATCGGTTTCCAAGGCGAACCCGACGGTCCACTGGCCTTTTTTTTTCTCGCTACCTAGGGTGGCAACCACGTCTGGGGTTTCCACGAGTTTGATAACGAGCGAGTCCCCCGTTTTACGAATCTTGTGATCTGCGACCTCAACCGGCTGATAGTCACATGGCGCCGCAGCGCCAATCAAACCATCGCAACGGGGGAACACCTCGCGGCAAACACGCAACAGGTCCTCGGTTGACATGATCTCGATAACTTCGCAACCTTCCGGGTAGGTCAATTGAACCGGTCCACTCACGACCACGACTTCGTGGCCCTGTTGCAGCGCGGCCTCGGCCAGGCAATATCCCATCTGTCCGCTGGAGGCATTGCTCAGGTATCGGACCGGGTCAATGTACTGACGCGTGGGTCCAGAGGTGATGAGGATTCGAGCCATAAATCTTGGATGAAATGAGGCAACGCGCGTAGATAACCAACCGCAGAGGGTGTTCTAATCCCTGGACCGTTGGGGGTCAACAATCGCATCAATTTGGCTGTGGATTTTACTGGGGTCTGCCATTCGCCCCACCCCCTGAACCCGGCAACTAAGCCAGCCTTCTTCCGGATCGACAAACTGAACTCCATCATCACGCAATTGTTGCAGGTTGCGTTGGGTTGCCGCCTTTTCCCACATTTCGCAGTTCATGGCGGGGGCTACCACCACGGGGCCCATGAAACAGAGATAGAGTGTACTCAATAAATCATCTGCCATCCCGTTGGCCGCTTTTGCCATGAAATTTGCCGAGGCAGGAGCGACACACAACAGATCACTCTGCCGTGCCAATTCGATATGAGCACCGAGAGGGAATTGCGGGTCGAACAAGTCGGTCACCACCGACCGACCCGTCAACGCACTGAACGTCTGAGTCCCAACAAATTGTGTAGCCGACTTCGTCTGTACGACTCGGACACCATATCCCTGCTGGACAAGAGAACTGGCCAGCGCGGCTGATTTGAATGCCGCGATACCACCAGTAACCGCCAACAGGATTTGGGTATCAGCCATTAGTTCTTCAATAGGAACCTGTCATTTCAAAACGTGTGCCGTCTTGCTTTCAGGTATGCATTCACGACGTCTTGAATGTGGTTCGATTTAGAGGTCATCGAGATTGAGTTCTGGCGTTTCGCTGAAATCGGGTGAAGCATTCGTGCCAACTTCATCGGCCGAATCAAGAAAAATCTTGTCCAGCAAGATTTCCTGCAGCACAACAGCCATCTTGTCTTCTTCGTTCGTGTCGATCAAGGGCCGCGCGCCTTGGTTCAGCTGAACCATCCGTTTCTGGATCAGGGTGGATAACTTAAAGCGTCCCCCGACTTTTCGGACTATTTCTTCTTCTTTTAATTCGTCGTACATTCTGAGTTATCTCCACTCGGGTCGTTTCTGCTGTTGAGCAACAGTTGGCATATCGATGTGACGGCCTGGTCAACGGTATTGTTGGTAACGATGTTTTGGTAGTTCGAAGCGGCACTAAGTTCCTGTTGGGCTACTTCGAGACGGCGCACCAGGGACTCTTGCGTCTCCGTGCCCCGCTTCTCCAGACGCCGTTGCAGCTCTGAAAGATTGCCGGGGTGGATAAAGATGGTCAATGCGTCCGGGTGCACTTGCAGCACCTTGGCAGCCCCAGCAATATCAATCTCTAAGATTATCCACTTGCCACGGTTCAGGCCAGTGCTAACTTGTTCTTTTAGGGTGCCATACCAGTATCCGCGGCCAAAAACCTCGACATATTCCAGAAAATCCCCATTTGTCACACGCTCTCGGAACTCCTCAGCCGTCATGAAATGGTAGTTCACGCCCGGTTGATCGTCGGCGCGGGGTGGTCGGGTCGTGGCCGAAATGCTCAATTCCAACGGCAATTCACACTGCTGGAGCAGTTGCTTGACAATGGTCGATTTTCCAACTCCCGAGGGACCGGAAATAATGACCAGCTTGCCGCGTTCGCCACTCTGTTGCGTGTTTGTCATCGTGGATTGAGAATTGTTTTATTCTACGTTTTGAACCATTTCTCGAATCCGTTCGATCGCGGTCTTGATTTCGACAACATGGTTGGCGATTTCGACGTCATTCGCCTTGGCCCCAATCGTATTGGTTTCACGCAGTAACTCCTGGGTCAGAAAATCCAACTTCCGCCCGTTACTGGTTGAGGCATCGATGATTGATTTAAATTGTTCGACGTGACTTTTCAAACGAACGAGTTCTTCGGAGATGTCGACGCGCTCTGCGAAGATACCGACCTCACGAATGATATCCGATTCGGTTACGGAAACGTTGAGTTCTTTTAACATCACGTTGAGACGGTCGGAGATACGCTTTGCATAGTTGTTGATCACATGAGGCGCCAACAAATCAATCTTTTCTGCATGCTGGCCAATTAAATCGCAGTTGGCCAACAGATCTTTCTGCATGGCCGCCCCTTCCCGACTGCGCATTTCGACCAGCTTTTCCAGGGCGTCTTGGGTTGCCTGTTCAATCACCGGCCAGGCTGCCTGCAAACGATCGGCCGGGGCCGACTCTTCCACAACACCGGGCAGATTCAGGATCGCGTCCAAGCTGGCGGGATGTTCGATTGATTCGATATCGGCCAACTGTTTTTGGTAAGCCTGCAGCGCCGCTTGGTTGATTTGGTAGTCTTGGCTTCCGGAGTGAAAAAGAAGCTTGATCCGCGCAGTAATGGAGCCTCGCTTGACCCGATCTCGCAACATGGTCTCGAGTTGGGATTCACACCCGGGATCGAGCTCGCTGTTGATTGACATCTTGAGATAGCGGTTGTTGACTGAGCGCAACTCAACCAGAACATGAACATGCTCGTTCTCGGCAACTGCCTGGCCAGGCCCGGTCATGCTTAATAGCAACTGATCGACTCCGTAGAAAAAGCAAATGCCGGTCGGGATGGAGGATTACCCGTTACCGTTAGACGAACCCTGATCGGAAGATTTACTTTCGCCGGATTGGCCACCCTGCTTGGTGTTTGTATCGGGTTGGGTTTCCGGCGCATTCAAATCGGGACCGCTCGTTTCCGGTTTCTTTTCTGTACCACTCTCGGCGGGATCCGACTTGCCTTCAATTTCTAATTTGTCTTTTTCGATCTGCTGTTTGAGTTTTTCTTCCTCACCCTGGTCGGAGGGGGAATCGGTCTCCTTACCCAGTTCGTTTTGATCCTTGATCACCTGTTCCATCAGTGCGTCGTCTTTGGCTTCTTCTGCATCATCGACGCCACTGGTCATGGAGGGGGGAGCTGGGCCCGCCTGAGGAGGTGCCGGGGGTGGGTTGAACCAAGCAATGGTCAACATGCAGAGAGTGATCCAGATGATCGACGTGATCACCGTGACCTTGGTAAACACATCGCCTGCCTTGGCGCCGAATGCGCTCTGGCCGCCCATGCCGCCGAGTGCACCTGTCAGTCCACCACCCTTGCCACGCTGTACGAGAATCAGCAGCATCATGAACAACGACCCTGCGAACAGCAGGAACTCGAGAATGATCAAACCCATCGTAAACCTATCGACTCTGTCTTCAATTGGCTGCTTCGGCAGTCGAGGCAGCGATAATTTGCAGGAAACTGTCAGCTTGGAGCGAAGCTCCACCGACCAAGGCACCGTCAATATCCGGCTGGGACAATAGTTCGGCCGCGTTGGACGGTTTCACACTGCCTCCGTACAGGATTCGCACGGCCTCAGCGGACGACGCATTATACCGGTTCGCCACCAATTTGCGAAGGTCAGCGTGGACTTGCTGTGCTTGTTCTGGAGTGGCGGTTTTTCCCGTACCAATGGCCCAAACGGGCTCATAGGCAATCACCGTCTGGGCGACTTGTTCGGGGGTTAAATCGGCCAGGGAACCGTCCATTTGCGACTCGACGACCGCCTGGGTCTGACCTGATTCCCGCTCTTCCAGCAACTCGCCGACACAGAGAATCGGGGTGATCCCTGTTGCTAGGGCAGCTTTCATCTTGGCGTTGACCATGGCATCCGTTTCGTTCATGCCATGACGTCTTTCACTGTGACCGAGGATGACGAATTGGCAACCGAGGTCGGCCAACATGGGCATGCTGATCGCTCCGGTAAAGGCTCCATTTGGTTCGTGGTAACCGTCCTGGCCTCCCAGTTTGATCGATGATCCTTCGAGGACGCTCGACACCGCGTCGAGGTAAACATAGGTTGGACACATGACGACCTCAACGCCGGCTGGGTGAGTACCTTGGACGACTCCCTTTGCCAGTGCAAGGGAATCGGTGCGATCCAGATTCATTTTCCAGTTACCGGCAATAATGGGGCGTCTCATGTCGTCTACCTGTATGATAAGGTTGGGTTTCGGGCCTAGCTTGAGGCGTACTTTCGGCCGGCCTGTCGGAACAGTGGGAGAAACGTTACGAGTCTAGCAGACCGGATCGGAATCATGACAGTGGGAAACCGGTGGAATCCGAATGAAACGGGCAGATTTGCCCGCTCCCGGATCCGCTTGCGCCGGTTCGGGTTATCGATCAGCTTCAGCCTGTTGCTTGGTGGGATCCATGGAGCTCCGTCGCTGGCGCAAGTTTCTCTCAATTCTGAAAAGGCTGTCCGCAGCAAGAAGATCGATGCGATTCTGTCCGAGGCTTTGGACCGCTCGGATATTCCAGGAGTTGTGGCCGCCATTGTTCGTTCGGGTGAGCCCCTGCGAGTCGGTTGTGCCGGCATTCGTAAGTACCAGGAAAAACAGGCGATCACGGTGAACGACAAGATGCACCTGGGTTCCTGTACCAAAGCGATGACGGCTACCGTGATCGGCCGCCTTGTCGATCGGGGGAGTTTGGATTGGGCCTCGACTTTACGGGAGTGCTTGCCCGACCTGGCGGTTGAGGTTCATCCCGATTATCGGGAGGTAACGATCGAGCAGTTGCTGATGCACCGTGGCGGCATGCCCGCGCAGGCCGTGAACTGGTGGAATCCCAACGGTGAGACGGTGGCGGAGAAACGCCGCAGTATTGCCATCGAGTCTTTATCTGCTCCACCGGAAAAACCTCCCGGCACAGGCTATATCTACTCCAATCTCGGTTACCTCGTCGCCGGCATGATGGCGGCCGGACAGGCAGGTTGCAGTTGGGAGGGGTTGATGAAGAGGGAGTTGTTTGAACCGCTCAACATGGCCTCGGCCGGTTTTGGCTCGCCCGGCTCACTCGGAACCTTGGAGCAGCCGTGGGGCCACCGGAACTTGGCGAGCGGACTGGTCGCGCTGCAAAGGGATAATGCGCCTGCGCTCGGTCCTGCCGGAACTGTGCATTGCTCGCTGGCCGACTGGGCGCGGTTTGCGGCTGTTCATTTGGATGATCGGCACCCGTTGATTAGTCCCTCAACTCGGGAGCACCTGCAAACGATCTCAAGGGAGCTTGAAACGGCAGGGCAAACTTACGCTTGTGGCTGGGTGGTATTGAGCTTGAATTGGTCCGCGGGGCCGGTGCTTGCTCATGACGGCTCCAACACACTCTGGTACAGCAAGATTTTCGTCGCTCCGCGAGAACGAATCGCCTATCTGGTGGTTGCCAACCTGGCGGACGAAACGACTGGGCCGGAACTGGACCGGATTGTCATGCGTTTGATCGCATTGGACGCCCATTAGCGATCCGAATAGACGCGGGTCGATTCTTGTTTGGTGACGTTGATTTCCCGACCGTCTGACTGAAGGTTGACGGCAATGCGGTGGTCGCCGGGCCGGGTGCCATTGGCGAGGATTTTTATGGTGATTTCATCTCCAGGGTTCAGGCTGGTGATCGGGGCGAACAGGATTTCTTGTTCACGAATCTCACTCGTAATATCACCCTCAACGGCAGTTGGCTGAATCCCCTCGGGCATATCGACCAATACCTGAATATGGTTGGCCGTCTGGGTGCCTTGGTTCACGATTCTGAGAGAGTAAGTCGTTTGGCTGCCGACCTCGATGGGGTCGACGACATCGTCGAGGTCAAAGAAAATATCAGTTAAGTGCTCGACGTTCATCACGTGCTCCACGTTGGCATTCTGTTGCAGGTCTGCCAGCGTCTCAAAGCGAATATTCTGATCTCCGACCTCCATCGGAACCGTGGTCAGGTTGACCGTGGCAAGCTGGCCCGGTGAAAGTTCTGCCATGCTCCAGTAAACAGCATGCGTGTTCCGGTCGTATTTGCCCCGATTGTTCGTGTTGACGAAGCGGAGTCCTTCCGGGAGTCGTGCGACCATTTCCACATTCGTTGCCCGTGCCGTTCCATCGTTCTGAACGGCCAGTTGATGAGTTGCTTGTCGCCGAAGATATCTTTTCCGCGGTCCGTCGGACGTGGCGACCAGATTGGGAGCAACAACTTCCAGCTCGACCCCATGTTGTGACTGCAGACCACCGTCGGCAAATGCCACGATCGTATTATTCAATTTCCCGACCTTGGATGCTTTGAGGGTCAGCTTGACATTTTTGGATTGTCCCGGGGCCAGTTTTCCCAATGGATATTCCAGTTCCCTGATCCCGTTTTCGAAGGTGAGCTGCTGAGGTACCTCCTCCTGGACATAGACGTTCGTTGCAGGTCCGTCCCCTTCATTTTTGACGGCGATATCCAGGGTGACCGTATCACCAATCATGACCTTGGGCTGTGCTCGATGGCGAATGGTGAGGATTGGCCGTGTGACCCTTGTCCTCATCGAGGCTTGGGCTGCAAACGTGACATGGGCAACACTACCGATCACTCCGGGAGCGGTCGGTTTGAGTCGGACATCAATCCGCTTTTCTTGGCCGGGGCGGAGTGAACCAAGTTGCCAGCTGACCTGTCCCTGTGTCCCCCGCTCAGGCTGTGGCATCGCCTGCATCAGTTCCGTTCCCTGGGGGATTTGGTCATGGACTTCAACCTGGTTGGCGGTGATCCGTCCTACATTCTTGACGATCAACTGAAAGTCAGCCGGCGTATTGACCTGAATCTCTCGCGGTGCAATTTTTTCAATCGTCACCGAAGGTGCTTGAACCCCTTCGTACTGCTGGTCAGGAGTCGGTTTGGTAAACAGGCTGGTTGTCAAAGGAACCGACCCACCGATTCGGGTGGAAGCATTCTGTATGGTCCCCCGGGTGGCTGAACGCATGGAGGGAAGCGTGGTGGGGGCGGAGCGCTGGTTACCTGCCAAATTGGACTTTTTCAATGGTGATGGCTTAGTGGCTGCGCTGGGGGTTACAGGCTGTGCGGGTCGCGCTGCAGGAGTGGTGTCGACGGATCTGGTCTCTCGAGGATTGGCAAAACCGGGTACCGTCTCCCCGCTTGCTTTCGATTGTGACGGTGTCGTGCGGGGAGGGAGCACTCTAGATTTGTCAAAGGCCGTTTGCGGTGCCGGGTTGCGCGGGAGTGATGGCAGGGCCCCTCCCTTGCCCGTCGGCGCCGCAGATTGCCCCAGGAGGTTTGGCTGGGGAAGCGTTGCCGAGGATTTCGGCAAATCTGCCAGACTGCCAGGCTGGGCAGGAGCTTCTCCCGGAACGGCTGGCCGTAGCCCCCGTTCCGAGGAGGTATTGCCATTGGAGGTGAACCCGTTCTCCGTTGGGGAAAAGGCGTTGTTGTTTGCCGTTTCACCTGAGAGGGAAGAACTTGCATCCGTCGGCTTTCTAGGCTTGTTTGTCGCGCCAGGAAAATTTGGAACATTAGAAACTGTCGCGGCAGATGAGTTAGATTTTGGTCTCACTGGGTTTGGCTTACCGGGCAGCGCGAACCCGTTCCCTGCGGCGGAGTTATTCGCCGCTTGACTGGCGGGTTTGGTTGGAAGATTTTTTGAACCGGGCCGAATCAATTGCGGCTGGGCCGGTTTGCCACCTCCAACCTCAGGTTTTTTCTTGGCGGTCATCTGATTGGTTTTGTTGGCCGTCGTTTTGCCGGAAGTTCCTTCGGGTTTGAATGACGCGTTCCCATTCTGCGATCGGTTCTTACCGGCTCGTTGGTTCGTCTGCTTATTCGGTTTTGGCTGGCCCTTGGTGTCCCCCTGAGTCTCTCCCTTGGTTTTGTTTGTGTTTTTGGCTTTACCCTGCTCGGCCAAAGCATTGACCTTTGGCTTCGTGATTTCGTTTTGAGTCAGTTGTTTATCAGCTTCGTTTGCCGCGGGGGTGGAATCGTTTTGGGCGATTTGTTCCACTTCTTCGTTGCTTTTGTCGGAGCGCGAAGCGACCGTTTGTGAAAGGGCAAACGATCCACCGCCCAAGAAGAGGACGACGGCTACTAATCGTTTGATTTTGCCAGCTGAAAATCCGGCGTTTGTCGCCTCGGCGATCGGTTTTTCGTTGGTATGTTCGTCGTTTGATTTGGCCATGACCGGTTTCCACATCGGTGAGCAATTTCGCGACGTCCGTGACGCCTGTCCGGGCTGGATACTCCGCAGGGGTCCTTGGAAACGTTGCCCGAGATCGCCTGTCGAATGACGGGCCATCTTTGGAGATTACGTACCAAACTTGTCAAAATTAGGACAAGATCAAATGGAGCCCCGTAGAAATCGTGATGCCATTGGTGGGGGATGAGAGATGCCGGGCGACTTTCTGCTAGCGTTGCTGCCGGTCTGCCTGATAGCAGGAAGGATTCGCTGCTGTACTAAACGGTTTTTCTGCTATCGATTTCCCCGCGTTTTAACGTGGCAGGGAGGTCGTATTCGGCAAGTCTTACGAGCCGGTAGCATATGGCGGCTGAGGCGATCGAGCATACTTGTTTTTTTGCCCTCCATGGGAGTGTTGGAGGAGGGCTCAATTTGCGAGGCCCGTTTTTCCAGCTCACGGCGTTCTTCTTCCAATTGAGCCGATTCCTGAACAATTTTGGCACGGCTAATTGAGAGTTCTACTTCCGCTTCACGCAGTTTTTCATGCAATTCTGCTTTCAGTCTGTCGATTTCCTGACGATCCGCATCGGACATTGTTAACGGGTCATAATCATCTGTGGGGGAAACTGAACCCGGATCCGATGTCGGAACAGGCTCCCCATTCCGGGCAAGTGGTGTGGGACGGGAGTCATGCTCGCTGCCCGGGTCAGCCATCATGCCGTGTTCGAGATAGATCGCTTGCTTTTTCGCTTCCCAATCCAGGCTCGGCACGGCGGGGTCCTCCGCGGGGCCAAGGACCTGAGGGGCCAAATTTTGCTCGATCATCTCGAGTCTTTCCAGGATCTGCTGAAAACGTTCGTCGACCACCCGTTCTAATGTTTCCTGTCTGGCAATCAGGGTTGAAAGTTGGTTGCTCAGCGCTTGTTGCGTCTCAAGGGGGTCGACAGCCAAAATGGTTTCGGTGGTTGGAGCAGACATGGAGATGGCACATTGTTGGGCTAGATGGGGAATGGCAAGTTGTGAGAGGGATTCGCTCACGATAGCGAGTCGCTCACGATCAAAATATATTTCAGGTTTGCGGCTTAGGTCGGGAAAAAGCAACGGGAAATTTCAGTTTCCGCCATTTGTGGTATCGAGCCTTACAAACCTTCAGGGATTGGTTGCCAGCCCGAGAAGCGGGTCTGTTTTTCCTATCCGAAGTGGGCCGGATAGTGTGGGATCTGCCAAGGATCCGTTTCGTTTTTGCAACAATAGTATTCCCCGGCCGCTTCGAATAGAATCAGCGATCCGGAGAAATTTATTCGGTTTAGTTTATAGTCGACGGTACGATCCATGTCAGAACGCCCTTTTGTCCATCTGCATTGCCATAGTCACTACAGCCTTCTCGACGGGGCCAGTTCGATTTCCCGGTTGGTGGACCGGGCTGCCGGATATGGGATGAATGCGCTGGCGCTGACGGACCACGGAAATTTACACGGTGCCCTTGAGTTTTATCGCACCGCGAAAAAAAAGGGCATCAACCCGATCATTGGCTACGAGGCCTATGTTGCGGCAGACAGTCGTTTCAAAAAAGGCAGGGGTGAATCGAGTTATCACTTAACGCTGTTGTGCCAAAACAAGACGGGTTTCGATAATCTGATCAAGATGGCGTCGGCTGCGTCGCTGGAAGGTTTTTATTTCAAACCGAGAATCGACAAGGAATTGATTGAAGCACACTCCGAGGGAATTATCTGTTTGAGTGGCTGCGTTTCGAGTGAATTCAATCGTGCGATTCTCAAACATGGTGGTCGAGGCGCTGAGGATAATTTGGCTCAGGCGACCGAGGTAGCGCAATGGTTTCACAGTGTCTTTGGTGACCGTTACTTTATCGAGATCATGAACAACGGTGTCGAAGTGCAGCAGATCGCCCTGGAGGGTAGTGTCGAGATTGCCAATCAGATCGGTGTGCCCTTGGTCGCGACGAGCGATTGCCATTATGTCGATCGGGATGATGCGGATGCGCAGGACGTGATGCTCTGTATCAACACCGGAAAATTCCGCACCGATGAGCGGCGGATGAAGATGGATGGGGACGAATATTTCCTGCGGAACCAAGCGGAAATGTATGGCAAGTTCCCCGGCCTCGAGGATGCGGTTGCCAGAAGCCAGGAGATTGCCGACACGGTCGATATTCAGCTCGAATTGGGCCAGCGTCATTTTCCTGTTTTCGAGCTGCCTGGCGAACAGACAGCTGAAGCCGAGTTGCGTGAATTGTGTCTCAAAGGATTGCGAGACCGTTACGCCGGGGACTCTGAGATGATGCCCGATGGCGAGCTTTCCGAAGTCGTGATGAACCGACTGGAACGTGAGTTGGGCGTGATCAATAAGCTTGGGTTCGCCAACTACTTCCTGATCTGTTGGGATTTTGTCGAGCAGGCCCGGATTCGCGATATCCCGGCAACGGCGAGGGGGAGCGGCGTGGGGGCCTTGGTCTGTTATGCGCTCTATCTCAGTCATGTTTGCCCGATCAAGTACGGTTTGCTTTTTGAACGTTTCCTTGACGAAAACCGATTGGAAGCGCCGGATATCGATATTGATTTCTGCAAGCTGAGAAGGGGCGAAATCATTCGATACGTGAAGGACAAGTATGGTGAAGACAGCGTGGCTCAGATCGGTACGTTTGGTACGCTCAAAGCCAGGGCTGCCATCAAGGACGTGGGGCGAGTCCTCGGCATCCCTCTCAGTCGGGTCAATCAGATCACGGGTATGGTACCTGACGTATTGAACATCTCGCTCGAGGAAGCGCTGGAAACGAGCGACGAATTGCAAGCCGCTTATAACGGCGATCCAGAAATTCAGGAGTTGATTGACTTTGCCAAGAAATTGGAAGGTCTGGCACGTAACATTGGCACTCACGCAGCGGCCGTGGTCATCGGAGACAAGCCGCTTACGGAGTACGTTCCTCTCGGCCGGGTCTCGGGCAAGGAGGATGTAATCACCCAGTGGTCGATGGGCGATGTGGAAGATGCGGGTCTTTTGAAAATGGACTTCCTCGGTTTGAGGAACCTGACCATTCTGAGTAACGCGATCAAGATCATTGAAGATACGCGCGGTGAGCGGATCGATTTGCAGCGAATTCCGACGCACGATGAAGAGACTTTCAAAACATTGCAGCGAGGGGAAACGAAGGGTGTTTTCCAGTTGGAGAGTGGCGGTATTCGAGACCTGTTACAGAAGATGAAGCCGGACCATTTCCGGGATATCATTGCGACCAACGCGCTCTACCGGCCAGGTCCGTTGGAAGGAGGTATGGTCCAGCAGTACATCGATGTCAAACATGGTCACAAACAGGCGGAGTACATGCACCCGGTGCTCGAAGGCATCTTGGCCGAAACGCATGGCGTGATGGTTTACCAGGAGCAGGTCATGCAGATCTTGAACCAGTTGGGGAAAATACCCCTGGCTGCTGCCTATACCTGTATTAAAGCCATCAGCAAGAAGAAAGAGAAGCTGATCGCTGAAAACTATGAGCAGTTCATGGAGGGCGCGCAGGAGCAGGGATTGCCGGGCAATGAGGCGAAATCATTGTGGGGCATGATCCTGAAATTTGCCGGCTACGGTTTCAACAAGAGCCACTCCACGGCCTATGCGTTTGTGGCATTTCAGACCGCCTACCTCAAAACGCATTACCCTGTTGAATTCATGGCTGCGCTGCTGACGGGGGATATTCCAGATCGCAACTTCACCCGTAAAGACTCGTTGGTTGAGCATCTCGAAGATTGTGTGCGGATGGGCATTGAAGTGGTCCCGCCTGATGTGAATTGCTCTAACGTCGATTTTACGGTCGAGGACGGGAAAGCGTTTTTTGCCATGTCGGCCATCAAAGGGTGTGGTCGAGGTGCCGCCCAAGCAATTGCCGACGAACGGAAAGAGAACGGGCCTTACCGGGACCTGTTTGATTTTTGTGAGCGTGTTGAATCGACGGCCTGCAGTCGGGGTTCCCTTGAATCTTTGATCAAGGCGGGCGCCATGGACTCCTTTGGTGCCAAGCGGTCGCAGTTGTTGGCTGTATTGGAACGTGCGATGCAGTCAGGGGCCTCCGCTCTATCCGATCGTAAGAGTGGCCAGATGAACCTGTTCGCCGAAGGAAGTGATACGGAAGATGAATCGACCGTCGTGGACTTGCCAGATATTCCGGAATTGGAGGAGCGGCAGTTATTGGTGGCCGAAAAGGAAGTCTTGGGTTATTACCTGACCAGCCACCCATTGGCTCAACATCGCGAAGTCCTCAGTCGTTACTGTTCCCATTCCACCCAGCAGGTGGGGCAGACAGGCGACCGGGATCGGGTCACGATGGGAGGTATGATTTCCTCGGTCAAGCATTCTCACGTGAAGCGCGTGCGGGACGTGAATTCACCCACCAAGTACGTCATGTTCGATTTGGAAGATGTGGACGGGGCAATTCGGTGTATCCAATGGCCAACGGAATTCGCCGAGCAAGGCGAGTTGATTCAGCCGGATGCGATTGTGGTGGTCCAAGGCTCCATCGACCGTCGTGGAGGAGGTGACGAAGCAAACCTGGTGGTCGACCGTGTGATTCCTCTGGAAGAAATCGACCAGTGTCTGACGACCGGGATCAAAATCCGTTTGCGTGAGTCGCTGCACCAGCCAAGTGAGTTGAAAGCGATCTATGAGATCCTGCGGGGTTATCCAGGTAAGAGTGCTTTACAGCTACAGTTGAACCTCAGTGATGGGGTGGATGTCAATATGGCGGTCAACAAATTGAAGGTTGATATCAACCAGCAGTTGTGCCAGCGGCTGGAGGAGCGACTCGGTGAAGGGGCGCTGGAGATGGTTGTAGACCGAAGCAAGCTCTCTGCCAAAGCCCCGCCTCAAAAACGTTGGTCATCGCGCAGCGGTTAAGCGATTCGAGCCGTCGATTCCGAGCGAACCGGGTACACGGCCGCCCAGCAACAAGTTTGGGAAAGACTGAGTATGAACAAGTACGAAATCTGGCTAAGGCGATTGGTTTGCCTCAATGGCGGTTTCCTGTTGATCGCGACCTTGGCCATGTTTCTCCCGGTACCGGTCATGGCTCGCATTCACGAACTGCTGGGGCTCGGTCGTTTTCCCGATGACGCCATCACGGTTTACTTGGCTCGCAGCACCTCGTTAATGTATGCCATTCATGGTGCCTTGACCCTGTATATTGCAGTTCAGTGGAATCCGTTTTACCGTTTGGTTCCGTTTCTGGCCCTGCTGCACGTGTTGATTGGATTTTCCCTGATCGGAATTGACGTCACGACGGGCATGCCGAGCTACTGGACCTGCCTGGAGGGAGGCCCTATTGCCTGTTTTGGTTTGTTCCTGCTATGGCTGTACCGAAGGGCCGGTTTAGGCTTGGCCTCTGGCGAGGAAGGGGGACCGATGGATGAATGATGGCATACGATTTGAGGGCCGCCTGTTGGGTAGCTTCGCAGGGGGAAAGCTGGCAGGACTTTAGCTGAGCTGGTCCTGTCCGCACATTAAGGATTGCGAGTTTGCTCTTGAACATCTTATTAACCAATGACGACGGCTGGGATGCCGTCGGACTGCAGATGCTACACAAGCTGGCCAAACCACTAGGTCGGTTGGTGGTGGTGGCGCCCCGCCAGCAGCAATCTGGCATCAGCCATCAATTGACGCTGCACCGTCCCGTGGCCTGGGCCCAGCCATCGGCGGACTGGTATTGGATCGATGGAACCCCGGCCGATTGCGTCAGGATTGCCCTGACGCAATTGGAGATCCCTTTCGACTGGGTGCTCTCAGGGGTCAACGATGGTGGAAATTTGGGGGCCGATGTTTATGTGTCAGGAACGGTCGCCGCGGCGCGGGAGGCCTGTTTGCATGGGCTCCCTTCGCTTGCCCTCTCCCAGTACCGCATGCGTTACCGCGAGGCGTTCGATTGGAGTCTGACCGAGCCGATGCTCCAGCGAGTTCTGGATACTTATGTTGTGCCTGTTCCGACGGTCCCGCCCCACGAGACTCCACCGTTGTTCAACGTGAACTTTCCCGATCCTGCTTCGGCCCGGGAACCGGCGGAACTGATCGAGTGCAAACTCGATCCCAACCCCCTGCCCTCGGCTTACGAATTGACAGACGGAGGTTACCTTTACAGTAGCCGCTACCGGGATCGGGCTCGCGAGGAGGGCTGCGATGTGGAGCTCTGTTTTGGCGGTGCAATCACCGTATCGCGCCTTTAGTTGCAGCCTTTAGTTGCATCATCTAGGTCGGAACAGCTGATCGCTTGAGTAAGGGCCGTTGTGTGGTTCGAGCCGGCGCAGAACGAGATCTTTTCCTTCCCCAATGTGTTGTCGGTCGGTGTTCGCTGTAAAACGTTTATTATTACACCGTGTCGGTGATAGGTTGAATGGCAAACCTGG
>JAYZCF010000143.1:0-3002 GCA_036338455.1 Planctomycetota bacterium
AGTTCGGAACGAGGAGCTCCGTACCGCAGGCACCAAAAGTCAATCAGCCGTGAATAACGGTTGACGATGGTTTCCCAGGTCCCAGGGTCATTACTGGACGCATTGCGAAAAAAATCGTGGTGGTTCAACGGTTCGGGGACCGCCGGACAATGGTTGTCGGGGCAATTTAGCATCGGAAAAGTCGGTGCTCGGTCTGTTTGGATAAGGCGATAAGGCTGCTTTTCGCTGCAGGCGGGGCCGTGTTTTGACAGTGTCGCCGGCAACAATGAAAAGACTAAGACAAGTGCTTATATCTTAACATACATTCTCCCTCTGTGCTGGAATTCATTTCAGAAAACGATCCAAAAGATCTATTTTGATGGAGCAGGATAAAAATGGGCTCGTGGATCATCGAACCGGACAATTGTTTTTAGGGCGGCCATCAATCCTGTTTGGGAACGAGCTGCCAGGTTGGTTTCTGGTGGTTGGGGAGACGTGGTGGGACCGCAGCTGGCCGTTCCTGGCGAGAACGTCTAGATCTTGATACGCATTCGGTTGCGGAAATCGGCTGCCGAACGTGTTCCTTGCTCCAGCTCGCCTCGTTCCGATTCGGTTATGGGGATCAGCCAGAGCATGTTGACCGGGTCTCCCCGAAAGGGCGGCAAGTCCACCGCTTCAGGCATCTCATGATCAGGTAGCAAAAGCCCATATCGATACGAATCCCCGAGGAGTGACGAAAACGCATCCAGTGGAACCGTGTGGCCGGGGCCCAGCCAGGTCATTCGCTGCCAAGGGTAGGCAACTAAACCGCTGAGTGATGACCAAACGCTCTGTAGATCCTCGGTGGTAAGCGACGTGTCGAACCACGCGGCAAGTTCAATGCGTCGCAGGGCAGCGGGGGATTCGCATTGCAATTCCACTCCTGGTTGTGGGCACAGGGACATGCCAATAGTAGTCGCGACGACGCGACCCGGTTGGGTGTAAACGGACAGGCCACGGGGCGGGAACCGTCCTCCATCGATGGAAAAGTAGCTCCCCGGTTGGGATTCACCGAATCGGGCGTCAAAGATTTGCAGCAATTGGGATTGGAGTGATTGAAAAGGGTTCGCTTCTTCATTCTGGAAGGAGAGCCAAAATTCGGCCGCGCGGGCAAACCGTTGATGCATCTGGTCCTTGGCTGGCATCGGCCAGCAGATTGGGCTTTCGGCCGCGCACTCTTTGGCGTAACCGTGGAATTGATCCATGCCACTCCAGGGTGGGATGAATGCGATCGGTTCGCTCTCTTCAAGAAGAACCGCACCGTTCCCCTCTTCCATCCAGATGACATGGAGCGATTCTTCCTGGGGAATCGGTTGAGCGTTGGGGTTCGCGCAGTGGGTGCGGGGAAGCATCGGTGTCCTTCCCTGCTTCATTGCCTCTTGGTCCAGGACCCATGGGCCCGGTTGCAGGTTGCGCACCCAACAAGCTCGAGTGCCAAAGGGCGCTGGGCCATTCAAGTAAAAATAGACAGAACGACCGTCATGTTGCACGATCGCATCCACGTTTCCGTAAGGCGATCCTTCAAACAGAAGGGTCTCTTGTTCATCTGCCTTCTCTGCCTCTTGGTCGAGGCGGTTGGATTTCAGGTTTTCGTCATTCGAAAATGTCATAAGCCAACCAGGAGGTTTGAAACCCGCCAACGGGTTGGGAGGTATACTTTTTGTCGACGGCGATGTTAAGCAGGTTTTAAAACAGTTATAATGCAATCGGCAAATCCGGGCGACTGCAAGCGAGAGGCATATAATCGGTCAAATTGCCTCGAAAGACTAGGCCATCAGGCATTGTTTTTTATTGTTGGAATCATGGAAACGGCAGCACGGTGGTAGTGATCGAATGACAGAATCTCCCGCAATACAAGCGGACGGCCTGAGCAAGACTTACTCTGAAGGTCTTGTGTTTCGAAAGCGGTTTTCTGCTTTGAAAAATGTGACATTTACCGTCGAGCGCGGTGAGATCTACGGTCTGTTGGGGCCCAATGGAGCGGGCAAGACGACCTTCCTGAAAATCTTGTTGGGGATTATTTCCAAATCGTCGGGCCACGCCTCGCTGATGGGTTTTCCGGCAGGTAGTCGGGCCGGCCGGCGCCTGGTGGGCTACCTGCCAGAACACTTGAGAATACCTCCCCACATGACGGGTTACACCGCGTTGGAGTGTTACGGAAACCTGAGCAATGTCTCTAACCGAATTGTCCGTGAAAAACGGGATGGCTTACTGGAACTGGTTGGCTTGGCCGATCGCTCAAAGGACCGTTGTAAGAATTATTCAAAAGGGATGTTGCAGAGGCTTGGTTTAGCCCAGACCTTGTTGCATGATCCGGATTTGGTCGTGTTGGATGAACCTACGGATGGACTCGATCCCGGGGCCCGAGCGGAAATGCGGGATGTGATTCACAAGCTGGCTGACAAAGGGGTTACCATCTTTTTGAATAGTCACTTGTTGCATGAAGTCGAAATGACCTGTAAGCAGGTCGCCATTCTGGACCGTGGTAATTTGCGCTATAGCGGCCCGGTGGATCAGATCGGTGATTATGTCAACAGCCTAGGTGGTGAAGGGCGACAATCGGCCAGCATTGAACTTACGGTCTCGGGGGATCCCGAAGCGATTCATCAAAGCTTTGCCGAACGTACGTTCGAGATTCTCAACCGCATCAGTGAGAGCGAATTTGCGGTGCGTGTCGATTCGGCCGACCAGAACGCTACCGACCAATTGGTTGATCAACTTCGCTCCAACGGTGTGAGCCTGATCGAGCTGTCCCACAGCCAAGTATCGCTGGAGGATGCGTTCCTGAAAATTGTCGAAGATGGCAGTACCCAATCGTAACAGGGATTATTATGAGACCCTACCTCGCCATTATCAAAGATTGTTTCCGCGCTGCCTTGGCGACCCGCGTCCTGTATGTGCTGTTGGTTCTGATCACGGTTTTACTTTTGGCGATCGCCCCGTTTTACCTCCGGGAAACGGTAGAGTGGAAATTGAACTGGCGT
>JAYZCF010000144.1:0-14447 GCA_036338455.1 Planctomycetota bacterium
ACCAGTCCGGCCGCCAGATCGCGACGGCCATCCCGCTGGAGCGCGGCGGCCGCACGGAGCAAGTGTCGGGCATGGCGGTCCCACAGCAGACTGGCTCCCATGCCGGGCCGCAGTCCGTTGTCCAGCTTGAGATAACAGGCACCTTGCACGTCACAGAGCGTTTGCGACGCATCGACGGGCATCGTCGATACACCCAACCGATCGTACAAACGACAGAGCTGGGGCCACTGGCGGCGGTTGAACATGCGGGACGGGACGTCCCCAACCCGGGTGACCCCGTCGAGATCCAGGTCGAGACTGTGAGCGGCCATCCCCACCTTATCCCCAGCTTCCAACAGCTCAACATCCTGCCCCTCCTGGTCCAGCGCCCAAGCAGCCGTCAGGCCGGAAATCCCACTACCGATCACTCCTATTCTCATGGTTGACTGCTCTTCAGTTCTCTAGACTCATCTTGCTGCCCAGCCGCTTCGGGTCCCGCCGATGGCCGATCTTCTACTGGACACGTTCACCTTTTGTCTTCTACCCAACCGTTCTCCGATGACAACCACAACCTGACTTTTCTCGATTGCTGTAACCCCAGCGAGGGGGAGAGCTCTTTTTAACTGGACGAATCCGTCACCGATTTTCGAAATTCGGATTCGAGCTGTAAGGCTTGCGCTACCACTTCGTCCCACGGTTGTTGGTAGTCCAGCGGATCGCGGCGCCCCACTTGGTGAAAGGCCAAAATTCGCTCGACATCCGAACCGGTCATCCCGTGGGAACGCCCCTCGGAATCCGGTTGATAGCTCGTACAGGTGTTTCGAAAGACCGTCTCGAAATCGAGGTTCAAATCGTCACATGCGCGCAGTGCATCTGCCAAGATCGTCCCCTTATCCACCGTCAGGTAAGGAAGCTCCAGGGAAACCTGCTCTGAATCCCAGTTTCCAAGGGCAAACGCGTGATGAAGCGACTGGTAAAACTCAGGGCGACAATCGGGATAGATGGCATGATCTCCTGCATGGACGCCGAGGCAAAGCTCAACAGGAGCCCCGGTACGACCATGGATGGAGAGTGCGTAGGCGTAGGCGATGGAGGCAAAGATTGCATTCCGGTTCGGCACCACGGTCGCCTTCATATTGGCCTCCTCGTAGTGTCCAGTCGGGACGTCCCAATCATCATTCACCAGCGCGGAGTGCAGCAAATGACTCAACGATGTGAGATCGACCAGGTGCCACCGAACCGACAGCTTTTGCTGAGCCAGGTAATCGAGGTTGGCCTGCAGACGCTGCAGTTCGACCCGGTGTTTTTGACCGTAGTCGAAACTGATCCCGTAGACATCTCGGCCACGGGCCAACAGATGGACCAACAGGCTGGTCGAATCCATCCCACCGCTCAGACAGACCACGGCCGGGCGGGCCTGCTCCTGCCGTTGCTGCGATTGTTCGTCTGGCGGTTCATCCGGGGCATCGATCCGTGTATTCATCGTGAAAAAGGGTACTCCTCAGTAATTTCTATCACCCATTGCTTCGAAGGACGTCACGTCCCGAACCGACCAGCGGCTCACCTCGTGCGTCTCCCAGTGCTTGGCGACGCGTCCTCCAACGGTGATAATTCTAGCTTTCCTTACCCCCGTTCGATAGAGTTTCGCCCCCATGGCCAGAAATGAACAACTGATTCGTCAACACAAGATCCTGCAAATCCTGGAGCGGGTCCGATTTGGCAAAACGCTGCAAGAGTTGCGTGAGGACATCCTGGAAGAGCTCGGTCTGGCCTCGCTCCATACCCGGACCTTGCGGCGTGACCTGGAAGCATTGCAGGCGGCTGGCATCGATGTGGCTCCCCACGATTCGCCTCGGGGGAAGATCTGGAAACTCGGTCCACGGGCCAAGACGGCCACCAAGATCAGCGCCTCGGCCACCGAACTGATCTCCCTATCTCTGGGACGACAACTGCTCCACCCCTTGGCCGGAACCCCGTTCTGGATGGGGATCGAGTCGTTCTGGAAAAAAGTTCAGGAAGAAATTCCGGATGCGGTCCTCTCCCATTACGAAAAATACCGCCGAACCTTGCGGGTGCTCGGCATGCCGGCCAAGTCGTACGAGCGGCAACACGGCATTATCAAGACACTCAACCGGGCCATTCTGGAACACCGCGTTGTCGAAATCAAATACAGTAGCGTCGGCAAGGCGCCCAAGGTCCGTAAGATCGAGCCGTATACAATCGTCCTGTTTCAATCGAGCCTTTACATCATTGCCGCAGCGTGTGAGGTCGACGACCCGGAAGAACGGGTACGAACCTATAAGCTGGACCGATTTCAAAAGGCAAAAATCCTTGATGAATGGTTCAAGTTTCCTCGCGATCTCGATCTCGACCAGTTTGTGGGGAACAGTCTGGGGATTTTTATTGGCAGCAAGCCCAGAAATTATAAAATCAAGATCTCGCCGCATGCGGCGCAGTGGGTGATCGAAGACCCCTGGCACCCAGAACAAAAAATCAAAGAGTTGAAAGATGGCAGCATCGAGCTGTCGGTCCAAGCGGTCCACGAAATGGAGATTATCCCCCGGGTCCTCAACCTCGGGGCCCATGCTGAAATTATCTCACCCGCCTCAGCGCGTAAGCTGATGCGAGAGATCATCGAACAAATGTCAGAAAAATATGTCAGCTGACTCCCCTCATCGCGGAATTCGATCAGGCCGCTCGCCGTGCCGCCTGGCCAAGCTGCACACTTTCTCTTTATTGGGCATCCGCGCCCTGCCAGTCGAAGTCGAAGTCGACATCTCCCCCCGCTCACTCCCCAAGACGATTCTGGTTGGACTGCCTGAAGCGGCCGTTCGAGAGAGCACTCACCGTGTCGAGCGTGCCCTGGTCAATTTCGGGTACGAGCGACCGGCTGATCGAGTCGTGATCAATCTGGCCCCCGCCGAGTTGCCAAAGCAGGCCGCCACGTTTGACCTGCCGATCTCGCTCGGTATCCTGGCCGGCAGCGGTCAGATCGAATTGATATCCACGTCGAAGTGCCGGGCACCCGTTTCGAGGAACTCTCCTCGCAAGTCGCCGGCACTTCAAGCACCGAAATGCGCGAGCTGGTCACGGTGGCACGGAAGGTCCAGTTCGAACGTTTTTCTGACAGCGGCATCCTTTACAACGCGCAGATGTCTTCCCGACAGATCCGTCAGCACTGTCCACTCGACGACCCGGGGAAGGGATTGCTGAAATCGAGTTTCGACGAACTTGGCCTCAGCGCGCGGGCCCACGACAAGGTACTACGTTTATCGCGCACGATCGCCGATCTCGAAGCGTCGAGTGAAATTCGGGTCGAACACCTGGCCGAAGCGATCAACTACCGGATGCTCGACCGGGACCTGTGGAACTGATGAAAGACTGGGACCATACAATGACGCGGAACGGACCAACAAAAAACGCCGCGGCAAACAGGGCGGCGTTGAAAATCTGAGTGGCACTTCGAGGATGACGCGCTCCGTCTTTTCCTCTCGCACCACCGGCTTAACTTTCTTCGGGCAGCAACCCCGAACCGGGGTTGATCGGCAGGGCTATCAGGAGCCGCCTTTGTTTCCCTCAGTCATCTCACACGAAGAACCTTCCCCAACGTCCGAAGCGGCTCCCTCTGCCGGCTGTGCATGACCTTCCACGGTCACGGGAACCACACCCCTGAGCGTCGTCCCCAGGGCCAGCAACGCCGCCCCATAAAAAATCAGGTTGATCCCGAACAGGATCCCGACCGCGTACTCCGAGGAACTGGGCCATTTAGCGAGGATCAGAACCGCGATGACCAACGAAAGCACACCACTAAGCAGCATGGCGATATGGCCCTGAGCCTGACGAGCGGACATCGCCACGATCAAGGTCCAAAACCCCTGGATCAGGAACAGGATGCCGATAATCACGGTACAAAACGCCAGCAGCGAAAACCAGCAAACCAGCACGATGATTCCCATCACGGCAAACAGCGCACCCACGACCAGATTGAATGATTTATCACTGGCTTCGCCGGATCGCAAACCCTTAACAGCTTGGGTACAACCGCCCACAACCATCAGGATACCGATTATCCAGAGCAACCCTTTTTCCACCATCAAGGGCTGGACCACGGCGATTAAACCGATGATCAACAGAACAATTCCCAGAAGTAAAAACCGATTGGCACTCGCTGATTCAATCTTCTTTATCATGACCGACTCCCATGGAGGCAAATTTTTTCCACTCAACGACTCGACACTAGCTGATTCATCGTATGTTTCTTCATAGTTCGCGAACTTTTGTTCACGGTTTGACCACAACGCAATCCTTGGGGAGGGCCCCATGACGTTCAAGACGATTGGCCCGATTGGGTAAAGAGTGTCAGTTTTAGGCCAGTTACCGGTTCTGCCAGCCCATGCTCTCAACGAGTTCGCTTCCTTATCGATCATGTCGCCGGTAATAGGCAGCCAACCGCGTTGGCGACACACCCGCCAAGTAGGCGGTGGCAATCAGGCGGTTGCGAACCGTTTGACGAATGACACCATGCCGCATCCAGCGGCGAGGGTCGACCTGCAACGGCCCTGGCAACAGGATTGGCCGAAGACGCTTCCTGAGGCGCCGAGAAAGGATGTAATCCTCCATCAACGGTTCTTCTGGAAAAGGCCCCAGCTCCTGCCACGTCGCTCGTGTCAGGAATAGACCTTGATCGCCATAGACCATGCCGCATCGCTGAATCCGCCAAGCGTTCCCCGCTTCAATCCAGCGAAACAGACGACCGGGATGACCGATCGTTTGTCGAAACCCGCCGAAGCCGCGGGGAGCTTTGACCGCCTGCCGCAACTGATCCGCCGCATCGACCGGGAGCACCGTATCGACATGCAGAAATAGCAGCAAGTCGCCATCCGCAAATGCGGCCCCGGCATTCTGCTGAACGGCACGCCCAGGTTCCGAGTGAAGCCATTCACATTTCTGCTGACGAGCGATTTCCTCTGTACCGTCGGTCGAACCGCCATCGACGACAATCACCTGATGCATTCCGGCGGCCCAGCTCGAAGCGATCGCCTGCTCGATCAAGGCCGCCTCGTTAATGACCGGGATGACCACAGAAATTTTCAAAACAGACTCCGCAGGCAGGAAACGGACCAGGGCATTTGCCCCAAAAAAAAAGTCGCGTGAAGGATCACGCGACGTTACGCTCAATACGATGACCTCAACAGATTATTTCTTAATCACGTCTTTGGCATCGGCCGTACGCATTAAATGGGCCCGGCCAATAAACGCTTCCACTTTCTCCGGTGTTTGTGCGCCGCGCAAGTAGCGACGAATCCACTTTTCGTCTTTTCGTTCATACATGATCAGCTGGGGCACTCCGCGCGAGCCAATCAATTTACGGGCCAGCGAGGCCTGCTTGTCGAGATCCACCGTAGCAAAATGAAAGTCTTTGAAAGCTTCTTTGGCCATCAATTTGGGAATCGTCTTCTTTTTCATCTTCTGACAAGGCGGACACCACTCGGCAGTGACGAGGATCAACAGCGGCTTGTTGCCAGCCTGGGCCTTCTCGTAGGCACTCTTGTAGTCCGATGTAGGGCCATCGCTTACAAGCAGCGCGGAAACGGTCATCGTCAACACCGCAGCTAATTTCATCCTTGATCTCCTGCAATCCCATCCTTGCCGCCAACTAGCCAGATGCTGAGGACTTGTATCAAGCGATTTGGATACTGCATCAGGCTTCTTTGGCCATCCCGGCCACTCCATCATTTCGCCAAGACTCCATTTCCGATATCGACCAGAACCACCAGTGGAATTGCCAGTTTTCAAACGATGCGAGCAACTATTTGACCGCAGAATCAACAATCTGCTAAACGATTCCGGATGTACCGATAGCCATGCTTCGGAAATAAACGGTTACCCAAACAGGCCAGTTCAACCGACGGTTGTTTCGGGGCCTAACCGTCTCGGTTCGTGCGCGAGAGGTTGTCGATTGGTGAACTTGTGAGGATCGCGGGACTTTGCCGGAAATTGTCCGTTTTTCCGTTTCGACAATTGCATTTCCGGTAATAATGACGACTCGCCACGCCGCGGAAAATCGGGGACACGTCAGCGGCCTTAGTCGTATTCCAAAAATTGAGTCGAACGAATTAAGCTGCAGCCAAGGCGGTGGAACAATGGCTGCTAACGTTTCCTCTTGGACCAGGGTAACTGACGATTTATGAAATTACGCGTGGGTCTTGTCGGGTTGGGTGACTATTGGCAATCCCGCCATCGCCCTGCGCTGCTTGCCCTATCAGATCGGTTTGAAGTCAGAGCGATTTGCTGCGAGGTCGCAGAAAAATCGAAGCTGGTCGCTGATGAATTTTCTGCCACGCCGATGGATGGCTTTCGAGCCATGATGGAACGTGACGATATCGACGCCGTCCTGGCGTTGGCCCCGGACTGGATCGGCCCACTGCCCATCCTTGCTGCGTGCGAGGCAGGAAAAGCCGTTTACAGCTCCGCGGCACTCGATATCTCATTTGACCAAGCTCGGGAAATTCGTCGCCGCGTGGATGATTCAGGCGTCGCCTTTATGGCGGAATGGCCGCGGCGTTTCGCGCCGGCAACGCTTCGCCTGAAGGAATTGATGGCAACTAGATTGGGAAGGCCCAGAATTCTCTTCTGCCATGAACGCCTGCCCGTCGAGGGTCAATTAGACCGTTTACGCCGGGGGGAATATTGTCCACTTACGTGGCGACACATGATGGAATTGGTCGACTGGTGCTATTACCTCGTCGACTCGCCACCCAACACGGTTTCCAGTGCAAGACACGAATCACCCACCGATCAGGGGCAGGCTTTTTACCAGATGGTCAGCCTCGACTTCCCAGCCTACGAGGACGATGGAATTCAGCCGTTGGCTCAACTGAGCCTCGGTCACTACATGCCCGCCAAATGGACAGACGCACTGTCGTATCGCCGCCCCGCTTCGATCCAAGTTTGCTGTGAAAAAGGCATGGCCTTTATCGACCTGCCCAACACCTTGATCTGGTTTGACGATGGTGGTCAGCATACCGAGTCCCTCGAAGCGGAACGCGCCGTGGGCGAGCAAATGTTGATCCAGTTCCACCGGTCGGTCACCAGCCTCATCCGCAACCGCTCGGACCTCGCGGATGCCTACCGGGCTATGCAAGTTGTTTTAAGTGCGAACGAAAGTGCGCGGACAGGCCAACGTATTTCACTGAGTTACGAACAAGACTGAACGGCGGCGTCTGCACCCGCCTAAATTAACGAGACCCCACCTCGAGCGGTTGATTCTGTACAGACATCTGTCACATCAACCAGCAGAAGATTCACCCGAACCAGGCTTCTCTTTACGGGAGTGCAGGAAGCTGTCCGGGTGCACGTCGTATTGCACTTGAGACGATGATGACTCACTGGGTGCATCGCCGTCAGGTTGAGGCACAACCCGAATCGACACATCCCCGGCGGGCAGTTCTTCTTCGTCGCAGACACTCGCCTCTTCCATTGCCTCGGCTGCTCGCATCGCCTCGACTTCCTCCAGGGGCAATTCCCGACCGAAGTACTTACCGAGAGGACTGGCCAATAACGCAGGCAGGAAAATCAGGTCACCGACCAGTGCCGCTACCAACAGGAACAACATCAGCACACCGAACGCCTGTGTTGGCGTAAACGTACTCAGAGCAAAAGCAGAAAGACCTAAACCGCCAATCAAGGTCGTTTGGGTCATCGCCGTCGCAACGCGATCATAAGCCAAACGGATTGCACCAACCCGCCTTAACCCCTGCGCCAAACCTTTTCGGTACCAGTTCAGGAAGTGGATCGTATCGTCGACCGCCACGCCCATCGCAACACTGGCCGTCATCATCGAACCAATATCGACCTTGCGACCTAAATGACCGAGAGCCCCAAAAACAATCAACACAGGGAAAATATTGGGCAACATGGACAAGGCACCACCACGGATATTCAACAGGTTGTGCATGCTCACCGGGCGCCGCCAATTGCGAAGGAGCAACATCATGACACCGGCGATCATGACAAATGCCAAGGCGATACTGTTCACCAGACTTCTCAGCAATTGGTTTTGTGCTTTGTAGACAATGGGGATGATCCCCGTATAAATCGTCGCCACGTCGGTTTCAAATTCACCCTGTTTTTTGCCCTGCATCGCCGTAAACTGATTGGGCAGCGCCTTTTTAGTGACCGGATCAACCTTGAATTCATGGTCGCGACAATCAACGAATTTTGTTCCAGCATTCTGCTTGATAAAATCGACATCAAACAGATCGTCATCCTCAATGACGACCACGCCGTGACATTCGTCTAGTTCGATAAATTTCTTGAGCGCCTCATCCGTTGGAAACGTCTTTTTACCTTCGCCAAAATCATCTGGATCGATCCAGCGATACGACTTGGGACTCTTCTTACCCGCCCGTGTGTCTTTATTGACGTAACCTCGGTTTTCCAGCAGATCCTGCAGCGTATCCGAGAAAATAAACGTTTGATCTACCAATTCGGAAATGTCCTTGGTGCGATCAACCCGTGGATCCATCTTTTCACTGACGTTGTCCGGATTGCGGCCAAAAACCAGTATCATCCCCTCCTTCAAACTGGCATCACCCTTCTCCTTCTGAATCGACTCGAGGATATGGGTGCGTTGTCGGTAAGCCGTCATGATCGGTTCGACCACCGACTTGATATCGGCGACAAACTTCCCGTAATCGACATCGTTCAAGGCCGCCAATCGGAGACTGACTCGCCACATCTCCCGGCCGAAAATTTCGGGATCCGATTTATCAGCCATCGCCTCGAGGTAATCAAGGTTTGACTTACCCGCCACGGCCAGGTAGTCCTCTTCGAGTATTTCGGGATACTTGGTCTGCAGCTGGGCGTTGAAGCGATAACGGGGGTTATTCAGGGTTTCGATGGCATTATCAAAACCGGGGTCTACCTGGGTGTCGACCAAGTGCATGGGGGCGAACACATCAGTGGCCATCCCCGGACCGACATAATCCAATCCATCGGGACCAAAAAATCGCTCCAATTGAGTCCGCACTCGAGCCGACAACTCCATCCGCTCCAATACCGAATACTTCAGGTCGTACGCCAACTGATCGTATTCGAAATCGAAATCTTCATCGTTCTCGGGAACCGGCTGACCAGCCGCCAACAACTCGGCCTTGCGTTTCGCTTTGGCCTTCTCACGTTCTTTGTCCAACCACGCTTCTTTCTGGGAATCTTCGTCAATGCAAACGACCAATTCCATCGGCACCAATTTACCGAGGTTGGATTCCATCCAGCGATAGTCCTGCAAGATTTTGGAGTCGGAATCAAACAACTTCAGCAGGTGAACAGAGGTCTGAACCTTTGTGATGCCGTAGGCGAAATACCCCATCACCAGCAACGACACAATTGCCACGACCGCATAGTGTTGTACGACCCAGTCACCCACGCGTTGCCAGAACAACTTCACATAGGCCGCCAAGCCGCGGCGTTCCGTCTTTTTGGAACGGTCTTCTTTCTTGTAACCGGGAGGCCAAATCGTGAGGGCAGCCGGCAAAAAGGTGAACAGCAAAGCCACGGTTGCCATCGTGGCAATCGCTGAGAAAAAACCGAACTTTTGAATCGGTGTCAGGTTACTGGTGCAGAGACTAACCAGCCCAAGGCCGGTTGTGAAGGCGGCCAGAGTACAAGGAAACCATCCGTGCTTGACCGCAATCTCGGCCGCCAACTTGGGACCACTTTCATGACAGGCATCCCGATAATAGTTGACGATATGGACTGCCCCCGACAGCCCCAGCACGTAAACCAGTGAGGGCATCGACATCAGGATCGCATCCAAAGTACTCCCTGCGAACCAGACGTAAGAGAGACTGGATATCGCGGCCACGCCTCCCACGAAAAACAACATCATGGTGACCGGGATCGAACGGAAACAGGCGTAAGCCAGTCCCAACCCAATGATCAACGACAGGCTGACCAGACGGAGCAGGGTGCTCGCCCCTTCCTCGTCGATGGCAACGTTGTCACGAGGGGGCCCACCAAGGTGGACGTTTTTCGGGTCAATCCCGCACTCACCTGTGGCCAGTTCCAAAACTCGGCCTCGCGGTTTTCCCAAAATCGGACGACCAACCGCCCGATCCATCTCTTCCAAGACCGGTTCGTTAAGCGTGACGATAATGCAGGTTTGCCGTGCGGGGGCGTCCAGCTCCAACGCCTCTTCCCAAAGCCGGTACCAAATTTCGAGTTTGTCCGAAGGTGAGGCATTGAGCAAACGGTCAAAATCACCCTCGTACCGCTGAGCGACCTCCACCTCGATGAACTTTTCAAACAGATCGCGATACTGGTTGGTCGACCTCAGAATTTGTAATTTGGACGGGTCGTCAACATGCTGCAAAAGTGATTCGAACGTCCATTTGAAAGTCTCTTTGGGTGTGGGGCCAAACAGGGCGCCCGTCAAACGATTGTGGGCTTCGACTTTCGCTTGGAAAGTCGTTTCATCACCCTCTCCAAACATACCAATTCGGATCGTTCCATTCGGCCCAGCCATCTTTTCAAAGATCTCGGGGCCTGTGGTCACGGACTTGAAGGGTCGCGCACAAAGTTTTTGCGGATCCTTGTAGAAGGGATTTTCAATTCCCTTCTGGTCATCCGGCGGTTCACCAAACGTATCAATATAGGTTCCTGTGACTTGGTTACGCCCTTTGAGTGATCGTTCCATCGACCGCTTGGCGCCCTGGATCACATTGTTTTGGCCGTCCCACCTCCAGAGTTCCCCCTTTCGGTTTACCCAGTACCACTGCCCCTTCCGACCAAGAAGCCACTTCTCGCGTTGCTCACCCCAGGTTTCATGGTAATTCCCCGTATATATCAGGCCGAGATCATCGCCCTTGCGATGAGCCCGCAATTCTTCAATCTGTTTAGAATCCCTGAGAGTTGGTTCATATTCGAGAGACTCCTCCCGCAATTTACGAACCAGGTTGGTGTACACCTGGTCGCCTTCGCGACACCAGGGACCGCTGATGACGACGAACTGGTCGCCAAAGAAGTACTTGCGAAATTCGCGTAACTCCTGGGTCTCCTCATAATTGGACGGCAACCAATCCGCCACGTTGTTTTGCATACTGGTGGCAGCCATGCGAGCGCCACGCAACGCAAAGGGCAACAGGAAACAGGCCATGCAAAGAATAAGCATGGCGCAGGTGCCAAAGATCGGAATCCGCTTCGAATAAAAGGGGCGAACGCTAATAGTAATACGCCTGTAATCAAGATGGCCTAACGGACACCGGTCAACGACTGTCCAACCCAAATGGCCGGAAGACGCCGCTCGGTAACACGGATTACGTCAAAACAGGATGCGCCTAAAGACACACTATTTGACAGTTGAGGTTACCGATCTGGCCGAGAGAAGTCCATGTCAAAGTACTGCTAAAATAGGCAGTTTTGATGGCAAGCCTGTTAAACTTCGTTGATTATAACAACAGGGTAATCAACTGGCCGAGAAAGCTTTGAATCGGCTGAATATGCATGCCGAATTCACTCTTCGGTGCAAAGGCGAAAATCGAAGAGACAAGCCCGATCAAGACCGAGGTGCACAGAATGACTGCCGGCATAACCAAGCCGCGGGTCATGAAACCAAAAATGATGCAATACAGGCCACCCGTGCAAACACAGATGATCCCCTGCACCGGCTTGGCAAGAAACGCCACAATCGTGATCCAGATCACGCAAAGAAAGTACATGAAAATCGAGGCGAAGAAACTGATCATGGAAGAATCGATAAAATCACCGAATATATCCATCAGGAATATGGTAAGCAGGCCAATGGTCACCAAGACCCCCAGGCCGACCAGGCCGACCAGCGCGATCAGGATCGAATCGGCACCGTCTCCGAAATTCTGACCGACTGCCGTAACGGGCATATCGTCAATTTCCCGCTCGGCCTTGGCCATGATTTTTTCGGCATCCGTCAGGTCACTTTCGCTGGATTCATTTTCCTCATCGGCATACTCCTCCGTCTCCAGCTTGAGACCGGTTGCAATATTGAAACCACACTCAACACAGATGACGGCATTCGGCTCCATATCGGCACCGCAATTCGGGCAGATCGGTCCCTTTGGCACCGACTCGACACCGGCTTCGTCCAACAGGTCCAGCAACGGATTGTGCCCAACAGGACGGCTGACACTGAGGGAAGTTTCTGCTTGGCTCGCCGGTCGTTGAGCGACCTGCCGCTGGGCTGGCACCAGGCCTGTTTGCTGAACGACCATTGGCTGGGCACATTTGGGGCATTTCACCCTTTTCCCGGCCAATTCGTCTTTCGCTTTAAACGTTGCGCCGCAACTTCCGCATTGAGCTTGGATCGCCATAAAATGGACCTTCAGCAGTATCACAATCGGTATAAAAAAGGCGTCAACTACGAATGAACGAGAACTTGCAGTGACTCATTCTATTTTGTTACGCCGCCCTCATTTGGCAACCGCCAATCCCCCTATCGGACCAAATGTAGCTCCCGTTTCACGTCTCAAACTGTCGGTTTGGACGATTTCTATCGGTTTTAGGACTATTTTTTGCAACCTGTTCCTATGCTGACATTCTGTCACCAAGACCGTGAGCACCGCCTATGAGATCATTCGAAAGGACTGTCAGGAGGTGTAAAACAGGCAGCACGACCCGAACATGGGCCAACTCCCAGTCCGGCTGAAAGGGTAAACGCAACAACGGAATCGTTAACTTACCGCGTGTTTCCACGCATTTCGTACCGTTTTCTCCAAATTGGCGCCCGGTTTGCCGGTTTTGGCGCGCGAGTTGCCTAATAGGGACGCCAACGTTTTGCATTGCGCAAAAATGTCAGGGACCCGGTCTGCCGTCGAGCGCCCCGGTCAACGAAAAATCAGAATGAAGCTGGAGTTGCTCAGCAGATTGAGCTCAAGGAGTCCAACCGATGGCCGTTACCGCCAAAAAGAAAGCAAAAAAATCCGTTCGTATTCAACCGCTGGGCGACAGGATTGTTGTTGAGCGAGACGCCTCAGGTGAGGTGACCAGTGGTGGAATTTTCCTGCCCGAGTCGGCCAAAGATAAACCGTCTCGCGGTGTGGTCGTCAGCGTGGGGGATGGCAAACTGCTTCCCAACGGCTCCCGCAGTGAACTACAAGTCAAAGTCGGTGACCACGTTTTGTTCACCTCTTACGGACCCGATGAAATCACAATTGATGACTGCGAATTGTTGCTGATGCGTGAAGAAGACGTTTTGGCTGTCATCAACTAACACCAACCCGAATAAAAACTCAAACCTGTGAGCAGGAGATACGAAACATGGCAAAGATGATTGCTTTTGACCAAGAGGCACGAGAGGCGATCCGCCGCGGTGTCTCGAAGTTGGCCCGCGCCGTCAAGGTCACCCTGGGTCCCAAAGGACGAAATGTTATTTTACAGAAGAGCTTTGGCTCACCAACCGTCACCAAGGACGGGGTAAGTGTAGCCAAAGAGATTGAACTGGAAGACACCTACGAGAACATGGGTGCTCAAATGGTTCGAGAAGTCGCCAGTAAAACGAGCGATGTTGCTGGAGACGGCACGACGACGGCAACCGTCATGGCCGAGGCTGTCTTCAATGAAGGACTAAAAGCCGTAACGGCCGGGGTTAACCCGATCCAAATGAAAGAAGGGATCGAACACGCCGTCAATGACTTGACGGAAAAACTGTCCAAGATGTCCATCAAGATTAAGGACAAAGCAGAAATGGCCAACGTCGCATCGATTGCGGCCAATAACGACCGAGAAATTGGCGAGCTGTTGTCAGACGCCATGGAAAAGGTCGGCAAAGACGGTGTGATCACAGTCGACGAAGGTAAAAGCCTGCAGACGGAAGTCGAATGGGTCGAAGGGATGCAGTTTGATCGCGGTTATCTCTCCCCGTATTTCGTCAACGAGCCGGGCTCGATGGAATGCGTGCTGGAAGACGCTTACATTCTGATCTTTGAAAAGAAACTAACCAACATCAAGGACATTGTTCCGCTATTGGAAAAGGTCGTACAACAGGGCAAACCACTGCTGATCGTGGCCGAAGACATTGAAGGGGAGGCCCTGGCGACCCTCGTCATCAACCGCCTGCGAGGCACATTCAATTGTTGCGCGGTAAAGGCACCTGGTTACGGCGACCGCCGCAAAGCGATGCTGGAGGACCTGGCAATTCTGACCGGTGGAACAGCTGTCTTCGAGGCACTGGGAATGAAACTGGAATCGTTGCCGATCACCGATCTGGGTCGCGCCAAGAAAGTCATCATCGACAAAGATAACACGACGGTTATCGAGGGCGCTGGAAAGAGTGCTGACATCAAGGCTCGAATTGACCAGATCCGTCGTGAGATTGAGAACTCCTCCAGCGATTACGATCGTGAGAAACTGGAAGAGCGACTGGCCAAATTGGCTGGTGGTGTTGCCAAGGTCAACGTTGGTGCGGCAACCGAAAGTGAAATGAAAGAGAAGAAGGC
>JAYZCF010000145.1:0-28998 GCA_036338455.1 Planctomycetota bacterium
AAAATATTGGGCATCGATCGTTTTTTCGGATGCATCGCTCAGGAGCAATCGCCAAGACATCGCTTCGGCACCCCGGTCCAATAACAAGAAGCCCGATTCTTCCGGATGCCTTGCAGCGAGAGCCGCCGCTTCCTTACCGAGATACGTCTGTTCCGGGTTTTGGATAGCCTTGCTGTAGCTCTTCTGGTCTGTGTGGGACTCGATCTGCGGGCCGCAACCGGCCACCAAACAGCAGAGGCAGAAAAAAATCCCGCTCGGCAACGCGGGAGTCAACCAGCAGGGCATGGCTTGGATGTTGATTTCTACGGCGGAACGCGTCATGAATCGAACCCAAAAAATTGTCGGGTAACGGCTTTGTTTTCGGGACCTGGCCTTTCTGACGCATCATTTTACACCCCGTCCATGCAGCTTGAAAGGAAGAGGTCCAATTCTCTCTTCGCAAAACGGGCGCCGGTGACCGAAACCTGCCCGTTCTGGCCGAGAGCCCCTAGACAGGCTGGTTCCCGCGGCACGAGCTGGAAAGTCAAAGGATTGGGCACGGAAATGGATTAAATCAAGGTATACTTTGCCAAAGCTCCAACCTACAAACCGTTCCTACCGTGAATGAAAATGGATCTATCCGAACGCTTACGGCCGACACGCCGACCGGACCGACCGTCGGTCGGCCGTCAGCGGTGGCGGCAACTCTGTTTTGTTCACTGGCGTGTTCCGGCGAAAATCCTGCGACCCATGATCCCCGCTTCGCTGGAAATTGACACCTATGATGGAGATGCCTGGTTAGGATTGGTGCCCTTTTACATGTCAGCTGTGCGACCTTGGTGGTCACCCGCTGTTCCCTGGATTTCCAACTTTTGCGAAACCAATTTGAGAACCTACGTTCATTGTGGCGGGCGAGATCCGGGGGTTTGGTTTTTCAGCCTCGATGCAGCGCGTCTCTTGCCCGTTCTGATCGCCCGGAAAATTTGGAAATTGAATTATTACTGGGCCAAAATGAAAATCGACCGGAAACAAGATGTGATCCAGTACACCAGCCAGCGGTATTCGAAACCCAACCCAGCGTCGGTGCAGCTTGCGGTCGAAGTCGAGACTGACAGATTGCCGACGCCATCCAATGGTTACGAAGAATCACTCGAATTTTTTCTGGCCGAGCGGTATCTGCTTTATACCAAGTCGGAAAAAGGGATGATGCAAGGCCAAGTTCACCATCAGCCCTACCCCCTCAAAGGTGCGAAGATTAAAACGTTGCGGGAATCAATCAGCAATGCAGCCGGGTGTCCCATGGCCGAGATGCCGGATCATGTCCTGTTCTCAGAAGGAGTTGACGTCGAGATCTTTCCTCTCAAGCGGATCAATGGTCCGGCGTGAAAAATGGTTCTTTCCCACGACCCGGTCCTAGATTTTCGGACCTGCCGCCATGACGGCATCATCCACGCCTTCCGTGTATTTCTGAAAATTGTCGACAAACAGTCCCGCCAACTTCTTAGCCGCTTCTTCGAACTCATCCGGGTTTGACCATGTTTTTCTGGGCATCAACAATTCCGAGGGGACGCCTGGGCACTCTGTGATCACATCCAAACCAAATACGGGATCCTTGATGGTCGGCGCATCAGCCAGCGCGCCGGAATGAACCGCATCGATGATTGCGCGCGTATAGGGAAGCTTCATACGTGACCCGACACCGTAGGGGCCCCCTGTCCAACCCGTATTCACCAACCAGACCTTGGCGCCATGCTGGCGAATTCGATCCGCCAGAAGCGTTGCATATTTGCCTGGGTGCCAGACCAGGAACGGCCCACCGAAACAGGGGGAAAACGTCGCTTCCGGCTCGCTTACACCAACTTCGGTGCCGGCAATCTTTGCCGTATAGCCGCTGATAAAATGATACATCGCCTGTTCGGGTGTCAATCGGCTAATGGGAGGCAAAACTCCGAACGCATCACAGGTCAGGAAGATCACGTCATCCGGATGGTCAGCCAAACAGGGGATTTTTGCATTCTGAATAAACTCGATTGGGTAGGCGCCTCGCGTATTCTGGGTCAACGAATCATCGCTGAAATCCACACTATGGTCGTCCGTGTCATAAACTACATTTTCCAACACGGCACCGAATCGCAGGGCTTGAAAAATGTCCGGCTCAGCTTCCGAAGTCAGATCAATCGCTTTGGCATAGCAACCGCCTTCAATATTGAAGATGCCATTTTTAGACCAGCAGTGTTCGTCATCCCCGATCAGGTATCGCTTGGGGTCTGCCGAAAGCGTCGTCTTCCCGGTGCCGGACAAACCGAATAACACCGAAGAGCGCCCGTTCGTCTGGTCGGCCGTGGCCGAGCAGTGCATCGATAGGACATCTTGTTTCGGCATGAAATAGTTCATTAACGTAAAGACGCCTTTTTTCATCTCACCCGCATACTCGGTTCCCAGGATTACCATTTCTCGCGCCTCGAGATGGACATCGACGCTGGTCTTGGAAGTCATGCCCGTTGTGTGCCGGTTGGCTGGAAACTGGCCCGCGTTGAAAATCACAGCGTCCGGCTCACCAAAATCCGCCAATTCTTCGCGCGTCGGGCGGATCAACATCGTGTGCATGAACAAAGCGTGGTAAGGCCGGGTGCAGACGACTCGGACCTTGGCTCGATAGTCCGTATCCCACCCGGCAAATGCGTCGACCACATATAGGCGTTCACGGGTGTTGAGGTAATCAATCGCGCGTTCGCGGTTAACCAGAAAGGTTGCCTCATCGATTTCAATATTCACCGCCCCCCACCAGACATCCTGCTCGGATTCAGGATGACGGACGACCCGCTTATCCTTGGGAGAGCGACCTGTTTTCGATCCCGAGTAGGCAATCAGCGCACCTGAGTTGGCAATCGCAGCTCCTTTCTCTTTCTGGATCGCTTCTTGGTAGAGCACGGCAGGCGGCAAATTGCGCCGGACGTCTTCAACATGGATTCCGTAACAGGCAAGATTCATGATCGCAGATTTCCTTGACCCAGGCTCTCGTTCGTTGGACGGGCTTCTCTGTCGGTGCAGTCTAAATGAGTCGACACGGCTTGGACAGGGGAAAATGGGCCGTTCCCCTTAGGGCGATGGATACAGACGGTTATCCAGATGACTGAGCATTTCTTTGATCTGCTGGACCGATTCGAGGGCCGTTTCCTCACCCACCGCCGACAACTGGTCCGTCTTGGCAAACTCCGTCAGCTGAAAATTGGAGACGTCAGGCTCGATCACAATATCGGCTGGCTGAACACCAATCGAGTTCATATTGACACTCTGCACGAGGTAACTGCGCAAAACCGTTTGCAAGGTCGAGGCCCGCTTCATGCTGGCCGTCGGTGTATCGGGGCGGTTGTTGGCAAATTCGTGTTCCATCTTGTTGGTCACACTGACGGCAATCACGAAATTACACCCCCGGGAAACAAGCACATCGGCAGGAACATTGTTGATCAACCCGCCATCGACCAATGCCTGGCCCTCTCGGTTGATGGGAGGAGCGAGCACTGGCAGGTTGATGCTCTCAATGATTCCATGAACGGCATCCCCAGCATCCCGCGTCACGGCTTGTCCCGACACAAGGTCTACTGTAATTGAGTGGACGGGCAAGGGAAGTTGCTCAAGGCGGCGGTTACCCAGGTATTTCCGAAGCATCGGGTCGAATTGGCCCGTTCGGTATTTGTATAGCAGGTACCAATTTTCCCCTCGGGGCAAATGCCGGAAGAACCAAGAAGGTCGCAGGTCATTCACAAATCGATCCACGGCGTAATCGACCGCCATGCCGGAGCCATAAACGATTCCCGTCATCGCCCCCGCGCTGGTCCCTGCGATCCTGTCAACAACAATCCCGTTTTGTTCCAACACCTTGAGCACGCCGAGATGCGCCATCCCGCGGGCAGCGCCACCGCCCAGTGCCACGCCGATCTGGACTCCGCGCAGAAACTGGATCAGCCGCTGGATGCCATGGCTCAATACCGAGCCTTGCTCAGGCAATCGATCCGCATAGCAAATCTTGAAATCACGAACAACCAGCTCTCGCAATTCCGCGGCCAGTGGTGCTTCTCCACCATTCAGCAGCCAAACCAAGTTGATCTTGTTTCGCCAGCCCGGTGAACGCTCCAACAATTTGCGTAAGACGGGAATCGAAGCCTGCCAATTCTCCGCCGTGACACACCAGAAAACCTGCTCACAGACCTCGACCAGGTTGCCGGACCGCTCCAGGTCATAGGATGTGGCCAACTCGCAAACGACCCTCTCTGAATCCGCTGACCATTCCCCAACCAAACGGCGGATTTCGGCCGGCCCCAACTGCTCCTCACCCTCGCTCGGCGCAACTCGCATGCGGACATTTTCCAACGGCGGACAATCTCGATCATCCGTCAGCAAACAGGGTGCCTCGCCTAACGCTTGAAGCCGCCCCAGCAACTGTTTCGTGAGAGGACGCGTTTCAGCAGACTGATGAAAGAGGCCAATCATTCGGGGCCGAATGGGTGACCGATCCTGGAAAAGATTCGACTTGATGGAAGTTGCTAGAATCCGCAACCAGTTCAGCCGGAATCGATCGTGCTTCTTGGTTAATTCCAAGCAACGTGAATAGTCAAACCGGAGCAAGGTTGAAGGATCCTCCGCCACGGAATCGATCGGCATCGGTTCCCCCAGCGCAGCCGACAGCGCACCAAACTGCCCTCCCGCTACCTGGTAACGGCTCAGCAGAACTTTTCCCTGCACGTCGTAGACATCCTGCTTCAACCGCCCGTGTACGATCAGGAAAACGTCTGTCATCGCTTGATCGCGTTGATGAATGGCATGGCCCGGCTCGACGACCAACACCTCGGCAGCGCTGGCGATCTCTTGGCAAGCCTGCTCACTCAAACCATGGGAGCATGGGTGAGTTTTAAACAACAAGTAGGGATCTCTGTTCAATTTACCGCTCAAGGCAGAGGTCAATGGGCCACAGCCAATCCCATCAACACGGCTCGGGGAATCAGCTGTTAACATCGGTCAACAGGAAGACGGGTGACGCAAAGATCACGGCTGTTAGAATAAAGGAACTCTACCAAATACCTGACGATAGGCAAATTGCCCGACCCAAATCAACATGGGAACGTTCATCCACCCACAAAAAATCTAACCTGCTGTATACAAGCTGGAACTCGACGAGGTGCTGTTATGAAATCGATCTGTTTTACTCTGGGACTCCTCTTGCTATTTGGGAACAGTATATTGCGGGCGCAGGAGACTCAAGCTCCTAGCTCAGCGCCCCCGATAGGTTCGGCCACCGACATTCAAAAAATCATCCACATTGGCACGACTGATAACCGGGTACAGGAACACCTCGATTACCTGACCAATCGAATTGGACCAAGGCTAACCGGTTCGGAGGGAATGCAAGCAGCCTGTGACTGGGCGCGTAACCGATTCGAAGAGATGGGTCTCAGTCACTGCCGACTGGAGAGATGGGGAGAATTCCCGGTAGGCTTCGAACGAGGACCCTCATACGGAGTCATGTTACAACCAAAATCGATGAAACTGGAATTCGGGACCAATGCCTGGACGGCAGGGACGCGAGGCAGGGTTCCCGGCATGGCGGTGATGGCACCCGAAACGATGCAAGAGCTTGATTCGATACGCGAGTCTCTGGAGGGCGCCTATGTATTGACCGCACCCCGACAGCGCGGGCGTCGCTCGCGCAGGGAAGCGCCAGACGCAGAAGAGACTGGGAAAAAACGACCCTCGATAGAAGAAACTCGGCAGGTTCGCGAAGCGCTGTCAAATTGCAAGATCGCCGGCTTCGTGCAATCAACTTCTGACGAACGGATCCTGACCGGAGGGCGATATAACATCTCGATGGACGAACTCCCAAGCACTCCCATGATCAACCTCTTGAAAACCCAATGGGATGAGATACGCGGACTATTGGAAGCAGGAGAAAAGGTAGAGCTGGCCTTTGATATTCGGAATCACTTCCGCCGCGGACCGATCCCGCTCTCCAACGTAATCGCGGAAATCCCGGGCACTGAGTTCCCTGACGAGTTTGTTGTCGTGGGTGGCCATATTGACTCGTGGGATGGAGCAACCGGAGCAACCGACAACGCCTCGGGTTGCGCCACGACGATGGAAGCCGCCCGAATTCTGATGACGGCAGGCGTCAAACCGAAACGGACCATCCGTTTCATGCTTTGGTCGGGCGAGGAACAAGGTCTACTCGGATCGAAGGCGTGGGTCCAGCAGAACCCGAAAGAAGCCCAAAACATATCGGCCGTGTTTGTCCATGACGGTGGCACGAACTATGTCTCTGGGATTACCTGTACTCCAGCGATGCAGCCCGATTTCGAGAAGGTCTTCGCCGAAATCTTGGATCTGGACGAACGGACACCCTTCGCCATTTCCACGGTTGATACGATGCGGCCCCGCGGCGGAAGTGACCATGTTCCTTTCATTGCTGCCGGGATCCCCGGCTTTTTCTGGAACCAGAGCGGACGAGCAACTTATCGAACGACGCACCACACCCAGTACGACACATTTGAAACGGTCGTACCGGAATACCAGAAACACTCCGCGCTGGTGATCGCGGTCGGGGCACTGGGGACGGCCAATTTGGACCATCTTCTTCCCCGGGACGGAATCCAGAACGGACCCTGACAGGAACGCCAATCAGCCATCGTCAAAATCCGGACCCATTGTGAAAGGGCGCCTCAAGTCGACTTAACGCCACGTTTTTAGGAAAATTTGCTCTCAAAACCATTAAGCTAAGGTCCCCCCAAACTCGATAATTGCGTAACCTGAGGCGAGCGGAGGGGGCAATCCCGATCGTCCGTTTGAACCGACCACAAGCTGCAGCGTAACAGTAAGCAGCCGATTCCGTTTCCATATCTCCCGATACCAGCTAATAAGTCGCCCTCGTGCAGCTAAATTCGCTCCATCCAGAAAGCGCCTGTCGATCCGCCTTGCCCCGTTTGTCGACCCAATCCGGGCAAGCGCCTCCGCGCGCGACCCTCTACCTGCTGGCCTGTTTACTGATCTGCCTGATTGGGCCAGGCTGCTCGGGAGAACAAAAAGAAAAAGCGCCATCGTCTGCCAACGACGAACCGGCAGAAAAGATAACGGCAGACCTTTCCTCGGATACCAATTTTGACCAACTCGCCTACGTGGAGTCGTTCGAAAGAGCCGCTTCCGGTCAATTGAAAAAAATTACCGAGTGGATCGAAACCGGACGTGAAAAACCCGATTTGCTCGATTCGATTTCGTCCGAGAATTACCGAGCGGCTAACATCGACCCGGGGCAATTGCACATCCAGAGGGATGCGGGCTTCCGAGTGGGCAACTTACCCAAACGCCCTACCAGTAGCCCGGACCTGCCGGCGGAAACAGGCGAGAGCGATTCCTTGGTCAACACTTGGAATCAGTTGCTGAGCCCCCTAGCCGAGCCAACCGGACAGTCACCGGCCGAGCAACGCGTGAAGTTCAAGATTACACGGGTTCAACTCGAAGAGCCACCGGCAAAAACCTCGGCCATCGTCTCGGTCTTTGCCAGGTACAACAACGGCTTCAGCGCCGAGGTCAATGCCACGCTGCAGATTGCATGGCAGGTGAAAGCGGGTGATGCGAAACCATTGATCCAGTCCATCACGATTGATGATTTCGAAACAGCCCATTATGAGTCAGCCGAGGGTGTCACCTTTACGGACCGTACGCTTGACCTGATCGGTCGCGAACCGGGTTTGGTAAACCAGTTCTCCCACGGGACAGAGTACTGGCTTTCACGATTGATGCAGGGAGATTACGCCGGACACTTCGGGCTGGCAGTTGGTGACATCAACGGCGATGGACGGGATGATATCTACGTTTGCCAGCCAGCCGGTTTGCCGAATCGGCTACTGGTGCAAAGGGAAGATGGGCGAGTCGAGGACCAATCCGCCACATCCGGTTTGGACATTTTGGATCAGACACGGAGCGCCCTGTTTTTTGACATGGACAACGATGGGGACCAAGATCTGCTAGTGGCTGCGGCGTCCTTCCTGTTGTTGTATGAAAACGAAGGGCAAGCAAAGCTGAAGCTGCGGTCCAAGCTGTTTGAAGCGCGCAGTGCCTACTCGCTTTCGGCTGCCGATTACGACAACGATGGCGACCTAGACATTCACGCCTGCGGTTACGCCGCTTTTTTTGGCGCGGGACCTTTCCCCTTTGCCTACCCATTTCACGATGCCAATAACGGTGGCCGTAACGTCCTGTACCAAAACGACGGAAAAGGCAACTTTCTGGATGTAACTAACTCGGTCGGGCTGGATGAAAACAACAGTCGATTTTCCATGGCGTCCGCTTGGGAAGACTACGACCTGGATGGCGACCTGGATCTGTACGTAGCCAACGATTTTGGCCGGAATTCACTCTTCCAAAACGATCAGGGGCAATTCCGTGACGTTGCCAAAGACCAAGAGGTCGAGGACCAATCGTTTGGGATGTCGGTCGATTGGTCGGACGTGAACCGGGACGGTACGCCGGACCTGTATGTTTCGAACATGTTCTCATCGGCAGGCAACCGTGTCAGTTTTCAAAGTGGCTACATGAGCCGCCAGCCAGAGCTGCAGTCGCGCGTGCAGTATATGGCGCGGGGCAACTCTCTGTTTCTGGGTGGAAAAGAGCGCTTCGAAGATATCAGCATTCCCTCCAATACCTGGATGGGTCGCTGGGCCTGGAGCTCCAAGTTTGTCGACTTCGACAACGATGGCTGGGATGATGTGGTCGTTGCTAACGGCTATCTGACCCGCCAAGTTCCAGATGATTTGTGAACCGTCTTCTGGCGGCAAGTCTTGCCGCGAACGACCGAAGAACGGGATAACGAATCGGCTGTCGAGCAAATGCGACAGTCGTACAGCCAGTTCATCGACCAGATCAAGCAGGGAAATTCGTTCAGTGGCAAGGAGCGGAATTGCGCGTTTCTGAACTTGGGAAATTCGAAGTTTGCGAACGTCTCGAGTATCTCGGGCCTCGATTTTATCGATGACGCGCGAGGCCTGGCCGTCACCGATTGGGACCTCGATGGGGATGTCGACCTGATCTTCGCGAACCGGACTGCACCGCAACTGCGATTCCTGCAGAACGACTACCCCGGCGGCCACGGATTTGTCTCGTTTCAACTGGTTGGCAAATCTTCTAACCGGGATGGCGTCGGCGCCCGGGTAACGGTCACCTTGCCCGACAAAACCTCAATGACCAAGACACTTCGGGCAGGCTCCGGCTTTCTGAGTCAATCCAGTAAACGCCTCAGTTTTGGGCTGGGAGCGACTGGCCAGGACAAGATCGCGGTACGTGTCGACTGGCCTTCAGGTCAGGTGCAAAACTTCCCTGCTGTCGAACCGGGGCACCATTACCGAATCACCGAAGAGGCTGACCCACTGGAAATCGTCGATCGTCAAAAGGAGCTCGCTACGGCATTGGCACCGGGCCCCATACCCAACGCGGGGAACCCAGGCACCGTATCGGCGGTCTGCTACCCCCGCATGAGATTACCCGTCACGCCCGTCACCCTGGAAAATCAATCTCCCAAACCGTTGACGTTCCGTTCCCGGTACACGTTGGTGAACTTGTGGGCCAGTTGGTGCAACCCCTGCCTATCGGAACTGAAGGAGTTCGCCAACCAATACGAAGAACTCAAGAAGCTCGATCTCCAGATCATTGCCTTGAGCACCGACGGAGCAGACGGCAAGTCCACCACCCAGGCCGACGCCGCGCGCGCAGCCACGAAGTTGGCGTTGCCATTTCCGTGGGGCACCGTCGATCGTTCCTGGTTGGACAAGTTGACCTTGTTGCGAGGGGAACTATTCGGTTTGAAACAACCCTTTCCGATGCCAACCAGCATCCTGGTAGATGAAAAGGGCGATATGCGCGCGTTTTATCTTGGGGTAGTCAACGTGGCAGAATTGAAACGGGATATGCAGAAACTGGATCGACAAGACGAGGCGATCCGCAATCAGCTCACCTCGTTGAGCGGCCACTGGATCTCCGTTCCCAGCACGATCGATTACCTCAAGTTTGCCAGCGTATTCAAAACTCACGGGTACAGCGAGGACGCGGCTCAGTACGACCGGCTCGCCGGGGGCCAAAAGGCGAGGCAGTATTACAACCAAGCCCTTCAATCGATGGAGGCCGGCCAAATGCAGATGGCCGAATCGCAATTGCGCGAAGCGATCAAGCTGGATGATTCATTTGCCCCCGCCCACCTTGTTTTGGGAAATTTGTTGATGCAGCTCGCCAGCCGATCCTCGGCAGGGGGCCAAAAACAGGCGCTGGATATGGCCCTGCGGGAATACCAAAAGACGCGCGAACTCGATCCTGAAAATTTTGACGCACTGGTCGGACTGGGCAACGTGATGATTCAACAACGACAAACTGACCAGGCGGTGGAGCCGCTCGAAGCGGCCCTGGTCGTGAAACCCGATGCTTGGCAGGTCCGTGTGCTGCTCGGTCGCCTGTTGATTAACAACAAAGAGCTCGGCAAGGGAGTGGACCAGCGGGACCAGGCGATGCAATCCTCATCCGAAAACGGCGAGGTAGCCGCTGCTTATGGGTCGGCCCTGATGCAACTGGGGCGTTACCCGCAGGCTCTAAAGGTTCTGCGAACGGCTGTCGACAAAAAACCTGATGATCCCAGAATGGCCCGCTTACTGGCAGACAGCCTCTTGGCCAACGGCGATTTCAAGTCAGCACGTATGCGGTACGCTTCCGCCTTGGCAAACAATCGGCGGGATGTCGATTCGATGTTACGATTGGCCTGGATCATGGCCGTGTCACCCGATCCGAGTCTGCAGGATCCAGCAGCGGCCCTACGTTACTCGCAACAGGCCGTGTCGGCCGGCTCCAACGGAACCGCCGCGCGGCAGACCCTGGCCGCCGCCCTCGCCGCCGGTGGTCAGTTCCCACGGGCGATGCAACAACAGGCTGCCGCGATGCAATTGATTCCTCGCCAATCATCCCAGTTTCAAGCTGCCAATCGCCGCCTGGATCTCTACCGCGAGGGTAAATCTTATCAACAGTCCAAAACGGATCCAGTCCCGTTTTTTCCACAGTGACGGCGGAGGAACTTCCTGCGCTTCAGAAAGCTACTGGGTAGCGGAAGTTTGCCATAAGCCGCGTCCCGAGAGACGGGCTTCGGCCTCAGCATGGCGAAGGGACTCGTTTCCCGGAAACTCCTCTTCCTCATACCAAGCATAACCTTGCAGAATCATTTCGCGATTCAAATCCAAATCGCCGACCTCGGCGCGAAACAGGGCGCGCATGTGGGCGTCATGCCGGTAAACCGTACCGCGGACGACCAGTCCCTCCACCAGGCGACGAAGCTGCTGAACCGATTCTTCGAACAACGGATGGTCAGGTTTCGGCGCGCGAACCCCGATCAAACGGCAGCAGGTTGCCATATCACCGCTGACAATTTGGAATTCATCACCCTGCTTGATAGCGTACGGGGTGCCTGAGAGTTCATAAGGGACAACCGCCGGCGGAGGCGCTGGCACCCGCTTTCGATTCCCATATTCATCCTGGTAAAAGCCGCAGCCAACCAGCCCCCACAGAAGCAGCAAAGCAGCAACGCGGCCGGCGGCAAGAGGTTGGATTTCAGGGTTTCGGATGGATTGGGAAGGCATTGCCGGTCCGATCAAGATCGAGTCGTCCATACGCATGTTTTTTGCCGATACAGATTCAAACGTAACAAAGTTTACAGGAACCTCCAATGCTTCAACCGAAACGATGGTTTTTATTCGGGTGCTCTGCCCTGCTCTGCGGCTTGCCCCTGGCAACCGCCCAGACCCGTCCCAGCGAGGCCTGTGAAGCAACGCTTGTCGGAGAGTCCATGGACCAGGCACCACGGAGCACGGTGGACGCGTTGCTGACCGAAATCGTATTGCAACAAATGCCCCTCCAATACTCGGATGATCGGAAATGGGGTGGCCAGGAAAAGCGTTGGGATGGACTGGAATTCCGTAACGAGGGGATAAAACTAGAGACGAAACGTCGCTGGAAGCTGGTCAACCATGGCACTTGGAGAAAGTATCAGGCTCGCCTGATCAACCCCGAGAGTGAATTTTCCATCGAGTTGGAACGTTTGCGCAACACACCGGACGGTAAAACGGCTTTTGATCTGAACATCGCCGCCGAGCTGCAACTCCAGGCTCGTCAGGCAAAATGGATCAAAGGGGTTCAGCTGTACAGCTTCAGTGCTGAGGGAAGTTGCCACGTTCGAATCACGCTGAGTTGCCAATCCGAAATCGAGCTCGACCTGAATCGCCTGCCGCCCGACTTGATTCTCAAACCGCGCGTCACCCGCGCCCAACTTACAGTCGATGAGTTCCGCATCGACCGGATCAGCAAGGTAGGTGGTGAAGTTGCCCAACAAGTGACCCATTGGGTGCGAGGCGCCATTGACGAAAAGGTTCGGGAAGAGGAAGAAAAACTGGTTGCGAAGCTCAATACCGAGTTGAAAAAAAACCAGGACAACCTGAGGCTCTCTTTGCACGACGCCCTGCAGTCCCACTGGATCCAACAGTCTGTCCACTACCTGCCAAAGCGGGTGCAAGGCGCTCTCCAGGCAAAATAGGCCTGAAGTACGGGGCTACAAATCCCATTGTTGTAACTGATCGGTAAGTTGCTTCATCTGGTTGCGGCGTTTTTCAAACAGCCCGAACATGACCAGGATCGCAATCCCCATACAGATACCAAATGCCCACCACGGCCAGGTGTGGTCCAAGGCGCGTTGCGCCCGGTACACCAAAGCCAGCATAGACAGCAGTAGGAATACGGTTCCCAGGTAGAGGAAGGCCCGAATGCGTAAAGCGATCCCGGCCAGGATCCCGATCACGGACAAGATTGCCAAGATAAAGGCTGGCAATACCTCTTCGCCCAACCCGTGAATAAAAATACCACTGGTCGAACTGATGTAGACGGTCGCCAAGCAGACATACCGCAAGCTGGCCAACTGACCGCGGGTCAGGCGAGATCGAGCAATCTGGCCGGCCACCATCACGGAAATGGCCGGCGGAATCAACCAGAGTTGAGGATGCTCAAAGAAAGAGAAGCGGGGGAATTTGTCATAGAACAACCAGAGTGCAAGGTTACCCAGCACAATCGCCAGACTGCCGCTTAAAACGGATTTCTGGGTATAGCTCAGTGTCAGGTACAGCAGGCCGGCACCGAGAAACACCAACGAAGGGTCGGCCGGTGTATTCTGGACCGCCAAGATCCCAATGGCTACCAGTACTGGCAGAGCCGCTGCCGCATTGAACAGGGGCTGGGCCAGGACCGTCAACTGTCGCTGCTCTAACAATTTGGCGCCGGCAACTCCACCGAAGGCGATCGCGATCATCAGGTACGGCCAATACTTTGCCAAGCCAAACTGGAATAACCAGGGCATCGACAGGTACAGGTGTAGACAGAGGAGTACCACCACTCCTTGAGCTGCGTAGACATACAGTGTCCGGCCACGAACGGATAATGCAAAGGGGTCAAGTTTTGGTCGCATGGCGATCGTAATGAGGCCGGCAATCATGCCGAGCACCGCGACGGCAACACCAATCGAATCAACGAACGGGATCTGAGACCGATCAGTCGAACCGAAACCAGCAAACTCACAGGCCACCAGCAGCCCCAGGCAGGAGATGGCCAGCGCACAGGTGAACGAGGTCATATCCCGTAGGGAGCGCAACCAGGAATCCGTAGACCGAGACCAGCGGGAAACCAGTCCTCCGTAGATAAACATCGACGCGGCCAGGACAAGCACCACCCTCACCAGCCACTGCACGCTAGTGGCGTTAGCGGGCAGATCGGCCAACCCCAAGAGAACCAAGCTGTCGGTAACCATCAGCAGGGAAAGTAGCTGCAGCCAGCGGCGCTTTTTGGCATCCGACAGACAACCAACCGCAATCGCGACCAGGAATGGGGTCAAGGCCGCCAGGTAACGCAATGACCTGACAGACTCATTCGCAATGGCGAGCCAGCTGGCGAGGAAGACCAGACTACCGGTCAGTAACACGTAGATAGGCAGCTCGTAACGGAGCGATTGCTCCATCTCCACCAATCTGGGAACGCCCCATCGTTCGGCAACACGCATCCAACTACGGCGGGAGGCCCAAATAATACCCCAGCCCAACAGGAGTGAGGCAACGATAAAGGAAACCCACAGGACGATAACGACATCGTGGAAGTCGGCCAATCGCAATAGACAGGAGGTGAGAGAGACAATCAATCCGAGGGTCCAGACGTAACGCGTCACCAACCGCAAGCGGGCACCAAGATTCCAGGTCGTCAACACCAGGAACAGGGCGGAGGTGGCGAGCATCGCAATACCGCTGGGTCGAAACAGGCCCGACCAGTCAGAGCCTTGACGATCCAGATCGATCCCCAGTTGCCAAAGCGCCATCAAGGCCACCCAGAGACAGGAGAGGAACACCAAACCATTGATATAGAAGTACTCCACGTTCGGCCGTTGGGGAGACTCGACCCGCTTCACCCAGGCGGCCGACCAGGCCAACCCAATCGTCAACCAAACAACCAAGGTCAGGTTGATCGTGGTCAGCGGCGAATCAATAACGCCGAGCTTTACCCACAGAACAGCGCCGGCCAAACCGTACAAAGCGGCAACATATTGCATGGCAAAACGGCCTCGCCAGACACCCGCAACGGTCACCAACAGGACAGCCAGGCCGATCGCTGTCAGGTAAACCCAATCATGCAACGGATCATATTCCCCCCCGCGAAAGGCGAACAGAACGACTAACGTCGTACTCCCTACCAATGGGGCAAGTCTCGAGGATCGCTCGCTCGCCGGTCCGCGCCGCTGCCCCACGATACCTGTCGTCAACAAGGCTCCGGAGGTCAACAGACCACCAACGATCAAGGTGCGAACGCCGACAAATGGAAATTGGGTGTGCGCATCGAGCAAGGCGGCCAAAAGGGCAAAAAATGTCCATCCGCCCCAGATCACCAACCATCCACTCACGATATCACGCTGTTTTTCGGACAGCGTCTGACGACTTACCACGGAGGCCAGTCCGGCGACCAGAAAGAGCGAGATCATACCCAGGGGGCTGCCAGCACGGTTCACCCAGCCGCCCGACTGATCGGGCCAGACGAAAACCTGCCCCATTACCAGGGCAGCCAAGCTGGTAACCAGCAATCCATTGATCAGGGTGTGCAGCTCCAACTGACCGATCCAGTGCGCGAGCCCCGAAAAAACAGGTTCTTCATCAGTGTTGGGCGATCGCGAGGCCTGGCCGTGGGAAGTTTGGACGACCTTCGGCCCCGGTTTGAGAGCCTCGATCTTGCGGCGAAACATCCACCAGGCAAAACCGTATAGCGACATACCAATAGACACAGCCTGCAGGATGTTAAGAAACCAGCCAGTCGCTAAGTAAGGGTGAGGCGACACAAAAAGAAGGATGAGCATAAATAGGACGACATACTGGTACGTAGCCGATCCAAGCACGGCCAACCTCGGCCTCGCCAGGGCAATCGCAAATACCAAAAATGCCGTGGTTAACAGGACAGCGGGCAGACCGTAAGAGACTTCCGCCGGCAGGCTGGCAAACCAGCTACCTGCCTGGGGCCCTCCAAGGCTGTCTTCGCCGTTGAGCATGACGCCCGCCACCGTCAAGGACGAAATTAACAGAACAACAAACCCGGCCAGCGCGAGAAAACCGTTGACCATCGGATTCAGCAATCCTCCGCAACAGTCAATCGGCTCAACGTTAACCGAGTCTTTCAGAGATCCTGCCGACTCTGCCTGCTCCCCGAGATCGACCCGACTTGATGTCTGACGGCGTCGCATGGAGTGCGCGAACCACAGGACACCCACTGAGGTGACCAAGCAACAGAGCGACAGCAACCAGCGCAAAGCGGAACCGACGGAGACCGATTCGGCAAACCCAAAGGCAAACAGGCTCCAACCGAGAATCCAGCCAAGCACCAGATAACTCGCTTGCAGATACTTCGGCTGGACCCAGAAACTGACCAAAGCTGCCGCAAAGACGGACAGATAAGCCGTAATCAGAAAACTCATTTCGCCCTGGGCGTCGTAAAGGCCGAGGTAAAATTTATCCAATTGCCGGCCCGTCAATTCAGTCAAGGGTATCACCAACAGAGCCGAGCAGGCAGCAACGACTGCCGCCAAAACGATCTGTTCCCCACGAAAGGGAAACTTGCCCAAAAGCCATGGAATGCGCTCGTTTTCCTGGCCGGCCCATCCCGAGCTGAGCATCCAGACAATCGACCAAGCTCCCAGCACTGCACACTGGCACAGCCAATGAGCCGGTTCTCTCCAACCGGGCAGACCGAACGATTCTGAAAACCCGACCAGAACGGCACAGCAAAGCAGCGCCGTGGAAACCACAAACGGAGTTCCGATCCATCGGATTCGAGCATCCCGCAGGGACCAATCGGAAATGAGCAAACAGAGTGCTCCACTGGCGGTCGTGGCAACCCCCAGCACTGGCCAGCGAAACGCGAAACCAAGTCCCACGGTAGAAGCCAGGCTGGCGGCAAGGCCGGAATAATAAGCTAAGTTGACCGTCATCCGACCGGGCCCTGACCGCAGGGAGGCCAAGGCCGCGGCGATCGTAAACAGGAGGCTGAAAACCACGACAATCGTTATGCCGTTGAGTGCGTAACCGTAACCCCAGGAGAGAAGCCATTGGGCAATCGTCGGGTTCCAGAGGGTCGAAAACAGGAGTCCGCCCAGGCTGACCAACGCGGCCGTTGCATCGGCCCATCGCTGCCGAGGCTGGCATACTGCCAGTACTAAAATGACGACGGCAGCTAATCCCAACAGCAGGCTGGCGGTCATCGTGTCAAACAAGCTACTGCGGTTCAGCAAGCCGGCTAATAAAGCAAGCCCGCAACCGGCCGCACCCATCGCGCCAGCAATCAGCAAATCCGTACGCCTAAGCTCCTTTTCTTGATCGACCGGTCGATTTTGAAGGGGAAGAAAACAACAGGCAGCCAGGACTCCCCCGAGAGCCATCAGCGTCAAACCACTTTGACCGCTGAACAGGGCCAAACTCAGGTCGTTCCAGGATTCCCAACCATTCAGGGAGAGGCTTCCAATCAAAACATTGACTACAACCAAGCAGGCGGTTGCCAAACCAAATCGAGAAATGGGACGCAACCAATTCAAGTTGAATTCGCGCGCCAGTATCCAAGTCAACGCGCACAACAACAGGCTGTTCAGGAACAGGATTCCGAGCAACTTTACCGAAACCAGCAGGCAGATTCCGACGATCATCAAACCGAGGATGACCAGAGAGCGATGAACGACCTGGTGGCTGTGATCTATACCTGCATTGCGATTGCTGGAAACACGCCATCCCAGGCAGCTCAACAGCAACGATAGAGACATGAAGAGGGGTGTCAGGAAAACCAGTGTCAAAGAACGCTCACTGGATCGAATCACGCACATCGCCACCACGGTAAGAGCAGCAAATAAAGGGATCCCGGTCCACAGGTAAACCCGATTCAAGCTGCGCTCCGTCCAGTACTTTCGGCCCCGTATCACGGGCGTCAACAACCCGCTACCGGAGAGAACCAGTAGACCTATCGGGAGTGACAGCAATACCACGCCCCACACCGACATTTCGGCAGCCAGTCGGTTTACCACCAGTGTCATGACTGACAGGGCAAGCAGGCTGGAAACGAACCAACCGTAGCCGCGCCGAAACAGCAACTTGCTCGACCACCAGGACATCAACCCAAAGGCGCTGACTCCGATCAGCACCGCGACCCAGTAGGCCGGGTCGGTCAACGGTCTTTCTTTGCACAACAGGCAAGCCGCGAGGAAATTGAGGGGCACCATGAACAGCCCGATAACCAGGATCCCGGGGCTGGTGTTTCGCAGTTTCCATTTACGTAAAGTGTAACTGCCGGCACCGTGAATGGCGGCCGTGATCAGCAAGAACAGCAGTGCCGGAAAATAAGGGATCGTTTCAGTCAGCTGTTGCCGCAAACTGGCCACCAGCAGGATGGAAAAGCCGACGATCAGGATACCGCTAGCCAATTCCCCCCACCGAATATTCTTCTCCTGCATGAAATTGCCCAGCATATCCGCCAAAGCCCGCCGAGGTTTCGGTTCGGGGGGGTCGGGCAAATCCCAGGGAGCCGTGCTTGGGGGAACCGTACGGTCCGAGGTGTCTTCACCTGGATCGGCAACCACTCCGTCCACAACCTCCGCAGAGGACCCAATATTCGCTGCCTTTGGCTCGACCACTTCGGATGCAACCAGTGGTTTGGCAGGCTCGGCCAAAGGACGCACCCCTTTATCTGGCAGGCCCGAAACGGTTGGAACGTTCGGTTTGGAAGTGGCATCCCGATTCGGCGTGGCAGCCGAATCTGTTCCTCCGTGACGTCTCGGCGCGAGCGCCACCGCGTCGTTGTTCTCTTCTTCGAGCAAAGCTCTCAGTCGCTTATACTCACCCTCATCAATCTTGTTTCGGCGATAGAAATCATTGATCAAGTAGGCCGTCGCAACGAGATCATCCTGTTTATTACGTTTGCCGGTTGTAGTCGGAGTACTCGCGGAGCAAGACCGGATGATTGCCCGAACGGTCAAAATAAACCCGGCAAACGCAAAGCCCAAGATGGCGAGCGGAATCAGGACAAAGAGCAGGACTTCCATAGCGGCTACCGCTTGGGGTGGGTCGGACGAAATTCGGAAAATTCAAACAATCGGAAAATTCAATAGTTCATGCGACATCCGGGCCCGGAACGTGTCAAAAAAAACGGGTCCTATTCCAGATTAACTCGGTGACCATGCGAACCGGCAGGAAAGATGGGAACTCGCTTTTTTCGGGCATTATTCGTTCCGAAACGGACCGGCTGAGCGTTATATCCCGTAAAATCAGCGGGCATCGTTTATAATTTCGAGCCTCGCCAGAGCCGTTCGCTGTCCTGCCCGCAACGCTCGGGCAGCACCCATGAAACCTGGCAGGCAGCCTTAACCGGAGGTAAGAACCGATGCGAAACGTGGTTCTCATTCTGTTGAACGTGTCCATCCTGGTCATCGCTTTGGGCTCGGCCCCTTTTTCGAGGGATGAATACAAAAGTGGTATTGTCTGGCCAGAACCAGTTGCCGTGAAACCGGGCACCCCATCAACAGCCCCCTCCGATGCGATCGTCCTGTTTGACGGCACTCATCTCGATGGCTGGAAAAATGGTGATGCTTGGAAAGTTGAGAACGGCTATGCCGAGGTACGCGGCACAAGCATCCAAACGAAGCAAGCTTTTGGCGACTGCCAGTTACATCTCGAGTTTGCCACCCCGGCAGAAATTCGGGGTAGTGGACAGGGGCGAGGGAACAGTGGTGTCTACCTGATGGGTAAGTACGAAGTCCAAATTCTCGATTCCTACGAAAACCCGACCTACTTTGATGGTCAATGCGGTGCGCTTTACAAACAACAGCCCCCGATGGTCAACGCCTCTCGGGAGCCCGGAGAATGGCAGTCTTTCGATATCCTATTCACCGCACCCCGATTTGACACGAAAGGTGAACTGGAACAACCAGCTTACGTGACTGTGTTGCACAATGGGGTGCTAATTCACAATCATTACGAATTGCCAGGGGGAACGTTTTGGGACCAACCCCCGCACTACCAGCCGCATGACGAAAAGCTACCGATCACCTTACAAAACCACGGCAACCCGCTCCGTTTTCGAAACATCTGGATTCGGGAAAATATCGATCCCATCGTCGGGAAAAAACCGGAAGCCAATCAATAGCCTCGGGAACCCGTACGGAAAAAGCCAAACATGCCGCCACCCAGCCGCCTGATCCAAGATGAAGATTCCGTCCACCAAGTCGAGCCGGACCAATGGGATCTCAGGCATTCGTTTGGCCCTTTCCTGGCACTCCGGGGATCCGGTTACCTGATCGATGCTTCATCGCGATCGCGCAAGCCTCTGCTGGGGTTCAATGCCAGCCCGTTATTCGGTCTGGCCCACCAAGTTGGAACCGGGACCTTGGACAGAAGCTCCGACGAGGATCGAATGCTAAAAACGGCACTCCTGGAGCTGGCCAACCGCTGTCAGTCCCATCTCGTCGACCGCCTCGAACCGCGCCGACTGGAGCAACTGGCCCAAGCGGTCAACCAGGCAAACGCCTCGCGAGACCTGGTTTCAAGGACCTATATCACTCTGTCAGTTCTGGATCAGTACATCGATCAACTGGAGCAAATCTCCGCTCGAATCAACTCCGAATTGCAACAGCTCACACCGCAGTTTGCCGATTTGTTGGCCGGCTACCGGGCCGAGGGACTGCAGTTTGAATTGGAATTTCAGGAAACGAGTCAGCTGGAGCGCTTCCATCGAAGGCGTTTCGATTTTGGAATCGACTTTGACGTGGTCGGACAGGCGGCCCGCTTTGGATGGGTTCTGGCCAGCGATCAACAGGCGCTGGACCTCTTATGGCAGCAACTGAAGAAGCTGTTGCAATCGACGCGAGGCGAATGCGTTGAAACGGCAGAAACGCCCCTGTGTCCACCTCCATCGCTGGAACAAAATTACCGCTTTGCTGAGTGGATGCTCTCATCCCACCATCGTCCGGGTGCTCCCGCCCCACCGGATGTCGCCAACCAAAGGACGGTCGCTTACCTGCAGTCCTCTTTGGAACGGCGGTCGGACGGCATGGAACTGGAAACCATCATCCTCAATCCTGATTCATATCCCGTTTACCGAGACCAGGTCCTTTCCCTCCAGACCGATATTTATGAACCGGCGCGGCAGACCTCGGCCGAAGAATTTGATGCGATCTTCCAATCAGCTCACCCGGTTGCCCTGTTACTCCTGGCCGAGGGTCGTATCGTCGGCATGGGGCTGGCAGGACCGATCAGTCAGTTCCCCCAAGTCCGTGGCGTCGCCAGCGACCCTTTTCGGACAGACTCTGGCACGCTGTACATGGTGGACGTCACCGTGCGGGAAGAATACCGGGGGGGCCTGGGCAAGCTGATCAAACAGGCAATCACGCTGTTGGCTCAGCAACGAGGTTTTCGCGCCATTCACGGCAGAAATCGGGACAGGCTGGCGCGGGGAATGTGGTCGATCAACCTGTCTTTGGGAAGCTTCGAGTTACAACACCTGGTAGACGACTACCCGGACGAAGGCGAGTTTCGCGATTGCCTTTACTATCGGTGCCCGCTTCAATGGACCAGCGCAAACATGGCGTCCGACCCAACCCGTTCAGAACGAGAGCAGAGGCTAGTTCAATTGCCTGAGATTATTCATGGCAGCTGGGCCGGCACCTGATGGGGGAGCCCGTCGGTAAACAGGCCATCCGAATCTGTTCGAGAATCCAATTCCGCCTACAATGGTCAGCGGGGTTTTCCCCTTGAATATCCTTTGACCCGTTGGCCCATCGATGATCGATTGCAATTTCCCCATCCTCCAATTCGACCGAAACAGGACTCCGCGCCAGTGGGGGCAGTCGCATGGTGAATCGTATCGCGAGGCGATCGCTGAATTGGTGCAGATCCGAACCGATTTGATGCGAGAAAAAAACCCGGGGCTCAACCGTCAACGGATCGAAGCATTGGCCGACGAGCAGTGGCAGTTGACCCTCCAGTTTAACGCCGAGCTGACGGACGAACTGGCGGGAATTGCCCAGGGGGCCGACATCAGCCTCGCCGAGTTAGTCATACTGAACAACTACACCGACTTCCGGGATATCCAAGTCGACGATCAGGGATGCAGCCTGGTCTATGTCAATTCCGATGCGGGTCCCGTGGTGGGGCAGACCTGGGATATGCATGGATCGGCCAAACGTTACGTCTGCTGCCTGCGGGTTCCCGATCGAAATTCAGACCATGAGACGGTCCTGTTCAGCCTGGTCGGCTGTGTGGGCATGATGGGCTTCACAAGCTATCAGACAATGTTGGGCGTCAATAACATCAATGTCACCGGTGCCGTGGCCGGCGTCCTGTGGCCCGTGCTGGTCCGCGCCGTCCTGAACCAGCCCGAATTGGCGGCAATGTCCCATTGCCTGACGACTGCCCCGGTGACGTCAGGCCATAACTACTTACTAGCCGAGAGGGATGCGGCTGAAATGTGGGAGGTAGCGCCCCGGCTGTCCGAGTCTGTTGGACGAATGGGAAGTTCCGAGCATGGGTTCCTGTTCCATACCAACCATTGTTTGGGAGAAGAGATGCAAAAACGTGAAGCGACAATCTCTCTTAACAGCACGACCCATGTGCGGCACGAGCTGCTGACAAAGAAAGTCCCTCAGGTGGCGACTTTGGACCAGATGTACGACTTGATGAACGACCATGAAAATTACCCCAAATCGATCTGTTCCAATTTTCAGGCGGACACTCAGGACCCGTCAATCACCTGTGGTGGAGCGGTGGGACACCTCGAAACAGGCGAGATCCGAATGTGGCGGGGAGATCCTGTGCACGATGACCATTTTGTGCTTCACTCATTTCAACTCGGTCATGAAACAAAATAACCAAGCCCTGCGGACGAGGATTTAAGCCCAGAATCGTTGATCAAGGTCGGTCGAACGGATGGGAAAAAACCGAATCGCCGGCATTGTGGTAAGTCACCCGTAACCGATCGGAGGTTTTCGATGATTCTGCTGAAGTGGCTGTATTTGGCAGTCGGTATATCGTACGTGATCCTGATCAACATGCTGATGGTCGAACAATACTTCAATCATCAGTACTTGCCGTTTCTTCCGGAAATCCTGTGGGGAGAAAACGGCGGAATTGTCCCGCAGAAAATCCAAACACATCTGATCGGTATTTCCTATTTGGGAGGCATGATGGGTGCTACCATTTTCTTCCTTGCCAAACCTCTGGTCCCCAGAAAGAATCAAACAGCATGAGTGTTTCGCCCTCGGGCAAACGACCCAACTGGGTCCCCAGCCAGGATCAAACGGGTTAACGTTAATCCTGCTTCCCGTCGGCTAAACGGCTTGCCCGATACGATAACGAGGCCTTGAAAACACGTGGAACCTTTATACTACTCCTGGTCAGCCCAATCTTTACCTGCCAACTTCTCCGTTGAGCGGACGGAGCGCGATGAGTACATTCTGGCCGACGGCCAAACGGTCTACGATTTTATCTGCACCAGTTTTCAGGCTAATTTTGGTCACGACTACGACCCGATTCGAAACCGGATCACTCAGCAGTTGGCCACGATGCCGATCGCATCTCCCAAGTCCCGTTTCGAACGAAAGCAGGAGGTCTCTCGTAGGCTGGTCGACCTGGTAGGCTTGGGTCCCGGCAAAATCTTCTATACCGTCAGCGGAGCGGAGGCAGTCGAAAACGCTCTAAAAATCGCTCGCCAAATCACCGGCCGCCCTGTCGTCGCCGCCCGTCAAAAAAGTTATCACGGGGCATCTCTGGGTGCCCTCAGTGTCACGGGCGATTGGAGGAATGACGCGCACTTGACCTTCGATGAGGGAACCCTGCGGATCCCTGATCACGACGAGGATCCAGAACTCGTCGAAACGGAGAGAAGGTTCCGAGAAACGGGACCCGACAAGATTGCGGCCGTCATCCTCGAAACCATCTCCGGCACCAACGGCATGGCCATTCCCGAGCGCGAGTGGTTCCACCGGATTCAATCCCTCTGCCGCAAGCATGGTTGCCTACTGATCCTGGACGAGGTTTTGGTAGGCTTTGGCAGGTGTGGAACCGACTTCGCTTTTCAAGCGTACTCACTGAAACCGGACATGGTCTGCATGTCCAAAGCAATGTCGGGTGGCTATATTCCACTAGGAGGCGTCTGGACATCGGCCGAGATTGCCGGGTATTACGACCACCAAGTGCTGTCCTGCGGCTTGACCAACTACGCCCATCCCTTGGGCCTGGCAGCTTTGGACGGTGTCCTAGACAGTTTGAACGATCCCGTTTTCCGTAACCAGATGACCGACTTGGAAGTCTGCCTTCGAGATAATCTGGCCCCCCTCCAGCGCGGTCATCGGAAAGTGGAGATCCGCCAACAGGGCTTGATGGCGGCCCTCTACCTGGATCAACCCGCCCCTTCCTGGAAGACAGGAATTGAACATGGATTGCATTATTATAGCCGTGACAACCTATTAATCCTTGCCCCCCCTTACATTTCGACATGTTCGCGATTGGATCAAGCCTGTGCCACGATGCGTAAATTGTTAGGTTACTAGGCTGGAAAACAGCCGCGAACCGTTCATCTTTTTAACCACATGAGATCTTGGCAAATCAATGACATCGCAAACGAAAGTCTTTAAGGATGCAAAATCCGCCCTGTTTGACCTGAGAGACGGCATCTCATTGATGAGTGGCGGTTTCGGATTATGTGGCATTCCTGAAAACAGCATTCGTGAAATCGTCCGCCAGGGAATCCGGGACATCCACGCCATCTCCAACAACATCGGCAATTCGGGTCGCGGGCTGGCCATGTTGCTGAAACAACATCAGATCTCACGAGCCACTTGCAGTTACGTAGGGGGAAACCCCGACCTGGAAAGTCAAATGCTCTCTGGCGAAGTCGAGACGACCTTGGTTCCTCAGGGCACGTTTTCCGAACGGATCCGCGCTGCGGGAATGGGAATTCGAGCCTTTTACACACCGGCCGGCGCCGGCACCTTGGTGGCGGAAGGGAAGGAAGTCCGGGAGTTCGATCGACCCTGTGTTCTGGAGTACCCGTTGCCAGCCGATTTCGCGATCATTAAAGCCGAAAAAGGAGACATTTACGGCAACCTGTGGTTCAAGGAGACAGCCCGCAATTTCTCGCCGTTGATGGCCATGGCCGCCAAAACCACCGTGGTGGAAGTGGAACAACTGGTTGAATTGGGCCAGATACCGGCCGAAGATGTCCATTTGCCAGGGGTTTTTGTGCAGAGAATTTACCAAGGTCAGGACTATGAAAACGTGGTCGAAATTCCCGTTTATGCACCAGGATAGGCAGAATCCAAGCGAAACACTCGTCGCCCAACAAGCGGGCCGTATAATTCTCGCCTGAACTCCTCCGGGGAAAGTTGCTATATCCCTAAACTTTTCACTTAACTAGACTTGCTAGATCCGCCCGGGCGTGAAATCCGGGATAGATTCGCGCCGTTTTGCTCCGGTATTTACGTCCTTCGGTTCTCAAATCATTCAGCTCAAATTTGCTTAGGTGGTGAGATGATACAATCCGATCCCTCCAATGCAGCCCTCTCACTGGATCACCGTCATTTTCGTAATGACGCTTTCTGGCAGACCATTCCGGCCTGGCAAGAGATCGACCATGAGCAGTTCGGAAATCACCTTTGGCAGGCTAAGAATTCCGTCAAGCGACTATCCGAAGTCAAGGAAGTTCTGGGGAATCGCGTTTCCGATGAGTTAATGAATGATATCGACGCGGGACTCAAGATTGCGCCGATGAACATCCGGATCACTCCCTACGTGTTTGCCCTGATTGACTGGGACAACCCGTACGAGGATCCACTCAGAAAACAGTTCCTGCCCGTCGCCTCCCAGATGCTACCGGACCACCCGTATTATCTGGCCGACTCGCTGTACGAAGACGTCGATTCGCCTGTCCCGATGTTGACCCACCGCTACCCGGACAAGGTTCTTTTCCTGCCATTGACGACATGCCCCGTTTATTGCTCCTACTGCACACGGAGCCGGATCATTGGTGGTTCGACCGATAGCGTCGAAAAAGAGACGTACGGGGCGAACATGGAACGCACGGAAGAAGCGCTCAAGTACATTGCTGACAACCCCTGTATTGAAGATGTCGTCATTTCTGGGGGAGACGCCTTCAATATGACGGCCAAACATATCGAGTTCATTGGCAATCGGCTATTGGAAATTGACCACATCCGACGATTGCGATATGCCACCAAGGGAATCGCCATCCTGCCCCAAAAGATTCTCAGTGACGACCGCTGGGTCGAGGCGTTACTGGACGTTCATCGCAAGGGCCGAGACTTGGGAAAACAGGTAGTCATCCACACTCATTTCTCTTCGCCAAGGGAAATCACCGACTGGAGCCGCCTGGCCATGAACCGCTTGTTTGCCGAGGGCATGATCGTCCGCAACCAGGCGGTCTTGCAACAAGGTGTCAACAGTGACACCGACGTCATGATCCGCATGACGAAGAAACTCTCTTACATGAACATCCAGCCCTACTACGTCTACGTACACGACATGGTCCCCGGCTGCGAACACCTTCGCACTTCGCTGGGGGAAGCGGTCGAACTGGAAAAGCAAGTTCGCGGTTGTACGGCCGGGTTCAACACACCGACTTTTGTCTGTGACGCGCCTGGTGGCGGCGGCAAACGCCACGTCTCTTCCTACGAGTACTACGATGCCGAGAATGGTATCTCCGTCTGGCGGGCGCCGAATGTCAAACCGGACGAGCTGTTCCTCTATTTTGACCCCCTGTACAAATTATCGCCCGAGTGCCAAGCCCGTTGGAACGACTCCACGCAAAGGGAAAACATGGTCAACCACGCTATCCACAGCGTGGATCTGAAGCTGACGCAGGAGCAGCGGCAGAAGATCAGCAAACGTCTGGAATCTGCTTTTCATCAACCGAAATAATGGCCTCCGAACAAGTGAATCCTACTCCCCCGCAAATTGGCTGGTCCAAAACAGAGATGGCGGACACGGTCATCGATCTGATCCAGCCGGGATCCAGTTTGAATCTGGGAATCGGGATGCCGACCATGGTGATCGAGCGCATGCCAGCCGAGAAAGGAGTGATGATCCACTCGGAGAACGGAGTGCTCGGTGTCGACGGGCGCCCCGTCCCTGAAACAGTCTCGCCAACGCTAATCAACGCCGGTAAAGAGACGATCGCCGTTGGGAAGGGAGCCAGTTTTTTCGATAGCGCACTCAGTTTTGGGATGATTCGGGGAGGACATATCGATTTCTGCGTCCTCGGCGGGATGGAAGTCGATCGTCACGGCAGCCTGGCCAACTGGATGGTACCCGGTAAAAAAGTGACCGGGATGGGCGGTGCCATGGACCTCGTGCATGGTGCCAAGCAAGTGATCGTTATGCTCACCCACTTCTCCAAAGCTGGCAAATGCAAACTGGTCGCCGAGTGCGAACTTCCCCTGACGGGCGAACGGGTCGTCCACCAGGTGGTAACTGAACGAGGTCTCTTTTCCATCGAGAACGGCCAATTCAAGATCGAACGCTTAGCCCCTGGTGTCAGCCGGGATGAGCTGGGGATCGATCTACAGTGGTTGGCCTGATCTGCATGGGCATTGGGGCACTCACTCTTTTCGCATCAACTGGTTCTCAACCGGTTCGACACTCGCTTGGTGGACGCGCTTGAGAGCTTGCAACGTTTCGATGATTTCCGGATGTTGTTTGGCCAGATCGTGCTGTTCACCAGGATCATGCCCCAAGTGAAACAACAACGGGGGATCGTGTTTTTTGGCCTCGCGCTGCCCGGTATAAGAGGTCTTGGTCTGAAAGTGGGCTTTGTACATCCCCTTCCTCACAGCAAACACCTCGTCACCGTGATAATAGATCATCTGGTCACGGGGACTCGACTGCCCTTCCAGCAGTGTGGGCGACAGGTCAAACCCGTCCAGAGTCCGATCGGCAGGGAGCTTGGCACCGGCTAACTGGCCAAACGTGGGTAACAGGTCCAGTGTCGATCCCATCTCCATCACGACACCAGGTTGAATCTTACCGGGCCACCAGAAAAGGGTCGGTTCGCGCATGCCCCCTTCCCAAGTCGAGCCTTTGCCGTCCCGCAGTAAACCGGCGGAACCGCCCTGCTGACGAAAACTCTTCCAAGGGCCATTGTCGGAGGTAAACACAACCAGGGTCTCTTTGTCCTGTCCGGTCTCCCGCAATGTGGACAAGATCTGGCCAACGGACCAGTCGATTTCCTCAATCACGTCGCCATACAAACCTCGGCGACTGGCGTCGGCGAATTCGGAGGATCGAAAGAGTGGGACATGCGGTAAATTGTGCGCTAAGTAGATAAAGAACGGCTGCCCGTCCTGCTGTTTTCGAATCAGTTGGCAGGCCCGCTCGGTAAACCGTTTGGTAATGGTGTTCTGATCCGCCGGCCGCTCCAGAATCGCTTCGCCTTCGATCAAGGGTACATTGAAATTACGAAAATCAGGGTTCTCGAACCGATTCCGAGTAGAACCTTGCACAAAATCCATATCGTTGGAGTACGGAATGCCGTAATAGGTGTCGTAGCCATGACGCGTCGGCAGGTACTTTGGCAAATGCCCCAAGTGCCACTTTCCGATCGCGTGCGTCGCGTAACCACGTTGCTTTAAAAGGCGACCTAACGTTATCTCAGTCGGGGGAAGGCCTCCCTGGGAGTCAGGGAAAAGTACCCGTCGCTTCATGGAACACATGCCGTTGCGAATAGGATAGCGCCCCGTTTGCAAAGCCGCTCGACTGGGTGTACAGACCGAAGCAGCCACGTAGAACTCAGTCCATTTTTGTCCTTCGCTTGCCATTTGATCCAGATGCGGGGTGCGAATCGTGGGGTGGCCAAAACACCCCAAGTCACCGTAGCCCAAATCGTCGCAAAAAATGACAATGAAATTAGGCGTCGCGCGACCCTCTGCGTCCAATTCCGCCGCGGTCGCCAATGCTAACAACCCCACTAGCCCCAGCATCGCGCTACTTCGATTCCATTTCATTTCCCCGTACCTTTCTTCTCTTGCTGCTGTCGCTTTTTTTCTTGTTGTTCCAACTTGATTTTCTCGCCCACCGCCGCCACTGCCTCGGGCCGAATCGTGTCGAAATCCTTCAGCACTCGCTGTAATTTTCGGTACGCTTGCTTGGCGGGTCGCAAACTGAGCTCCTGAATCTTCTTGACCGGCCGTTCTTCCAACGGGTCGTTTTGCAGGTCAAAGAAACGACCATCGCCGTAAAACTTGAACCGCTCATCACGAGCCCACTCCTTCCCTTTCGCGCCACCGTTGCGAGCGTACCAGACGTAGATCCAGTCACGGCCAGGCCCTGCCTGACCGGTCAAGTCCCCGAGGAAGCTCTTGCCGTCGAGGTGCCAGTTTGTCTGGATCGG
>JAYZCF010000146.1:0-13112 GCA_036338455.1 Planctomycetota bacterium
TGCGGATCGTTCTAACCGCGACCATTGACTGGTAGCTTTGCAGACGCGTCGTGTCGATATTCCCTCTGCTCCAACCTGAATCACCTGAAGCCCAGGCGATGTACGACCTTTTCATCACGGTCGTGCTGATCAGCCTTGGTATCTTCATCATCGTTACGGGCCTGATTGCCATCGCCCTGTGGCGAGGACGATCTTCTGCCGAAGTCCCAGACCAAGAATTCGGCAGCAGCAAATCGGAAATCTTCTGGATGACGGGCCCCATCCTGATTCTGATCTGGATTTTTGTGATCAGCGCGAAACTGATCCTGACGATGAATGCCGTCCCCGTCGTGCACCCGACCGAGAGTGACCCGGAAGTTGAGTTGACCGTAATTGGTCACCAATGGTGGTGGGAAGTGCGTTACACCGACAGTTCGGTGACGGCTGCCAACGAAATCCATATCCCCGTTGACAAGAAGGTTCGCGTCAAGATCGACTCGGCCGACGTCATTCATTCTTTCTGGGTTCCCCAGCTGGCAAGAAAGATGGACGCCATTCCGGGACACCCCAACTACATCTGGCTGCAGGCTAACCGAGAGGGCGTGTACCAGGGGCGTTGTGCCGAGTATTGCGGAACCCAACATACCTGGATGAAGTTCAAGGTCGTGGTCCTGTCGACAGAAGATTACGCCGAATGGAAAAAGGACGCCGAAGCAGCCTTCCAAAACACGGCTACGGCCGAGGAACAATCGAACAAGGACCAAAGCGACGCAACCGATTCGGCCAACCCATTGGTCGAACAGGGGAAACAGATCTTTCTTTCCGAGGGCTGCGTCAATTGCCATTCGATCGCCGGTATTTCCACCCCGAATATCGGTCCCGATTTGACCCGCCTCTCACAGCGGATGCTCTTGGGAGCAGGCGTACTGACCAACTCCAAAGAGAATTTGGGCAAATGGCTCAAGGATCCACAAAAGTACAAGCCGGGATGCAAAATGCCGGACTTTAACCTGACGGATTCACAGGTCGATCAACTGGTTGCTTTTCTGGAGTCATTGAATTGACCGCGGGCATGTTAAATCACGATCCGATCGATACGGGGCAATCCTGGGGCTTGTTCTCCTGGATCTGCTCGGTCGACCACAAGCGGATCGGCATCATGTACATGATGCTCGCCACATTCTTCCTCTTCGTAGGCGGATTTGAGGCCTTGCTGATTCGGGCGCAACTGGCCGTCCCGATGAATGATTTCGTGTCGCCCAAGATGTATAACCAGTTGTTTACCCTCCATGGAACAACGATGATTTTCCTGGTTGGTATGCCGGTGTTCACCGGGTTTTCAAATTTCATCGTCCCCCTCATGATCGGGGCGAAAGATGTCGCCTTTCCGCGCCTCAACGCGCTCAGCTTCTGGATGCTACCCTTCGGCGGGATGCTCCTCTATTTCAGTTTTTTCTCCGGCTCGGCCCCCGACGCTGGCTGGTTCTCCTACGCTCCGCTATCGACCAAACCGTTCAGTTCACTCCCGGGTGTCGACTACTGGATTATCGGCCTGGCGGTCATGGGGATTGGCTCCGTCTCCGGGGCGATCAACATTGTCGCTACCGTCATCTGCTGCCGCGCTCCGGGCATGAGCATGCAGAGGATGCCCCTGTTTGCCTGGATCATGTTCATGCAGGCCGTATTAATCGTGATCACCATACCTCCGCTTAACTCAGCACTGGCGATGTTGTTGATCGACCGCTGGCTGGGAGCCGCCTTCTTCGAACCGGCTCGGGGTGGAAATGCCGTACTGTGGCAGCACTTCTTCTGGATTTTTGGCCACCCCGAAGTCTATGTGTTTGCCTTGCCGTCATTTGCCATCGTTTCCGAGGTGATCCCAACTTTCTCCAGAAAACCGATCTACGGCTACTCCTTCGTCGCTGGCTCTTCCGCCGTGATTGTCCTGTTGAGCTATACCGTTTGGGCCCACCATATGTTCGCGGTCGGCCTGGGGATGTGGCCCGACATTTTCTTTGCGGCTACCACCATGCTGATTGCCCTGCCGACGGGGGTCAAAATATTCAACTGGACCGCCACGCTGTGGGGCGGATCGATTCGACTGACCACAGCGATGTTGTTTGCGATCGCCTTCCTGATTCAATTCGTGATTGGTGGGCTAACAGGGATCATGTTTGCAGCCGTCCCGGTCGACTGGCAATTGACCGACACATACTTTGTCGTCGCTCACTTCCATTACGTGCTGGTGGGAGGAATCGTCTTCTCCCTCTTTGCGGCCACCTATTACTGGTTCCCAAAGATCACCGGCCGAATGCTCGACGAGCGACTCGGCAAGCTCCAATTCTGGATCTGGGTAGTCGGTTTCAATGCGACTTTTGGTGTTCAGCACTTCCTCGGCTTGATGGGAATGCCGCGGCGAATCTACCAGTACGATGATTACCCAGGTTGGTACCTGCTGAACCTGATCTCCTCAATCGGCGCCGGCTTGATGGCCATTGGAACCGTGGTGCTGGTTTGGAATATTCTGAAGAGCCTGAGGCATGGTGATTTGGCGGGCCGCAACCCGTGGAACGGTTTCACACTCGAGTGGTCGACCCCCTCGCCACCTCCCCTTGAAAACTTTGATGAGTTACCAGAGATTCGCAGCCGACGGCCTGTCTGGGACCGCGACAACCCGGAATTGGCCGACTGGAAAACGGAAAAAACCCCGGAAGATAAAGGGTTTCGCCCTTCTGCCGCCAAGACAGCGGCTTGGGCGTTTGTTATCTCCGAAGCAATCTTTTTTGTCCTCTTGCTGGTCAGCTACGTCGTTTTCAACTCCAACTCGGGTGAGAACACGGAGGGACCAACGGCTGGATCGGCACTGGACGTCCCGCGAACCGGCGTGTTCACACTCATTCTGTTATCGAGCAGCATCACGTTCTGGTTTGCCGAGCACTGCTTGAAACGCGAAAAGAACGGGGCGTTTAAAATCTGGCTGACGTTGACGATCCTGCTGGGTTGCGCCTTCATCGGGGGCCAAATCTGGGAATACACTGGGCTGATCACCGACGGGATCACCATCAATCGCAACCTGTTCGCCTCAACGTTCTTCACCGTTACCGGGTTTCACGGGTTGCATGTGACGGGTGGCATCATCGCTCTGTCGATCATGTTGATCATGGCGCGGCGTGGATATCTGAATGCCAAGCGATCATCGGTCTTTGCCGCGGTTGGCGTGTACTGGCATTTCGTTGACGTCGTATGGATTGCGGTCTTTTCCATCATATACCTGGGGTACTTGCAATGATGTGGACGTCTGAACTTTGGCATTGGATGTCGCCGATCTGGGCGGTTGTGGGCCTGCTCCTGATCGTCTACCTGGTTGCCGTTCGGCCATTGCAACCGGCTCGATTCATCGCCCTCCTGTTGGGGCTGTTGTTTCTATCGATGGCTTATGTTTCGCCCATCGGTTATCTGGCCGACGGCTTTGTTTTCAGCGCTCATATGATTCAGCATTTATTGATGTTGTTGGTCGTCCCCCTCTGCCTCCTGTTAAGTTTGCCAAGCAGACAGACAACACCAGCTGATGCGGGCGAAAAATCACCCTCCTTGAAAATCCTGGCCACCCTCGGCTGGCTGGGCGGCGTCGGCGCCATGTGGTTTTGGCACGTCCCCTCCCTTTGCACCATTTCCACGGAAACCTTCACTGTTGGCCTGGTGCGGGACGCCTCGTTCCTCCTGGCCGGCCTGATTTTCTGGTGGCCGATTTACGGGCCGCTGGAACGCACGCGATTGGATCCCCCGGTCGGTGTACTCTACCTGTTTACAGCTTGTCTGGGCTGCAGTTTGCTCGGTATTTATATCACCTTTACCTCGACCGTCGTCTGCCCCGTCTTCGCGACCCCCGCTGACCAACTTGGGGTCCTGGCGCAACTGCAGGCGGCCGGTTTGACACCCGGTGTGGACCAGAACATCGGTGGCCTGCTGATGTGGATCCCTCCCTGCATCCTTTACACAGGGGCCATCATCAGCTTGCTTGCCCGTTGGTACACCAGCGTCGACCACGATCACTCCACGACCCCCATCGCTCCTTTAGCCTGATTGAAAACAAGGCAAACTGCCTTTATGAACGACTGAACTTTGCCAGAAAACCATGAACAAAAAAGAAACAGATAATTCACAGGAAGAAGCGATTCGCCAGACGTACGCCCCGATCGCGATGGCGATGGGGATCACGATGATATTCTGGGGCATTCTGGCCCACCCCTACGGAATCGGCATTTGGGCCATGTCCGCCGGTGGTGCTGGCATGCTGGCCTGGGCCCTGTACAGCTGGATGAGAGAAATTTGCCACGAATGGAGCGTTCAAGATGAATCCTGAATCCCAAGCTGAATCATCCGGCTGCGGCGCGTGCGAACAATGCGACCAACGCAGGTCCTTTTTGACCAAGTTGACCCTGGGCCTATCGGGTCTGATCGGGGCCATCATGGTCCTGCCCGGTGTGGCCTTCATCCTGGGTCCCGTCGTCAAGAAAAAGAAAGAGATTTGGCGCCCGATTGGCAGCCTGGATGATTTTAAAATCGATGAGGATTTCACACTGGTCACCTACGAAGATCCGTCGCCTGTGCCCTGGTCGGGTGTGACGGCTCAATCAGGTGCCTGGGTCCGTCGTATCAGCGACAGCGAATTCAAAGCATTTTCGATTACTTGCCGGCACCTCGGCTGTCCTGTCCGCTGGCTCTCAGGGCCAGAACTGTTCATGTGTCCCTGTCATGGGGGAGTTTATTACAAGGATGGCACGGTGGCCGCGGGTCCGCCTCCCGAACCGCTCCACACCATGCAAATCCGCGTGGTCAAAGGAGAGGTTGAGATCAAAACCATTCCGGTGCCCCTGACCACCACGCCCCTGAAAGAATCTGACGTGTAAGCTTAAGCCTGGCGAAACTGTACCGATGAAGCGAATCAAAAAAATATGGCATTGGGTTGACGACCGATCGGGTTACTCCGATTACGTTCTCCCATTGATGAAGCACATCGTGCCACGCGATGCACGATGGTGGTACGTTTTTGGCAGCGCTACCCTGACCGCTTTCTTTGTTCAAGTGCTGACGGGAATTTGCCTGGCGATGGTTTACGTCCCAGGCGGCGATGAAGCGTACATGAGCCTCAAGTACATCACGGATACTGCTTTCATGGGCGGCGTGATCCGGGGGATGCATTACTACGGTGCTTCGGCGATGGTCATGCTGACGGTCATGCACATGATGCAGGTTTACTTACACGCCACCTACAAATATCCCCGCGAAATGAACTGGATGAGCGGGGTCGTCCTGATGATGGTCGTCTTGGGCATGGCCTTTAGCGGACAACTGCTGCGCTGGGACGACAATGGAGTCTGGTCGGTGATGGTCGCCTCCGAAATGGCGGCCCGGGTACCGTTTATCGGTTCCTGGTTGTCGCATTTTATTTTTGGCGGCGAAACGGTCGGCGGTTCGACCCTGACACGTTTCTACGTGTTCCATGTCTTCATCATGCCATCGATTATTTTTGCAGGCATAGGCCTTCACATGGTCCTGTTGCTGCGGCATGGCGTTTCCGAGATGCCCAATCCGGAGCAACCGGTCGATCCGGCGACCTACCGCGAAGAATACGAAGCGAGGCTGAAAAAGACGGGGGTTCCCTTCTGGCCCGACGCAATGTGGCGAGACGTCGTTTTCTCCACGTTCGTCGTCATGGCAATACTGCTGTGCGCCATATTCTTTGGAGCACCCTCGCTGAGCACTGCCCCCAACCCGAGTAACATTCATTCCAACCCGATGCCGGACTGGTATTTCTGGTGGTATTTCACGATCCTGTCGACCTTGCCCTCGAGCCTCGAAACTTGGATTATTCTCGGCTCGCCGGTGCTCGGATTCCTGATCCTGCTGTTGGTACCGTTCTTTTCCAACAAGGGACACCGAGCGCCGAGCAAACGGCCTTGGTCCGTCGGAATCATCGTCTTTGGCGTCACCAGTTTTGTCCTGCTGACCATTTATGGTTATTACAAACCTTGGTCACCTGATTTTGGTGTGAAACCTCTGCCCGAATCGGTGATTGGTGCAACTGAAGGCCCCGTCTTTGAGGGTGGCAACCTGGTCTACAAAAAGGGCTGCCTCTACTGCCATCACATCGACGGTCACGGTGGTCACCGTGGTCCGGTGCTATCGAATATTGGCCAAAAACTCACCCGCCAGGACTTGACCATTCGCATCATGAACGGGGGTTACAACATGCCCTCCTTTGCCGGGTCCATGAGCACCGAGGACCTGTCCCACATTGTCGACTTCCTGTTAACGCGAAAAGAAGAAGGGTCGTCTGAGCCCACTCAGTGATCCAACGTTTCGGAGTACCCCCCATGCGTTACCTTGCCTACATCCTTTCCATCGTCCTGACGATCGTTTTCATCGTGTTCACGGCCACTCTGAGCGTCTGGTGGTGCATCGGGTTGGGAATCACAGGCGCGCTCTGTCTGCTGGGCACTTACGATTTGATCCAGACTCGACACAGCATTACCCGCAGCGTGCCGATCCTCGCCCACCTCCGTTTTCTGATGGAGTTCATCAGCCCGGAGATGCGGCAGTATTTCCTGGAGAGCAATACCAACGGGCGACCTTTCAATCGTGATCAACGCTCGCTTATCTATGAACGGTCCAAAGACATCGAAGGCTTGAAACCGTTTGGGACCGAGCTGGATGTTTATTCGGCCGAGTACGAATGGATGCTGCACTCGATTGCACCGAAACCGAAATCGGAAGAACCTTTCCGCACGATGGTTGGTGGTTCCGAGTGCACGCAACCGTACTCCTGCTCCCTACTGAATATTTCATCAATGAGTTTCGGCGCTATCAGCCCCAACGCCATCATGGCCATGAACCAGGGGGCCAAGAAGGCGGGCTTTGCTCACTGGACGGGAGAGGGTGGATACAGCCCTTACCACCAAAAATTCGGCGGGGATATCGTTTGGCAAATCGGGACGGGTTACTTCGGCTGCCGTAACGATGACGGGACCTTCAATGCGGAACTGTTTGGCGAGCAGGCCGTCGAAGATCAGATAAAAATGATTGAAATCAAGATCTCCCAAGGTGCGAAACCGGGCCACGGGGGTGTTTTGCCGGCCGCAAAAATCACACGGGAAATCGCCGAAACCCGCAAGATTCCGATGGGCCAGGACTGCCTCTCGCCGCCCGGCCATTCAGCCTTCAAGACCCCGATCGAACTCTGCCACTACATCCAGCAGTTACGTGAACTCTCCGGCGGCAAACCGGTCGGTTTCAAACTCTGCGTCGGCATGCCCCATGAATTCCTGGCAATCTGCAAAGCGATGCTCAAGACCGGAATCCTACCCGATTTCGTCAATGTCGATGGTGGCGAAGGTGGAACGGGTGCGGCGCCGCCGGAGTTTTCCAATAGCATGGGCGCGCCGCTGATCGAAGGACTGGTTTTCGTACACAACTCTTTGGTTGGCTGCGGCTTACGGGACAAAATCAAAGTCGCCTGCGCCGGAAAAGTCACCTCGGCTGCCCATATCATTCGCAACCTAGCCATCGGCGCCGACTGGTGTTGCGCCGCCCGTGGATTCATGATGGCGGTCGGATGTATTCAAGCCCAGAAATGCCACACCAACACCTGTCCCGTCGGTGTGGCAACCCAGGAGCCAAGCCGGTTTCACGCTCTGAATGTCCCCAACAAGGCGGAACGCGTTTTCCAGTTCCACACCAATACGATGGAGTCCTTCAACGAACTGATCGCCGCCATGGGACTGAACGGACCAGAGGAACTGAAGCCTTATCATGTTTCGATGCGGACGGAGCCCAATAAAGTGATGACCTATCAACTCGCTTACCGTTTCCTCAAGCCGGGCGACCTGTTGGACGGCTCAAGTCATCATCCGATTCTGGACAAAGCGTGGGCCATCGCATCGCCCGACACGTTTGCCCCGGTCGGCATGGGATAAATCAAAAGATCCTTCCCTCCCGTCACAGCGAAAGTCATCTTGTGTCAAAAAAACGAATCATCATTTTAGGAGGCGGTTTTGCCGGGGCCAACACGGCGCTTCAGCTGGAACGCAGATTACGTCGTCGGAACGATGTCGAAATCGTTCTGGTCAGCAAAGAGAACTACATGGTCTTTCAGCCAATGCTACCCGAAGTCATATCGGGCAACATCGGCATCCTGGATACCGTCACACCGATCCGCCGATTGGCGCCCAAGACCCAGCTTTACATCCGCTCAGTCAAACATGTTGATGTTGAGAAACAACAGGTAACGCTGTCACCCGGTTTTGATTCAGCAGCGACGGTTCTCGAATATGACCACCTCGTCGTCACATTGGGAAACGTCGCTGACTTTCGCCAAATGCCCGGACTTCACGACCACGCCTTCCCGTTTAAGAATCTCGTGCACGCCCTGAGACTCAGGGATCATCTGATTCATGTTTTGAGCGAAGCGGCCATTACGACCGACCCAAGTCTTCGCCAACAGCTACTGACCTTTGTCATCGGCGGTGGAGGTTTCTCGGGCGTCAAGGTTTGTGCCGAGCTCAACGACTTCGTACGTGATTGCGCCCGGCGTTATTTCTCCATCGACCCGAACGAGATTCGGGTCGTCCTCGTACATGACGGGGAACGCATTCTGAACCGCGAAATGCCGGACAAGCTCGCCTTGTATGCCCAGGATCTCCTGAAAAAAAGAGGGGTAGAGTTCATTTTCAAAATGCGACTTCAAACCGCCACTCCCGAATTCGCCCTGTTGGCCAATGGCGACCGCATCCCCACCCGCACCCTCGTTTCCAGTGTCCCATCCAGCCCGAATCCCGTAGTACTGCGCTTGGACGTTCCGCTGAACCGGGGACGTATCGAGGCGGATCTGAAGATGCAGGTCAAAGGTTTTCGGAATGTCTGGGCCTTGGGTGACTGCGCCCTGATTCCCAACCCGAAAGAAGATGGGTTCTGTCCCCCAACCGCGCAGTTTGCGGTGCGGCAAGCCAAAACCTGCGCCGATAACGTGGTCGCCGCCATCGACGACCGTCCGCAAACGGACTTCACCTTTTCTGAATTAGGCAAGATGGCCTCCTTGGGCCATCGTCGAGCCATCATTCGGATGTTTGACATGATCAATCTCCACGGGTTCGTGGCCTGGCTGATTTGGCGGATGGCGTATTGGGTCAAGCTTCCCGGATTCGATCGGAAGATCAAAGTGGGGATGTCCTGGTTGATGGACATCTTTTGCGGGCGAGAGCTTGTGCAAACGGGCATGGATCAACCGACAGCCCTGATCGAGTCCCATTACGAGACAGGCGAAATGGTCGCTCACAAAGGGGATTCACGGACGGGCGTATCGATCATCCTGGCCGGAGCGGCCGAGATTCTTTCGGGCGAAGACGGGGACGAGCCGCAGGTCATTGGGGAGCTGGGACCAGGTGACTGTTTCGGGGTGAGCGAATTTTTGGAGAAGTCGAAAGCGACCCACAGCATTCGCTGCCGAGAAACAATGGACGTTGTGACTTACCGAAAACAGGAGTTGGAGCCGCTCCTTCTACTGCCAGAATTCCGCCGCAGTTTTGAAAATTTGCGCCTTGAAAACAAGGAATAAAACCATGCACCAAAATGTTTGTCAAAACTTGCTGGACATCCTGGCCGGCGCTGGGGTACGCCAGATTTTTGGCGTCACCGGGGATGCCCTGAACGCGTTCCTGGATGCCATCCGAAAGGATGAACGTTTCGAATGGATTGGCGTCCGCCACGAAGAAAATGCGGCCTACATGGCCTACGCCCAGGCCGAATTGTCAGGCGGTATTGGAGTTTGCGCCGGGACCGTTGGGCCAGGTGCCCTGCACCTGATCAACGGCCTTTACAACGCCAAACGTGAAGGCGCTGGCGTGGTCGCCATCACGGGCCAAGTGGCTCACAGTGAACGGGGCAGTAGCTACTTCCAAGAAGTCAATCTGACCCGAATGTTCTCCGACATCTGCGACTACCAGGCGGTCATCGATTCGCCCCAGCAAATGCCCCGGCTGGCCGAGATTGCCGTTCAAAAATCTCTGATTGAGCGGTGCGTTACCCGAATTGAATTGCCGATTGACGTGACAACGGCCAAGATCAAAACCCAGCACTTCATGCATCCCCTTGTGATGCAACCGTCTCGCGTCCTGCCGCCCGAAGCTGAGCTCGACAAGGCAGCTAAGATCATCAACGAGGGAAAGCGGATCGCCTTCTTCTGCGGCATCGGCTGCCGCAATGCAAAACAGGAAGTCATCGAGCTGGCCGAAAAGCTCTCGGCCCCCATCGTGCATACCTTAAGGGCGAAAGACATCTTTGATTGCGACGACCCGAACGTGGTCGGCCTGACAGGTTTGATCGGCAACCCTTCGGGTTACCATGCCATATGGGATTGCGAAGTCCTCGTCATGCTCGGCACCAACTTTCCCTACGATGGATTTATTCCCGACGGAATCGAAGTCATCCAGGTCGACTACAACGTCGAAAATATTGGGCGCCGCGCCCCGGTCAACGTCGGTCTGGTCGGAACGATCAAGGATACACTCGACGAACTGGGACCGCGTATCGAGCCCAAAACCCCTGACAAGTTTTTGCCCGGCTTGGAGCGAATGAAGAAAAAATGGCTCAACCAGATGGACAAGCAGGCGTCTCTTTCCCGCACGGATGAACCCCTGCATCCCCAGTTGTTCGCCAAAGCGATCAGTGACCGGGCCGACGATGATGCCGTGTTCGGTGTCGACGTCGGTGAATGCGTCGTTTGGATTGCTCGGCAAGTCCATATGAATGGCGACCGGCGCATGTTGGGCTCCTTTAACCATGGTTCCCTCGGCGCGGGCTTGCCCGTTACGATCGGCGCTGCGGCCCTTGACCCAGAACGCCAGGCCTGGGCTTTCTGCGGCGATGGTGGGTTTGCCATGTCAATGCAGGATTTCGTTACCGCCGTTCGCTTCAACTGGCCAATCAAGGTGATCGTATTTAACAACTCCGAACTCGGTTTCGTCAAAATGGAAATGGAAGTGGCCGGTCTCCCGCTCTACCCCGATGCCACGGGTTTGGTAAATCCGAATTTTGCCGAATTTGCCAAAGCGTGTGGAGGCGACGGTGTCCGAGTGGAACACGCCGACCAAATCGTTCCGGCGGTCGAGGCCGCTATCGCGTCGGACAAACCATTCCTGATCGACGCGGTCGTCAGCCCGGGTGAATTGACGATGCCGCCCACGATCACGATCGAAGAGGCCTGGGGCTTTGGGATTTCCAAGGTCAAAGAGGCCATCATGGGTTTGAAGGGGGACCATGAGCAATGGAAGGGTTGGCGAGACGAATTCAAGGCAAACCTCTAGACATAAAAAACGAGACACAAGGGACACGTCAAATGAACGAACTAGATAACGCCCGGCAACGAACGCAGGTCATTCCAGACTCTGTTTCGGGACAAGCCCTCTTGGACTTGCCCTTGCTGAATAAGGGAACCGCTTTCACGGTCGAAGAACGGCATGCCCTGGGCCTGATGGGATTACTTCCACCGCATGTCGAGACGATTGAGCAGCAGGTCGAGCGTTGCTACGAGTCGTTCAAGCTCGAGCCGACCAACCTGGACAAACACATTTTTCTGCGGGAACTGCAGGACACCAACGAAACGCTGTTCTATCGCCTCGTTCTCGATTACATCGACGAAATGCTGCCCATTATCTACACACCCGTCGTCGGAGAAGCCTGTCAAAAATTCAGCCATATTTACCGGCGCCCGCGCGGTTTGTTTATCTCGTACCCGGAGCGGGAGCATATGGATGAAATCTTGTCCAATTGCGCTTTGGACAATGTCGAAGCGATCGTCGTGACCGATGGAGAGCGAATCTTGGGCCTGGGCGACCAAGGTGCGGGCGGCATGGGGATTCCCGTCGGCAAGCTCTCCCTCTACACGGCCATTGGCGGAATCGACCCCACCACGACCCTTCCGATCATGCTCGACGTCGGCACCAACAACCAGGACCGCCTGGAAGATCCAAATTACATCGGCTGGCGCCACGAACGGATTACGGGAGATGATTACAACCAGTTCATCGAAGATTTCGTGGCAGCCGTCATGCGGGCTTTCCCCAACGTTTTGCTCCAGTTTGAGGATTTCGCCTCTCGGCATGCCTCCCCTATCCTGGCCAAGTATCGCGATCGTTTATGCACATTCAACGACGATATCCAAGGAACCGCAGCCGTCACGACAGGAACCATTCTCGCCGCGGCGGCCGCGACTGGCAGAGAGCTGGATGATCACCGGATCGTCATGCTGGGCGCAGGCTCGGCCGGCATCGGAATCAGCAACCAACTCGTCGCCACCATGGTTTCCACCGGCATGAGTGAAGCGGAAGCCCGCTCGCGATTTTTTGTCATCGACAGCCATGGACTGATCCACGATGGCCGGACCGACCTCGCCCCGTACAAGGTTCCTTTCCAACAAAAATTGGCAGATCTGGCCGATTGGAAGCGGGCCCCGGGCGATGAAATCAGTTTTGAAGACACGGTCAAGAATGCCCACCCGACCATCCTGGTTGGAGTTACTGGGCAACCCGGCGTTTTCACCAAGGAAGTGATCCTGGAAATGGCCTCTCATTGCGAACGCCCCATCATCTTCCCACTATCCAATCCGACCTCTCGATGTGAAGCGGATCCGCAGGACCTGATCAATTGGACCAAGGGCAAGGCGATCATGGCAACGGGGAGTCCGTTTGCCCCCGTTCATTACGAAGGCCGGGAATTCCCTATTGCCCAGTGCAACAACAGCTACATCTTCCCGGCCATGGGATTGGGTGTCCTGGCAAGTAAGGCCACACGAGTAACCGACGAAATGTTCATGGTTGCCGCCATCGCGCTCAAGGAGTTTTCACCCGCCGTCAAAGAGGGAGAGGGAGAACTACTTCCCCCCCTGACCGACCTCCGCAAACTGGCCCGTCACGTTGCCATGGCGGTGGGAAAGAAAGCTCAGGAACAGGGAGTGGCAGACCCGATCAGCGACGAACAGCTGAGACAGAACGTCGATCAAAAAATGTGGCGACCGGACTACCCGGCGTTGGTTCGCAGCCAGTAAAATCGTTTCTCGCCCACCATCCAATCGAAATCCA
>JAYZCF010000147.1:0-4563 GCA_036338455.1 Planctomycetota bacterium
CAGAACCCGATCGGTGTGCGGAAATGATCGCCTTGTACCTGGTCGGGACTCACGAAGTCGTATTCCGAATTCGGATAACGGGGATCCCGGTAATCGAGCGTTTCGTAGCGGGAGTCGACGATCACTTGCGAACCATTATTCAGAACCGCTTCCCCCCGTCGCAGTTCGAGTTGGAAATCACTGGGAGACGCTTGTCCATCTGCGGGAACCTGCTGGTACCCAACCTGATTAGCCCCTCCCGATGGATTTGGTTGGCGCACCAGGTCAATCGGGTAAGCGACAAGAACCGACTGCGGAACGGCGTGAACCGTTTCTGGAACCGACGCCAGTGCCGGCTCCGCAACGGACTTTTTCAACGCGGAAAGGGGCAAACGCTCCGTTACCACGACCGGGCGTTTGGCCGTTTGAGCACTCGCATTGTATCGGGCTCCACGTTCGAATCGAATCGTTGTGACGCGCATCTGCTGACCATTACGAGAAACCGTCTCCTGGGCTGGGAGAGATGTCGGCACCAGCAAACCGGGCAACAGGAACATGATCGAAACGAGTGCCATTCTCATGGGAAACTCCGGGACAGACAACATTTTCAAACGGACTAAGAGAACCACGATTGGCGCAAAAATAGGCGGTTCTTGTATAGATCATCGAACTGCCAGATCGGTTTAATTCAAAACAAAGATCTTGTATCGTGCATTGGGCAGCATCGTTTCATCTTTCGCGACCCGCACAGTTTCCCACCGAGACGAAAAAAAGCCGCGTCTTTCGACGCGGCTTATCATCTTTTTCAGTGGGTCGGCTCGTTTAGCCCCAGTCCATCGACTCCTTGGCACCCTTACCCGGCTTCGGAATCGGGTATTTCCCATCGGCATCCGGCTTCACGGGCGGCTCGTCTTTCATGCTGACCATCTCGTCCACGTTGGCCAAGCTCAGATTGGAGTTGATCGCATCTTCCCACTTGAGCTCTTTCCCCGTGTAAGTAGCCAATCGTCCGAAAATCGAGGTCATCGTGCTCTTGGCACCGTATTCCGCTTCGTTCGGGATAACACCCGCCCGCAGGTCGGCGAACAGGTCGTGATGTTCCTGCTGGTGACCTCCTCGGCCAGCCTTGGAATGGAAAATCTGTTGCCCGTCAGCGTCATAAATTTTAGCGCCACTGATGTTACAGGAACCCTTGGTTCCATGAACGTGTTCACTCACGTTGTTGTAACACTGTGGGATATGCCGACACTGGCTAAACATTTTGGAGCCATCCGCGTAGGTGAACTCGATGAAGTGGTGATCATAAATCTGACCATTGTCTACTCCGGTTCGTACCAGGCGGCCACCTTGGCCTTGAGCCGTCACCGGATAACCATCCATCAGCCAGTTGATCACGTCCAGGTTGTGAATGTGCTGTTCGACGATATGATCGCCACACAACCAGTTGAAGTAATACCAGTTCCGCATTTGGTATTCCATCTCACTCTGATCGTCCGTCCGCGGTCGAACCCAGACACCTCCGCCATTCCAGTAGGCTCGACTCAGAACGAAATCGCCAATGGCGCCATTTTGCAACGGGTCGATCGTCTCGCGGTAGGCTCGCTCGTGGCGACGCTGCAAACCGACAGCAATCGCGAGGTTCTTCTCTTTCGCTTTTTCACCAGCGGCCAACACACGGCGAACACCGGGGGCGTCGACAGCAACCGGCTTTTCCATGAACACATGCTTGCCCGCATCGATAGCCGCTTCGAGGTGCAACGGCCGAAATCCGGGGGGAGTCGCCAGCAGCACCATATCCGCATCACTGGCCATCACCTCTTTGTAGGCGTTGAAGCCAACGTGTTGATTCTCTTTGGGAACCCGCACCTTATCCTTGTGATTCTTGGTGCACGTTTTCAAAGCGTTTTCCAAACGGTTTTCAAAGGCATCGGCCATCGCGACCAATTCCACATTTCCGCTGGTCGTATTCATGGCCTGAATCGCGGCACCCGTTCCTCGCCCACCACAACCAACCAGACCAATTTTGATCGTGTCACTGCCGAAGGCATGGGCCGATCGGGCCAGGGAAAGCTTCGGTTTCAGCAACGATCCGGCTGCCACACCCGCCGCAGCGATTTTGGTACCGTTCCCGATAAATTGACGACGCGTCGATTGGCTTTTTTGTTGACTCACAACTCTCTCCTGTTTCATTATCCAGCCGGCGAGATCTCGCCAACCCGTTTATAAGACCAAAACAATTTCGACAACTGCCCAGGCCGATCATTCCATCTAACCATGCCTCTAATTTAGTCATTACCCTCTCGGTTTTCAATCTAGTGCGAACCGCTGAACTTTCCGGTTATAATAGGGTAACACTCACCGTTTGGCTCTCGCCCCGGACTCCCCTCAAACATGCACACGTTTTGCGGATATCTCGGCATTTTCTGTTCCGTCTGGCTGTTGTTTCCGGGTGAGATCGACGGAAACAAGAAAAATCCAGAGTCCCGGACACGACAGAATTTCAGCTTCCCCGCCATGGGGGTAGAGTTTCAGGTCACTTATTTTGCCTCAGCCGAACGTGCCGGAGGGATCCAAGATAAAATTCGCCAACGGGTCGATCAGATTGAGCAGGTATTCAGCGACTACCGATCGACGAGCGAAGTTTCACGCCTGGGACAGTCCACTCCGCACGCCAGCCCCCAAGCCGTGAGTCCCGATCTCTGGAAACTCAGTTGTATCAGTCGCCGAATCAGCCAACGCACCGAGGGGGCATTCGACGTGACCGTCGGCAACCTGTCCCATGTCTGGCGCATGGCCCGCAAGAGGAACCGACTGCCGGCTCCGAAAAAAATCAGCGCCGCCCTCGAACAAACCGGCTACCACGATTTTACGCTCCATGCAAATCGCTGCCTCCGTCTTGGCAAACCGGGGATGCGGCTCGATTTCGGGGGCATCGCCAAAGGTTATGCTGCCGACGAAGTACTCCGCCTGCTCCGACGAATGGGAATCTGCTCAGCGCTGGTCGATGCGGGCGGGGATATCGCTGTCTCCGAAGCGCCACCTGGCCGATCCGGCTGGCAAATCAGACTGCTCGAACCGGACGAGCAAGCCGGCGCGACCGCTGGAATCACTCTACAATTGGCCAACGCCGCCGTGGCCACCAGCGGGGATTTAAACCAGTTCCTGTTGATGGATGGTCGACGTTACTCTCACATCATTGACCCCCGCACAGGTCAGGCCACGACCCACATCTCTCAAGTCACCGTGACCGCGCCCAACGCCACCCTGGCCGATGCGTATGCTTCCGCCGTCTCCGTTATCGGCGCGCGCGAGGGTCTGGCCCTGATCAACGACCTCTGCCAGACCGAATGCCTGATTTGGGAAAGGGGTAGCGAACCGGACCTCCCGCTGGAACGTTTCGTCTCCCAACGTTGGCAACAGAACGGCATTAGGCAAGAGAAAGGTGTGGCTTCAGATCAGTGAGGCCCAGTCCCGCAACCCAATTGGCTCACGACTGGTATACGGTTCACCGAACTCAACACCGATCGATTGCCCCCAGTAACGGGCCTCGTATTCGAGGCGGTCAATAAAACCGGGTTGCAGCGACTCGCGCCCCTCGACGAACTGACTGTGGAAACAGGCGATCGCCTCGCGCTTGGTCTGCCAATGATCAGAGATATCAAGCACAAACGCAGGCTGAGCGTGCAATTTTAAATGGACGCAGTAGTAATGAAACACTCTCTCCGGGTGATGCGGTTCACCTGGCATATCCGTTTTAGAGAGCTTCGACCAGAACCTAGCCGCCTCGACCAACTCGGTCGCGGCCAAATGGTCGGGATGCGCATCCTGCCAGTACGGCGCAAAAAGCCAACGCGGCCGTGTCTGCCGAATCACACCGGCCAAAGCGGCGCGGGCCTCGAGGGTCGCTTCCAGTTTTCGATTTACCAGGCCGAGGTTCCCGCGCCAGGTCAGTCCCAGCACGTTCGTTGCCGCCAGGGTCTCCGCCGCGCGCCGCTCGATCGATCCAAAAGGGGTCGGTTCTCCGTCGGTCAGGTCGAGGACACCGACCCGCAATCCGGCATCGAGCATCGCCAGGATCCCCCCACCCATGCCCAGCTCCGCGTCATCCGGATGCGGAGCGATCACCAACACGTCCAGGGCCTCGAATTCCATCTATCTGTTTTCCCTATCTGCTATCCAAAACTTGCCAAAGACCCGTTTTTTGGCGAACCGGGCCCGACTCTCCCCAGACGTCCATGCTATCAGATTTTCATCTGGGCTGGACAGGGCGGCTCAATTTTGAAACAAGAATGGACTGCTGAATCTCTCACCCTATTCGGGAAAATGTTATGCGTTTCGGACTCCTCCTGATGATCGCCTGCCTCACGGTTGCCTTTACGGGCTGCACCACACCGGCGCCACTCAAGAAAGTCTCTGGCGAACTAGCTGATACAACCCAGGCGACCGGTGACTGGATCTCGCGCACCCTGGGTAAAGGGCAAGCCTCCGATCCACGGGCACGGGACATAGAGCAGCGCCTCGGCTACAGCGACATGCTGGACTACTGAATCGTTCGGCACCGACCGCTCGTCCCCGCCACGTCCA
>JAYZCF010000148.1:0-14107 GCA_036338455.1 Planctomycetota bacterium
CCGGTTCGGATCGAGGGCGCAGCGCGTGGTGCAGAGCAACAATCCGGATTCGTCGATTTCAATCGCGCCACCTTCCAAGCAGAGGGGGGACCGCGAGTGTAGGGAAACCGTCAGCCCCTGCTCGTGGTCCAGTAACCTGTCCACAAACTGTTGGTCGTCATCAAACGGTGGATATTTTCCTCCCCAGGCATTGTATTGCCAGTCGACGATTGCCAAGCGTTGGCCCGCGGGTTCGGTGCAAAATATTGGCCCATAATCCCGTAACCAGGCGTCGTTCGTCGGGATGTCAATCATGCGGACGTTTTTCAAGCCTTGCTTGGAGATTCTCTGTTGTAGTTCAGAGATTGTTTCATTTTGCGAGAAGTCGGCCACAAGGCAAACTGGCTCATCGTGTGAAATGGCGAGGACTAGCTGCCAAAACTCTTCTTGGGCCTCGGGCAAATTTTCCGGCCAAGTTTCGCGATTGTGGGGCCACGCCAGCCAGGAAGCCGAGTGCGGGTGCCATTCAGGAGGCATGCGGAAACCGGCTGTCCGCAAGTCGATCAAGTTCGCCTCTTCACTCATCGATCATCCGTCGGTCGAGGCCCGAATACGCGTCGATGCGACGGTCGCGCAGGAACGGCCAGTGGGTCCTCGCCGTTTCAATCGACTCCAAGTTGCAGGCGGCCGTCACGATCTCGGGTTGATCCGAAGAACCTTGGGCCATCACGTTTCCGTATGGATCAATGATCATGGAATGGCCCCAGAACTCGATATTGTTTTCGAATCCCACACGGTTGGCAGCAACAACGAAAATGCCGTTGGCAATCGCGTGAGACCGCATGACCGTTTTCCATGCATCCCTCTGGCTGGCCCCAAAATCCTGTTTGTCTTCCGACAGCCAGCCGATGGCGGTGGGGTAGACAAGTATTTGAGCGCCGGCCAGGGCGGTCAGACGGGCGGCTTCAGGAAACCACTGATCCCAGCAGATACAGACACCAATCGAACCGAGAGAGGTATCGAATGCTACAAAGCCTTGATCGCCCGGTGTGAAGTAAAACTTCTCGTAATAACCGGGATCGTCAGGAATGTGCATTTTTCGGTACTTCCCAGCCAACGACCCGTCCCGGTCAAAAACGATGGCAGTGTTATGAAACAGGCCGGCGGCCCTTCGTTCAAAAACGCTGGTCAAAACGACGATGTTCAGTTCGGCTGCCACTTTGGAGATAGCCTCGCTGGTGGGCCCCGGGATCGACTCGGCGAGATCAAAATACTGGTGATCTTCGGTCTGACAGAAATACCGGCTGTGAAACAATTCTTGCAGGCAAACCAGTTCCGCACCCTGTTTTGCCGCGGTACGAATTTGCTCGATGGATTGTTCGAGGTTGGCGGAGCGATCGTCAGAACAGCTTGTCTGCAGCGCTGCGACCTGGACAAGATTGGTTTTCATGGGATTTCAACCGTTTTCCATCTGATTGGAACAGGCCCTGCAAAATGCTAACTTAAGAGCATGTTCAAAAAACCACCCATCGGTCTGTTTGTTACGGGCACCGATACTGAAGTCGGAAAGACTTATGTCGGGGCTCTCATCGTAAAATCTTTAGTCGACGCCGGCTATCGGGTGGGCGTGTATAAACCGTCGGCCAGTGATTGCGTACACGACGGCCAGGAACTCGTCTCCGAAGACGCAGTCGCCTTGTGGGAGGCTGCTGGGCGGCCAATGACGCTCGATGATGTCTGTCCCCAGCGCTTTCGAGCTCCCTTAGCTCCCCACTTGTCGGCGCGCGCCGAGGGTCGACAAATGGATGTTGATTTACTGAGAAAGGGTATCAGCCGATGGGAGGGGCAGTGTGATCTGATCGTCGTGGAGGGGTCGGGTGGTTTGATGTCGCCGATCAGCGACGATGAATACGTGGCGGACTTGGCCTTTGATTTTGGTTACCCGGTGGTGGTGGTTGCTCCCAACGTACTGGGCGTGATCAACCAGACCTTGCAGACCTTGATCACGGCGGCCTGTTTTCGGGGTGGAATTCCGGTCGGCGGAGTCGTCTTGAATAACCCACAGGTGTTTGAGGGGGATCGCAGTATTCCGACGAATCCCCAAGAGATCGAGGCCCGGATTCAAGTCCCTCTGCTAGGGAAGGTCGATTACGAAGCCAGTCAGTTCAGTGAAACGATTGACTGGTACAAGTTGGCCACGCAATCAGCCCCGGACCAAGCCTCCCCCATCGAGGATCCATCTTCGTAAGTCAATGCGTTCCAGACAACTCGCACCGCCATGGCATTCATCGATTATATCCCGGTTGAACAGCAGCCACCGGAAAATCGTATCGACGATAGTGATCACATCCTACAAGTTCACTCGGTCCACTCGGCCGTGATGCGGCAGCACTGGGAACTTTACCGCAGCTTGATGCACAGTCCGGGTCCGCTCAGTCGAAGACAAAGAGAGATGATTGCCGTGGTTGTTTCGGCGCTGAACGGGTGCCACTACTGACGGGTTCACCATGCGCGCGGTCTGCGGCGAGAATGGATAAGCGAAGGTTTGTCTGCGGCGGAAGCAGGTGAGTGGGCTGAACGTCTCGCTCAAGACTGGCAATCAGTTGAGTTGGAGCCTGCCGATCGGGCAATGCTCCACTACGCGGTCAAGTTGACGGAAACGCCTGAGCAGATAACGCGGGCTGACATGGAACCGCTTCGACAGGCGGGCCTCGATGACCGCGCGATCCACGATCTCTGTGCCGTTACGGCTTACTTTGCCTTTGCCAATCGGATCGCCGATGGGCTTGGTATCGAGCTGGAAACCGATTAAGTCGGCAGCGCGTTAGACTTGGCGGGCGGAAACTAGCGGTAAGGAACCGGACGGTTGGTGGGTACTGATTGGAGTGGCTTCAATTCCTGTTCCGGAGCGTAGACCGGTTCCAAAAGATCGGGCGCGGGCGGTTGCCGGTGATGGCGAGCCTGAAAATCCTCGATCTGCGTTGTTAACCTCTCCATTTGCCGGTGAAGCGAGTCGATTTCCCGGTCAATTTGCGTTTGGTAGTCAGCGCGAATAACCCGCTGTCGAGACGAACCGGGAGTAGCTTTTTGTGGAACGACAGGTTTCAGGTGATATCCTTGCGCCGGATTCCAAGCCATCACGGCGTCGCCGTTCCCCGCTTGTCGATGGAACAGGTCAAGGCTTGAGCGTTCAACGCGATCTGTTGGCCGGTGGGTAGAGCCTGCCGTGGTAGTACCGTGCATCGACCCCACTTGATTGTCTGTTGGCATCCTGCTCATTTTCATCTGTTGTTGCATCAGCTGGACGGATGCCTTCAAAGCGGCATTTTCTATTGCCATGCGTTGCATTTGGGAGGAGAGCGTGGCTTGATGCGAGTAGACGACTTCCAGCCAGCGGCGGACATTTTCCATTTCACTATTGTCAACCAGTTGGTAGTTTTGGTGCGGGTGATTTTGCATCTTGTGCGCCTCGGCACCCATGTTGTTACCAGAGTGAAGCTCTTGCGCATGATTTGCGGTTTCTTCGTATGCCGGACGGGCTTGCATACGGGTTTGTTGGGCCACTGTTTCGAAAGCCGATCGCAGAATGTTGGCCTTTTGCATCGCCGACATTTCGGGGTTGGACAATTGGACCGTAAGTCCTTCGACCATGTCTTCGAATGGACTATTGGCAACCGTTGATTTCCATTGTTGCGATGGCTGTTGACAATCAGGGCACGTCGAGGGGTCGCAGGAGGTTTGTTCACAAGGCTCGACCGTCAATCGTTGCATCCGGGGCTTGGTGTCATCCAGCAACGCCATGTTGATGCGAGCGGGCGCCTCGGGCTGGTAGCTCGGTGCAACCAGTTCCACGGTTTTACGGCTGGCCCCCTTGTCCGAATCATCAAGTGCTTCTTGGGCGTGCATTTGCGACGGACAAGTCGTTGTTAAACAAACAAGGAAACTGTTGATCGCAAGTAGCAGAGGGCGGGGTGGATGGGTCTTCCTTGACACGACAGGATCCTCACGCAGGTTGGGAAATAAGCCGGATTCCGATTGAATACCGATCGAATTACGCTTGGTGATAATCCAGGGCCAATTTTCGGGCAAGATGAATCTGCGACGCGCTTGCACCTTGGAGACCGTTTGGTGGTTGGTGGTCGCATGGTCAGAGTGCTATCATGGGTTGAAGTCAGTCGGTCAATCCTGAGCCGGCGAAAGAAAATGGACCAGTGAAACGGTTCAGCTACAACAATTCCAACCCCTCCGGGGCCAAATGAACCATGTTTGAACCGAACCACCCCGATTTCCTGAAACTGGTCCGCTGTCCTGTGACCCGGGGTTGTTTGCAACCGGTGGCGGATGCAGTAACATCCGAGATCAATCGAAAAATTGGGGCTGGGCAGCTGTTCAACCAGGTTGGACAAAAAGTGGAAACCGAGCTGGAGTCGGTGTTGATCAACGACGAGCAAACCTTGTTGGTGCCGGTTCGCGAGGGGATTGTCTCTCTGATCGTGGATGAATTGATCCCGGCAGACCAGTTGGACCCACAGTGGTTACCGATGAGGGAGGATGAGGGATGAACGAATCCTTTACGATTTTTGACAAGATCATTGCCAAGGAAATTCCGGCGGACATCGTCTATGAAGATGAGGATTGCTTGGCGTTTCACGACATCCAGCCCCAGGCTCCTGTTCACGTTCTCGTCATACCGAAGCGGCGCATTGAAAACGTGGCCAGTCTGCAAGATGGAGATCTGGAAATTGGCGGCAAATTACTGTTGGCCGTAGGACAGGTGGCCCGTCTGTTGAACCTGGCTGAGACAGGCTACCGGGTAGTTGCCAATTGTGGGGCTGACGGCGGTCAGAGTGTCGATCATTTGCACTTGCATGTGTTGGGCGGTCGACCGATGAAATGGCCGCCCGGCTGAAGTGGAAATGTGAGAACGGGTGGACACTTACACTTGTCTGAAAACTGAATTGATTGACCGGGATAGGCATGGCAACCAAGCGAGACCAGCAGCTCAATAAAATAAACCAGGGTGATTGCATCACTCTGATGGAGTCCCTTCCAGAGGGCAGTGTGGATCTTGTTTTTGCTGATCCACCTTTCAATATCGGTTACGAATACGATGAATACGAGGACAAGCTACCGGCGGAGGCTTATCTTGATTGGTCGTCTCGATGGATGAATCAGGTTCATCGGATTCTCAAGCCGAGTGGTGCTTTCTGGCTTGCCATGGGTGACGAGTATGCGGCCGAATTAAAGATCGAAGCAAAACGCCTTGGGTTTGAGTGTCGCAGTTGGGTGATTTGGTATTATACTTTCGGCGTGCACTGCACACATAAATTCACCCGCTCCCACGCGCACCTGTTCTATTTTGTCAAAGATGGCAAGCAGTTCACCTTCAATGCCGACGAGGTTAAAGTCCCCTCAGCGCGACAGCTCGTCTACAACGATTCGCGGGCTGCCAAGGGTGGCCGGCTGCCGGATGACACGTGGATTCTGAGGCCCCAGGATTGTGCCGATGGATTCAGCCCGGACGAAGACACTTGGTACTTCCCCCGGGTTGCCGGAACCTTCAAGGAACGAGCCGGTTTCCATGGCTGTCAGATGCCGGAGCAGTTGTTGGGACGGATCATCAAGGCGTGCTCTTGTCCGGGCGAGGTGGTACTTGATCCTTTCAGTGGGAGTGCGACCACGTTGGCGGTTGCCAAAAAGCTTGACCGGCAGTTTATCGGGCTGGAGCTAAGTAAAGAGTATTGTATTTTGGGTCGCCAAAGACTGGAGGGAATTCATCCCGGCGATGAATTGGTGGGTTCCCCTGAGCCGAAGGGTAGCGCACCGGCGACGGGGAGCCGTGCGGCTGCGAAAACAAAGAAACGGGCGCGACGTCGTGGCGGCGAACACGAGGGTCAGAAGGAACTGTTTTCGAGCGAATCCCATTCGGACAGCCGGCGAGCGAGCGAGGCGGAGGGAGTCATTCAATCCTTTCAACAAGTCCATCGTGGCTACTCGGTGGATCGAGTTGTCGCCGACCCAATCTTCAATGAAGATTTTCAAACGGCGTGCGATCGCAACCAGGTTGAAGGCACAGCGGCTGAGCGCAATCGTTTCTTATTTCGGTTACGCAAGTCGGGCCGCTTGAAGCGGGTAGGTATCGAGACGACGACTCGGACACAGGTCAGTTGGGATGATCTGGAACAATATATCTTTGCCAGCGAAATCGCTTGGCGGAGGATCAGTGGCGATTATGGTGATATGAGCTTGGATGATATTCTTTGTGACCCGAGGATTGCTGCCCAATTCGATGAGATCGCAGGCCAATTTGCGCCGGGCTTTCGGCCCGTCGATTACCGTTGGGGAGCGATCAAGCTCAGAAAAGAGGGGCGCAACGCCAGGCAACGAGCGGAAAACTATCAACGCAGGTTGAAAATCAAGAAATTCACCAAAGGGATCCCTTTAAGTGAACTTGATCTCACCCAGATCCCGACTTCGGCCGGGGTGTACGGGATTGCCTTGTCGGGAGGCGAGTTCCTGTTTGCTGGCGAAACCCATGGTTTGGCGCACCGGCTGAAGGCCCATTTTGAGTCCGAACAATCTCGCCAACGCTGGCTGCGGGAACACCAGGATCTGGATATCTTTTTTCACGGTCTGGAAACGGTGGCCGATTACCGATTGGCTCGGCAGTCTCTGCTGCTCAAATGGCATCAACCGAAATGGAACATGGTGGCTAAATTGGCCGTCTAGCTCAGCAAGGCGCAAAAGAAATGCCGGAGATAAGCGTCTTACAATCCCCGGCATTCTTTTAGGCTGTATTGGTAGAGCGGTTGGTGACCGCCCGATTGGCTAGTTCCGTGGTTGAGGAACTCCTCGGTTTCCGGCATCGCGGGTGATCCGGGAACGGCTCGGTGTTGCAGTGCTTGGAGAGCGGCTCGTATTTGGTGGTAACGAAGCGCGTTTGGGTGTCATGCCAGTGGCCATCCGCGCTGATGCCGAGCTTGTCGGCTCGATGTACTCGCCTTCGGTGATCACCTCTCCCTGGTAGCCGCAATCGCCGTCATAGCAACCGCCTGGTTGGGCACACCCGTAGCCGGGGTGGCTCAAGCCGCAACCGTCACAAAATCGTTTACCGTATAAATGGCAGAGCAGTTTGCCTGGGTGCCAGTGATGGCCATACCCATATCCATAGCCTTGGGAGCCCAAGCAAGGATCACCACAAGGATCGCAGTGACCGGGTGGCGTACTCAGCCATTCACCTCGGTAGACGCCGCCACAGCCGTAGCCTTGAAAAACGCCCATTCGCCAGTTGTGAAAGGCTTGCAAGGGACCGGGCGGGTAGTAGCCCGTTTCACAAGAGCTACAGCCATCGACACATTCGCCGCAATCGGCAGCGTAACCCATGGGGTACTGCCCGGGGTGGCCCGCATAAGGTCCTACCGTGCAGCAACCGCTGGCCATGAAGGTTGCCATCACGGCAATCGATAAAGATGCATATCGCAGATACATGATTCGCCCCCGGCAAGGCATGCTTTTTTGCCAATTGCAGGCCCGACGTGGGCCTGTTTCATTACGGAAAAACGTCTCAGTTACGAGCCGTTTCACTTCTGATTTATCGGTAGGTAGATTTCCTACAACCAGAAAAAACGTTCCAATTATGAAAGTTTATCGGGATGAAAGCTTGCCAGCGTTTAAAATCGTGCGCACCACTGTCACGAGGAATTTCTTGAATGATTGTCAGTCGAATTTGGATCGCAATGTTACTGGTTTCTACCTGCATGCTAGCGGGATGTACGTCCCCTGAACGGGAGATGCTTGTCGGCCAGTGGCGAATTGAAGCAGCTGGCAAAATCCTGAATCGAATCGGCCAGTCCGCCAGCATCACGCCCGAATCCAGCCCTGAAGAAGTGGAGCAGAACCAAATGCTGCTGGTTTTTCATGCCAATGGAAAACTGGAAACGATCACTCAAATGGGAGCCATTGACCGAAAAAAGACTGGCACTTGGGAGTTACTGGAGTTCCGTGAGGCGGCTCAAACCAGTTTCATTCGCTGCAACCTAAATGGTCAAACTACCGAACACGAGGTTGATTGGTTGACCAACGGAAATCTGAAGATGGTACCACCCAACCTGGCCGGGACTCGAATCAAGCTCGAGTTTTGTCGGGTGGATTGAGGTAGGGTGCTGTCGGCAATGGGTGCAAGTTGCTGTTTTGAACTCCGCCATTTTATGCGAAGATCACGACATCGCTTCAAATGCTTCGATTGCAGGGTAAAAGGGAGTTTGCTGTGTTGCCGAAAAATCAAGGTTGTCATCCGCTTGTCTGGGGAGTCGCGTTGGCGGCCACCTGTCTGTTGAGTCTCGGTTGTGGCGGTGATTCCAAACCGGCCCAGCCAGAATCTGCATCTCCGCCTACCGATCAAACGGCCCAGCAGGCAACGGACCTGCAAAAGCAGCTGGTGGGAATATGGTTGGGTGATGCTCGAATTGACCAAGGAGAGTTCGAAGCGCGTCTGGCGGGCATGTCGCCCGATCAACAGGCGGAGGCGAAAAACATCGTCGCCAATTTCCTGACCACCGTGATGGCGATGCAATACACGCCCGAGGGTCTGTTCGAGAATGAGGTCGAGATGTCGATCAACGGGAATTCACCGATACGGGATGTTTCGTTGGGCACTTACCAAGTCCTCTCAGCTAACGGTAATGAACTAAAAATCAAGGTCAACGAGCAGCTGGCAGACGGCTCGTCGGCTCCCGGTGAACGGATCATTCGGTTTAGCCCTGACCGCAACCAATGTGAAGTGGCGGTGCCATTGGGGATTGAGTTTGATGGTGTGACGACCAAGTTGGTGTTTACCCGACAGGAAATCACCAGCGTCGCAGAAAGCGTGGAGCCGAACTCGAAGTCCCGTTGATTGAGCAGGGCCGTTCGGTGCGCGCCGTTCGGCCTCGATCTTGATCTCGAAATGGCTCCCGGATCGGGATCGATCCCGGGGCCAAGCTTGGGAGCCCCATGGAACACCTCGAATACCGCTTACCCCCGCGAACCTTGTTACTCAGTTTTTTACTGGTAGGGGGCGGTTACATATCGAGCGCCATACTCCTGTATCTCCTCGGTTTCGGATTGGGCCTGCTCTTGTCACCGGAGACCCTCGAAGCATTTGCAAGTGAACCGACTGTTTTCCAGCAGCAGTTGGAAACGAATGCTGCCGAAATTCTCCCTCAGAAGTGGTATTGGCCACTCCTGGGACTCCAATCGGTCGCCTGCTTAGGGATTGGGTATACGGTGACTCGGATGGCGCCGTTCGCCAAGTTTGCTCACTGTGTTTTCCTGGCGATGATTCTGTGTGTCTCGTTTCTGCAGTCCGCCGTAGCCGCCCCAGCGCCGATTCAGTGGATGCACATCGGTTTGATGGCAGCTACCCCGATTGCCACATTACTGGGTGGCAAGATCTATCTGTCGACAGTCAAAACAGTCAGCCCAGAGAACGCGGACCACTGACGAAACGGTTGCCCCGCAGGACAAAACGCAATCGGAGCCGTTGGGCGGAAGTTACTCCGATGCGTCTTGTCTGCCGAATGGCATGATCGGCCAATCTTATGTCAGGGTTATCCTCGATCCAGACGTGACGGCCGCGGCCCAGTCGCACTCCGTCGAGTTGTCGGTCGATGCCAAAGGCTTCACACAATCGAGCAGGACCTTTGGTCAGCAGTTCCCGTTTCTGTTGGCTTCGACGTAACTGCATCCGGTTAATTCCGGTTAGCGGCTCGACAGCCCGAATCAAAACGGCCGAGGGGACCCCTGGATCCTGGGTGACCACATTGAAACAATGTCGCGCATGGATTGTGTAAACGTAGGCGCAGCCGGCCGGTCCAAACATCGACGCGTTTTTTCGGTTGGGTCCACCCCAGGCGTGACAGGCCGAATCTCCCTTTGGCAAATAGGCTTCGGTTTCAACAATCATGCCGGAGACCCTCTGTTGGTTCCATCGAGAAACCAATGTTTTTCCGATCAGCTCACGCGCTACCTGGCGTACGTCGTGCTGAAAGAAAGCGACGCCAAGCGTTTGATGGGCCATGGTTGCAGCTGGGAATGGGACTGCCGAGTGATGTTGGAGGCCTCATTTTTTACCAGCCGAGCCCCGTTTTCCAGTAGGTTCGTCCGCAAAGGTCGGTAAACTAGCGTTTGCTGGTTGGCTTGCCAGATAGTAACCGACCTGATTCGCGCTTCCCCGACAATTGTCCATGAACGTCAAACTGCTTTTTAAACTGCTGGGCATTCTCTCGCTTCTGATCGGCGCTTTCATGCTGTTCAGTCTGTTCTGGGCCAATCCTCGTTTTGGCCAGCACACAGATCTGTCGATTGACCATGACCGTTTCGAAACCGAGGGGTTCCAGGGCTTGCTGTACAGTACGCTGATTTCCCTTTTGGTTGGCCTGTTGTTTCTTTTGATTGGCCGGGGGAGTTCTGGCCGATTATTTCGGAAAGAAGCGATGGCCGTTGTCGGCTTGAGTTGGGTTTTGGCCACACTGCTTGGCGCGTTACCTTTCATGTTGAGCGGTACCAGTCGTGGGCCTGCCATCCGTGTTTTTGAGGACACTCGACAGGTGATGGTGGTGGCTGACGGTTGGCGGTTCTGGGATTCTTGGCAGACGGTCGAAGTAAACGAGGAACAGTTTGACGTTTTGTCGGCCGTTGCCCAACGGCCAGCCCGAGGATTGAGTGAATGGCGGTTGGAGTCCTTGAGTGGACATGCCGATGCAGCCTTAATCTTTGATCAGCTTTGTCAGCAACCGATACTGGGTAAATGGTTGTTGCTGCCCGGCGAATCGGAAGAGTTGGCTCCGGCCGACCGGGCTTCCCATTTCCGTATCGATTGGGTGCCGATGGGAATCGTCGACTCCATGTTCGAGTCACAGTCCGGTTTCAGTACGACGGGCGCGACCGTGTTATCCGACTTGGAAGATCCTTATCTTGTCCCCCATTGCATCCTGTTTTGGCGGGCCAGTACTCAGTTTCTCGGAGGTCTGGGCATCATCGTCCTGTTTGTCGTGATTCTGGGACAGGGTTCGGCTGGCAAAGCCCTAATGCGCACCGAAGTTCCAGGGCCTACCCAGGACAACTTCAGTTCCCGCATTCAACACTCTGCCTGGCTGTTCACGGGCATGTATGTCGGTTTGAATGCGATTCTGGCGCTGATCCTGTTCCTGATGGGAATGAGTTTTTTCGATGCGATTTGTCATTCTTTTACAACGATGGCTACCGGCGGTTTCAGTACGTACAACGCTAGCCTCGGGCACTTTGAAACGTTAGCGGCAACACATGGGGGCGCGATCGAGACGACGGTCATTCTCTTCATGATTTTAGCGGGAACGAATTTTACCCTGTTGGCCTTAATGGTGATGGGCCAGCCGTGGAAGCTGTTTGCAGATATTGAGTTTCGCACTTACCTATCGATCTTACTGTTGGCGACGACCGCAATCGTCCTGTTTGGTGTTTGGCATGCTGACCGAGAAGCAGAGACGCTCCTGAAGGTCATCCGGGATGGGGCCTTCCAGGTTGTTTCGATCGTCACGACGACCGGTTTCATCACGGCCGACTTCGATCAATGGGATGAGTTCTCCAGAGGTCTGCTCTTGATCTTGATGTTTGTCGGCGGTTGCGCCGGGAGTACCGGGGGTGGTTTGAAGGTCATTCGGCACGTCCTCTTGGTTAAAATATTGGGTATCGAGGTTGAGCATTCGTTCCACCCAAAGGTCATTCGGCATTTGCGATTGGGCGGCAAGCCTGTCGAGGACGAAGGTTTGAGACAGTCCATTCCAATCTATTTTTGTTTGGTGATGCTCCTGTTTGCTGCAGGCTTTCTGTTTCTTTTGACGGTGGAGCCGAACAACACATGGGGGCCTGTCTCCGACAACAAGTTGATCGATTCAGCCAGTAGCGTCGTATCGACCTTGAACAACGTGGGCCCAGGCTTGGGGGCTGTGGGTGCGACCCAGAACTACGGTCATTTCAGCCAGCCCTCCAAGTTGATGTTCATCCTGATGATGATGTTGGGAAGGCTGGAGATTTTCCCAGTGTTAGTCCTGTTTCAACCGAGTTTCTGGCGCGACCAATGACCCGGTTGTAGGAATCCTTTAGAATAGAATCCGATCGACCGCGGGCGGATTTTACGACCATTTCTTGATCTCATTTTCAGGACGAACCTTTTGAATAACACGGGGATGCCAGCTAACGCGGCTCCTGACAGGGAGCCTCAACCGTACCGGCTCCATGGAGTCGAAATCGGTTTACACATTTTTATGCTGGCCGCCGGTTGCCTGGTTCTCGCCTTGTCTATTGGGATGAGCACCGGGGGAGAAACCAGAGTTTTTTTACCGGGCACCACCATTCCCTTGCCAGAACTTTGTACCACGAAACGGATATTGGGTATGGATTGCCCCGGCTGCGGGCTGACCCGCGGATTCATTTCGATTTCGCATGGACAGCTTCAGAGGGCCTGGCATTTTAATCCTGCAAGTTTTGTTGTTTATCTGCTGATCATTGGTCAAATACCCTGGCAGAGTTACCAGTTGGGGAGGATCTGGTGGGGCCGGGCCCCCGTAACTTCCAACTGGATTTACTGTCTACCGGCACTGGCGGCGGCAAGTTTACTACTCCAGTGGGTGATCCGAATCTGTTTCTCGTCTTAGGCAGCTGAATGAAATTTTTCAACGTCTTTGAAATTGAGATGGCTTGTCGGATTGTCGGAACGGGCCCCCCTGTTCTCCTGGTTCACGGTTTTCCACTGGACCACAGCATGTGGCAACATCAGGTGGACTACCTGGCGGAGCGTTACCAGGTCATTGTCCCGGACCTCCGTGGTTTTGGCTTGAGCCAGCGGGGAACCGCTGAGTTGACGATGAGCCAGTTAGCCCGGGATTTGGAAGAACTATTGCAACAGGTGGTGGGTGAGCAGCCCGTCTGTTTTTGCGGTTTATCGATGGGGGGATATGTTGCGTGGGAGTTTTACCGTTCCTTTCCGAAAAGGATTTCCCAGTTGATCCTGTGCAATACCCGGTCGGCGGCCGATGGCGAGGCAGCGGCCCGTGTGCGGCGAATGGCGGCGCGCTCGGTCCTCAAATACGGGATGGACGAGCTGGCCCGTTCGCAACCAGCGCGTCTCCTTGCCACCAACCAAGCCGAATCCCAAGCGGCACTCGCACAGCAATTGAGCGAAGTGATTCGACGAGCCGCACCGCCGTCGGTTGCTGCTGGTTTGCTAGGCATGTCGGTGCGTCGTGATGCAACACCATGGTTGTCCTCGGTCGCTTGCCCAACCCTTTTGATTGTCGGTGAGCAAGACAGGATAACGCCACCCGAAGAGATGAAGATGGTCGCCAATGCGATAGCGGGGAGTCAATTTTTGATTGTCCCGGCAGCAGGCCATTTGGCGCCTTTGGAAAACCCAGGGGTTGTCAATCGCGCGATCGGCCAGTTCTTGACAGACACCTAGCTTAATCGGAACACCGATTGGCTTTTCACCATGGCACAAGAATCCGGGAACGTGTGAAACGTTTTTAGGCAGACGTGTTCTCGGAAGGCTTGGATGTGGATAAGACTGACTGCACCAAACGCCATTCGGCCACTCGACTCGAACCGATGGATTAAGCCATCGCACTCATCGTTCTGGTTGAGCTGTTGAGCAATGGAAAAAAACGTTTTGGGCGCGACCAAATCCAATTGGAATTCACATTGATACTGTACCTGATCCTGGAAGGAGATCTGTTCTTCGCGGACCGATTCAAAGGGGCAACAGATCAATTGTCTTCGCGACGGCAGGGGGTGAAGTGCACTGGCGGCCACTTCTGAAAGTACCACCGAGTCGTGTTCAAAACAAACGAGGTGGCCGTCCGAGGTGATGTTGAGATGGATCCTGTAGTTCTCCCGTTCAATCATTCGCCCGGCACATGTATCAAAAAGTTCCGGATGGATGGATCTTCCATACAGGTGGAAATTCAAGTCCGCGATCTTAGGACGAACAGTTAATACAGGGTTGCTTTCGGGCACGATATCACTTCATCAAATCACAACACCCGCTCCTGGCGGATAGAAAAACGGTTCCCGGGGCGGGAGACCGTGTCACGGTTGTCCATTATAAGTGGAGGGA
>JAYZCF010000149.1:0-4182 GCA_036338455.1 Planctomycetota bacterium
TGGTGCATTCGCCACCCACCACATTGCCCGTTTTGCCTTGCTCATTGTCATCTGGGGTAGCTTCACCTGGTTCCTCAGGAAGAATTCGCTCATTCGCTCTCTGAACTGGTTCTGTGCCGCCTCGCTGTCGATCACACTGGGTGGCCTTCTCTTGAGTGGGTTGGCCGAAACCGAACAAACCGAACTGAGCCATTGGTCTCTTTGGGCCACGGGTTGGCTCAGGTTTTACTGGTTCCGCCTGTCGGACTTCTCCATCCCCTTGGGCGTATCCATCATGTGTGTCACGGTGTTACCGACGTTTTCCGCACGCCCTGCATCGGCCGGGGAACAAACTGGCCGGTGGATCGCCATCTTTTCGATTCTGCTAATCCTACTGGCCGGGGCAGCCATGATTGCAGCCAAGTGGGAAGACCCCCGACCCCGGGCAGACCAGGCCTCGTTACCAGGCTATGTACAAAACGAAAAACGGACGATCGAAACCCAAGCTAATTGGAAAAAAGTCTGCCAGTGGATTCGGCAAAACACGCCGAGTGACGCGATGTTTATCACGCCCAATGACCAGCAGACGTTCAAGTGGTACGCGCAGCGTTCGGAGGTCGTCAACTGGAAAGATATTCCACAGAACCCGGCGGCAATCCTCGAGTGGAAGCGCAGAATCGATTCGATTTACCGCGCGCAGCGAATCTATCCATCTGGCTTACTGAACCTGGAAAATCCGGCAGAAGTCGCCCGGGTGTTTCACGCCGATTACCTGCTCGTGGAGCAGAGTGCCGTCGACGCGCTGCCATCCCCCCCCGATTTGCAGCAGGTTTACCCCACCGAGCCAAATCAGAAATCAACTTATGTCCTCTATCAGTTCCATCGACCTGATGATTAGATCGAACTTTGGGATCTAAGGTTCTCGCAAACCTGAATCGAGGTACCGCAACAGGGGATAGAGGAAATACTCGATAACTCGGCGCTTCCCCACCTTGATCTCGGCCGAGGCAGTCATGCCTGGCATCAGCCGAAAATCGTCCGGCACATTATCGAGATGGACCGGTTGCAACAATTCAACGCGTCCCCGGTAATTTGCCATACCGGCCATTTGTTGATTCTCGCCCTGATTCTCAAATGCACCCTCACTGATGGTCCGCACTACGCCGCTTAGAAAGCCATGTTTCTGGTAATTGAACGCATTGATTTTGACCGTCACCTCCGAGCCCTGCGGAAACTCAAAGTCATTCATTTTGTCCTGGTTCGGCATTTTCTCAACGGCCCGCACGCGACCGATATCCCGCCCGGCGATCTCAATTTCCATTTCGAGCGGTACATCCAGCGGCATCAGGCGAAACAGTGGCTCGCCCGCTTTGACGACAGAACCGGCAGAGAGATCGGCAACCTCCAGCACGATAAACTCGTCGTAATGCTCATTGGGAGGAACGCGAACCTCGTCCGTCTCATCCATTCGTCTCGCTTTTTTTAATTCCTGCTCCACTTCAGCCAGCTTCTCAAAGGACTCCAGCAACCCCGAGGCGACTTCCGAGTTCCAACTGGCAATATAGGCCGCCCGCCGTTTTTCCAGCGATTCCAGATCGGCGTCAGCTGTTCGCAAGCTGCTTTCCAGATCCAGCAACTTGGTTTCCGCCTCCTTGCGTTGCAACTTGCGACTGAGCAGGTCAATTTCCGAGTGCGAACCTTTGGCGCGCAATCGCTCTGAAGACTGTTCCAGCTCCATAAAGATGTCCACGCGTTCCTGGTTGTGACCAATCGCGATTTCCGTGTTTGCTTTTTGAACTTCAATCTTATTCTTTTCCGAATCGAACTCCTTCAACTTGGCTTGCTTTTCTTTTTGCCGCTCCTGGTATAGCTGGAATTGCATCCGCCAATCCTTGTCCTGTTCATGGCCGTCCATGGAAAAGGAGGCACCATCTCGCTCCGCCAAACCTCGGGCAATATTGGACTGCAGCGCTTTTTGTTTATTTTCGAGTTGCTGAAGATCGGCATCAGAAAAGGTCGGATCCAACGTCGCCAACACCTGCCCAACCCGCACCTTGTCACCAAACCCGACATTGATCTTCTTGATTTCCATGGTGGTAATCGGCTGAAGCACGACGGGCGTCTCTGTCGTAATCAGCTTGCCGTTAGCAACCACGATCCGATCGACTTCCGCCCAGTAACTCCAAGCAACGAAACCGATGACCAAAGCGATTACGGTGTAGAGCGTCCACCTGGCACCACCGGGAACCGAACGGTGTTCCAGTTCGACAGCATCCGGCTGGAATTCAACCAACAGCTTGTCCTTCTTTTGACGCGCGCGCTGTTGGTCGGACCGGGCTTTCTTACGCCGGCGCATGCGTTCCTGTTTGACCGAGTCACGGTCTACGCGATTCCCGTCTGTTGTTGCCATAGGTCTCGATATACCTTGCATTTCTGGATTAATTCTTGATGCGTTCCATTGGCTTCCACCCGCCCGCGTTCAATCACGACGATCGAGTCGCTGCTGGTCAGCGTGGCCAGACGGTGAGAGACAATGATCACGGTTCGCCCCTTGGCAATTCGCTTCAGGTTTCGCTGGATGATGGCTTCACTTTCCGGATCCAACGCACTCGTCGCCTCGTCGAAAATCAAGATCTTGGGATCTTTCAACAGGGCGCGGGCAATCGCGAGACGTTGCCTTTGGCCACCGGAGAGGTTGGCAGCATTTTCTTCCAGCATCGTATCATACGACTGGGGAAGCCTTTCGACAAACTCATCGGCACCCGCCAACTTGGCAACATGCACGACCTCCTGGAAACTGCAGTTCGGTTTCGCCATGGCAATGTTGTCGCGAACCGTTCCCCGGAACAGGAAGTTATCCTGCAACACGACGCCAATATTCTGTCTCAAATGCGAGACATCCAGTTCGCGAATATCCAATGAATCGAAACGGATAATCCCCTGCTGGGGGACATACATGCCCTGAATCATACGGGTCAAAGTGGTCTTGCCCGATCCACTTCGCCCAACCACGCCGACAATTTTGCCAGCTGGTATTTTGATCGAGACATGGTCCAAAGCAGGGGGGCTGGTCGGTATGTAACTGAATGTCACATTGTCGAATTCAATATTCCCCTGAATAGGCGGACGCAAACCACTGCCAACCCCATCTTCCGGCGCGCGATTCATCACCGAACCCAACATCCGTACCGAGAGCGCCGCTTCCTGATAGGAGTGCACCAAGGATACGAGTTGGACGAGAGGCCCTGTCACACGACCGGCAATCATCTGGAAAGCGACGAGTTCGCCGACGCTCAAGGTTCTTTCGAAAACCATTTTTGCCCCGAACCAGATGATCATGACCGTCAACAGTTTTTCGAGAAACTTTGAAATGGTCGTCGCCGTGATGGAAATCTTGCCCACCCGAAAATGCATCGCCACCGCCTGGGCAGAGGACTGGTCCCAGTTTTTACGTTGCACCGGCTCCATGCTGAGCGCTTTGACCGTCTGGATACCGTGAATCGTCTCTACCAACATCGCTTGGCGCTCACCCTCTGCGTTGTAGAGGGCCTCCAACCGTCGACGGTACGGCCCCAGCAACACGCCGATATTGATTCCCAACAATCCCGAAAAAATCAAAACGACCATGGTCAGGGAGACACTGTAGAACATCAGGATCGGCAAGAAAATCAATAATGCAGTCGAGTCGAGCAGGGTCAGAAAGAGCTGCCCCGTCAAGAATTCGCGAATCTTGGACGTTTGCTGCATGTGCTTGGTCAAGACACCAGCCGTGATCTGCTCAAAATAGTTCATCGGTAGGCTGAGCATGTGGCTGAACGTTCGGGTTGCTACCCGAATATCAATCTTGCTGGTTGCGTGTAATAGCAAATAGCTGCGCAGGTAACCGAGAATCGCGTCGAACGCCAGCGCAATGACAATCCCAACAGTCAACACCTGCAATGTCGCCAATGCGTAGTTAACCAAGACCTTGTCGATCACAATCTGAAAAAACAGGGGAACGACTAACGCGATCAGGTTAATAAACAGGGCGGCAATCGCTACATCGGTAAACGCCGTCCTCTGACGCAAAATTTCCGGGATGAACCAGCGGAGACTGAACGGCTGTTTACTATCCAGCATGGAGTAAACCCGCTTCGCCAGCAGAGTGTCGCCGTCCCATGATTTTTCAAACTCTAACTGGTTCAAGAAAATAAAATCGGCGCG
>JAYZCF010000150.1:0-8259 GCA_036338455.1 Planctomycetota bacterium
ACCCATCGTGTTTTCTCTTTCTCTACTCCTGGTGTTTTTCGTTTTAGCGGCCCAGTATGAGAGTTGGTCCATGCCGATGGTCGTCTTGATGGCGGTTCCGACCGGCTTGTTGGGCGCAGCTTACTTCTTGCATTTCTGTGAGCGTGAACTCGATATTTATGCGCAAATCGGGTTGGTCATGTTGATCGGCTTGAGTGCCAAAAACGCGATCCTGATCGTCGAGTTTGCTCGCGAACGCCGCTTGGCCGGTGAGAGCCCTCGAGAATCCGGGATCAACGCCGCCAAGATTCGTCTGCGGCCGATCCTGATGACCGCCTTTGCGTTTATTTTGGGGACGGTCCCGTTGGCCTTGGCCTTCGGAGCGGGTGCCAATTCACGTCGCTCGATCGGGACGACGGTGGTCGGCGGAATGTGTGCGGCCACCTTGTTGATTATTGTCATCCCGGTTTTTTTCATCATGGTGGAAAAAGTCAGGGAACGTTTTAGTGGTCGGGTTCGGGAAGAGCTGGCCAGCGGCGACCCTTCCGATTTGGAGGGCGACGAGGATGGCGGTTCCGCTCCTGGTGAATCGACCGACGAAGTTGACAGCTCGAGCCAGAAATCGGAGCCGACGGAGAAGGGCGATCCTGGATCGTCCGACAGTGAAAACGGATCAGAAAAAGGTTGATAGACAGATGAAAACGTATCGTGATCAACGGAAATTGCGTCTCCTTTCAGGGGGCCTCTTAGCGCTCTGTCTCGGACTTTTGGGGATGGGCGGTTGCATCATTCCGAAACCGGATATTACGATTCCCAAGGAGCCGGTGGTGACCGTGACGGACGTTGGGACGAAGACCATTCCACGACGTTTCAGCTTTACGGGAACATTGCAGGCGGTGAAATCGGTAGGAATCATGTCCCGTGTGACTGGTTATCTGCAGTCGCGGGATTTCGTGGAAGGGGATATCGTCAAGCAGGGCCAGTTGTTGTACCAAATTGACCCTCGCCCTTTCCAGGCACAGCTCGATGCCGCCATCGCCTCCAAGGCACAAAACGAGGCTGCCCTGGAATACTGGAATATCGAAGTCACGCGGTACACCGCGCTTGCCAAACAAGGTGCTGGCTCTGTGGAGCGGAAACAGTCTTCGGTGGCCAAGGTCGCCGAATTGAAAGCAGCGATTCAACGCGACGAGGCAAACATCGTGGCGGCGAAACTGGATCTCGGGTACACCCGGATCCTGGCCCCGTTTGATGCAAGGATCCAGTCGACTGAAATCAACGTCGGTGCCCTGGTAACCGAGAACAAGGATGTCCTGACGACGGCGATCCAAGTCGACCCGATCTACGTCCTGTTCAACATCAGCCGAAATCAATTGGCGCAAATCCAAGCACTCGATTTGCAGAACGCGGACCCGTCCGACCCGAGTTGGCTGGAGAATAGCCAGGTTACATTGATACTGCCAAACGGAAAACCTTACCCGGAGGTCGGAAAGGTCGATTATGTCAGTGCCCAGATCGATCCGAATACCGACATGCTGGAATTTCGAGCGATCTTCAAAAACACGTTCCAGGGGGCCGACGAGGTTGAGTTATTGCCCGGCCAGTATTGTCCCCTGACGTTGGACCTCGGCGAGGTCAAAGATGCCTTGTTGATTCCCCAGGCAGCCTTGGTGCAGGGGCAGGAGGGTGCCCAAGTGTACGTGGTAGCATCTGATAACACGGTGCAGCCGCGAAATGTCGTTGTCGGTTCGGACTACGAAGACTCGTTCGTTGTGCTCAAGGGATTGAAAGTTGGGGAAACGATCATCAGCGAAGGAGTTCAGAAAGTTCAACCTGGGATGAAGGTCAAGCCGCAGAAGGCGGGGAGCCCAAAATCAGCGCCCCAAAAGGCGGCAGACGAACCATCTCCAGCCAAACAGTAAGAGGGCGTCTCACGGCAGAGTCTGCCCGCTTGACTTGCGATGACTACCGGCAACGACTCCCGGGAAAAACGGACCAGATTGGCAAAACCCGAAAAAACAGAGGGTAAATCGCTCATGACGAAGGGGCGGGAATTTGGTAGAGTCCCGGCCGAAGCGTGCAGGCTACTGGAGCCGCCGTGCTGGGCACTCGGTCCGACGTGCAAGGGAAGGCGATATGGAAATTGCGGTTGTCCTCTCGACTTATAACAGTCCCGATGTGTTGCGAATGAGTCTGCTTGGCTTCGTGGCGCAGCAGGAAGCGGACTTCCAGGTTCTGGTTGCCGACGATGGATCGGATGAACGAACGGCCAAAGTGCTGCGGGAATCCTGCTTTTCCTCCCTCAATCTGAAACATGTCTGGCACGCCGACGAAGGTTTTCGGTTGTCAGCCATTCGCAATGCCGCCATTGTGGCAACGGATGCGGACTACCTGATTTTCTGTGATGGGGATTGTATTCCCCGAAAGGATTTCGTGGCCAATCATCGACGTTTGGCACGCCCGTCGACGTTTACAGCGGGCGGCCGTATCGATGTTCCATCAAAAGTCCACCGGCAATTTACCGAGCAACAGATTGTGGAAAACCAGGTCTTCAATCCAAACTTTTTGGAAGAGCGGGATCGTGGCCTGCGGCGGTTTCGCAACCGTTTAACGGCGGGGCAGTCGATGACGGCCATCATGAACCGTCTCACTTGGCGGCATTGCGTCTTCAGTGGTTCGAATGCGGCTGCATGGCGGAAAGATCTTTTGGATGTCAATGGATTCGACGAAGATTTTCCCGGCTATGGGAGTGAAGACCGCGATATGGGCGTGCGGTTGAAAAATCATGGTGTTAAATCGCGTTATCTGAAGTACTCGCTGATGCAACTGCACTTGGATCATCCGAAGAGTCATTTTGATCCGGAAATCTCCCGTCGAAATCGAGAGGTCTTCCGACGGCGCAAGTGGGATGGGACGACCCGCGTCGCGGTAGGTATCGAAAAGTTGGCGCGCGCCGCCTAATCCAATTCTCCGAGTTGGTAAGTCCCCTGCCCTCTGGTGGCAACCGTTGAAGGTTGATGCTGAATCTGTCTTTCTTCAGCAAAAAGTTCCTGGAATGTCTCGCGAAATCGAGGTCGTGAATTATCAAACCGATGCGGGGGCGTTACATTGAGTAGCGGTTAAGGCCAAAGGGCCTACCGAAATCCATTGGTGCCGCAGGTGGGCTTGCATGACAAATAACGTGGAACGGCGAAGCCGGTTGACATTGGGTCGATTGAACGGCCTGTCGGACGGTGTGTTCGCGATCGTGATTACGATCCTTGTGCTCGGGCTGGATGTTCCCCGGGGTCATGATTTTGCCCAAGAGGGCGTCTTCGGCTTCCTGGCCAAGATCGAGTATCAGCTGCTTCCGTATTGCGTCAGCTTTACCTTGATCGCCTCCTACTGGGTGTTGCATCACGTGATCCTGAACTATATGGACCGATGTAACCGGACGTTTGTGTGGTTGAATTTGGCCTTCATGTTGCCACTCTCGCTCTCTCCCTGGGTTACCGGCATTCGCTCGGAGTATCCCAGCAATTGGAACGTGGCAGTCCTGTTTGGCATGGTTCAGTTGGCCGTCTACCTGATGCTGCTGGTGATTTGGCATTACGGGCTGAAATCGTTGACGCGTCATCCGGTTCCTCGCCAAATCATTCTCGGCATGGATCTCCGCATGGTGGCTGCCATTGCGCTGACCGTGGTGGGGGTGGCACTGGTGCCACTAAATGAAAGGATCTCGACGCTGGTTTTTATTTGCACCCCACTTATTTTTGTGCAACATCGTTCGGTAGACCAGCATCATCATGGGGAATGAGTGGCGCATCATACTGGGAATTCTTAATCCAGCTTTGCCCCATTGGCCTCCTGCGTGTTTTGTTGATAATCCCTTTTCTCGAGGTCGGTAAGCCGTCCCAAATCGTCCAGCAGTGGCAATGCAGTGCCTGATGGTTCCAAAGCTTGGTTGTTGGAAAATCTCACAGGCGGCGGAAGCAGGAAAGAAAAAAAAGGAAAGAGAAACTCGATGAAGAAATGGCATTATTGGGCAATCATGATGACCTTGGGGCTGGGCATTAGCCCCGTTTGGGCGCAGGTGCCGAAAGGTTACAACACGCCGATCCCTTCCGCTATTTTGACGCCCGATAAAGTCGAGACCGATCAACTGGGCACACTGAAGTTTTTCGATGGGATGCCGGACTCCGCGACGGTTGAAAAAGTATACGAAAACTTGGATCGAATTCGGGGTGTCGAGGCTTTTCTCGATTTGGTCCCTATGGCATCGGTCGAAGCGATGCGGCGGGGGATGGAAGGCGTCGGAATCGACAAGGCGAACAAGATCCTGTTGTACGAAGATCTGATGGATTCCAAGAGTCTGTTCCTGACCGGCAACACCGACACGATTTATGCCATTGGCTTGCTCGATTTGAAACGGGATGGGCCGACCGTGGTCGAAATTCCCCCGGGAGCGGGTCCAGGTACGGTGAACGATGCCTATTTTCGTTTTGTGATCGATATGGGTGGACCGGGGCCGGACAAGGGAAAAGGAGGTAAGTACCTGATTCTGCCCCCCGGTTATGAAGGAGAGATTCCGGAAGGGTATTTCGTGGCCAAGAGCCGGACTTACATCAACTGGCTCCCTCTCCGCGGATTTCTCAAAGATGGCAAAACTTCGGCAGCGGTAAAAATGTGGACGGAGGGGCTGAAGATCTATCCGCTGGCTGAAGCAAACCATCCGCCAGCGTTGGAGGTGGTCAATGGAACCGGCAAAGCGATGAACACGATCCACGCCAACGATTTCACATTTTACGAAGAAATCGACGACGTGATTCAGCGGGAACCGGTCGAGTTCCTGGACCCGGAAATCCGCGGAAACCTGGCGGCCATCGGGATCGAGAAAGGGAAGCCGTTTCAGCCGGACGCGCGGATGAAACGGATCCTCACCGATGCTGTGACCGTTGGGAACGCGACGGCGCGGGCGCTTGCATTTCGTCCGCGTTCCAAGACCATTCGCTACTACGGTCCGAAAAGCGCCTGGTTTTCCGCGTTCGATGGCGGTGATTACCGTTGGCTGATCGAAAAAGGGCGAGGCGGTCGAAACGCGGACGCGCGGACTCTTTTCTTTTATATCGCAACGGTCAATACACCGGCCATGGTCCTCGAGATGGTGGGGGTAGGTTCCCAGTACGCGCTGGCTGTGACCGATAGCGAAGGCGATTACCTGGATGGCAGTCAGCGGTATAAGTTGACCATTCCCGCCGATGTGCCGGCCAAGGATTTCTGGTCCCTGGTGGTTTACGACCCCCAGACACGTTCGATGTTGCAAACGGGTCAGCCGTACCCAAGCCGAAATAACGAACGGAATCGGGACATGGAGACCAACGAGGATGGCTCGACAACGATCTGGTTCTCTCCCGAAGCCCCCAAGGGGCACGAGGCGAACTGGATTCAGACGGTCCCCGGCAAGGGCTGGTTTGTTTGCCTGCGTCTCTACGGACCACTTAAACCGTGGTTCGAAAAAACATGGCGACCCGGAGAAATCGAGAAGGTCGATTGAGCTCGAAAACGTCCGCCTGGTGAAATGGGTTACAGCCAGTGAATGGTGGTGGATGTTCCGCTGGCGGCCAGTCCCTGTTTGTTTGATCCGTGTTTCGATTTTTGATTGAATAGCGCAGGCGGGTGGCGTGGATCCTCGATCAGTCGGTCGAGCGGTTTCAGCCGGCTGGTCACTTGTGGGTCAAATTAGCCGGGGGGCACATGTCGGAGAAATCGATTCGCCAATTCACCATCTTGCAACTGATCCTGATTATCACGGTGGCGGCCCTGGGGCTGATTGCCATGGTGCAATCGTCACCGTTTCTGTTTGCCCTGTTTGGGACAGTGACCCTCGTTGGGTTCCTGTACGCTTTGTTAAAGGTCCTGTTTAACCGAGGAATCAGCCAGGCCTATTGGGTTGGTTTTCTTGCCTGGGGGGGCGGTTACCTGCTGGTGTTTTATTGTGTGGAGGGCAAACATCATTCAGATTCGTTGATGACGACGCAACTGTTGCGTTGGACTTATGTGCAGTTGACCGATTCGATTCTGGAAGCGAGTTGGAGTGATGCGGCGGCCGGGGTGAAGTCGGAAACGGATGATCTCAGTTTTTTTCCTACTGGAAATACGATCCTGACAACCGGTGATAGGGGGCCTGCACTGCCGCCATTGGACAACTACCTCAGGATGGGTCAGCTGGTGTGGGGCTGGTGCTTTGTCGCGTTGGGGGGGTGGCTGGCAGTCGGGGTTTTTAGCAAGTCTCAGGACAAAGTTGAAAATTTGCCTGGTGAATGAAAACCGAGCCTGAGTGACGGGCCCGCGCGGTGGGGCGCACCGCGCTTCGGCCTGCTCTAGGCATGAAGTTCTATTCCATTCGATTTCAGTAACAGGTGACTGGTGCTCACGGCCTGTGGGAGGATAATGGTCAGAGTGGGATCGCCGTTCAAATCGGGGCGTTCTGCGAGTCCGTTTGTCACAGAAGAGGGGGCCCGGTCGGTGCAAACAACAGGTTGGAAACAGGGTGTAGGCGTCTGGTTGCTGGGGATATCGCTGCTGTGGCAGGGGTCGGAGCTGCGGGCCGAGCCGGAACGACCGAACGTGATCGTTATTATTAGCGATGACCAGGGGTGGGCCGATATCGGTTTCAATAACCGGAACGTCTATTCGCCGCAGCTGGACCGATTGGCGAGTCAAGGCGCGACGTTCGTCAACCATTATGTCATGCCGCAGTGCACGCCGACCCGTGTCGCCGTGATGACGGGCCGTTATCCCGGCCGTTTCGGCCCCCAGGCGCTGTCGGCCAGCAATTCCCCCTCGTTCCCGCTGGGCACACCGACCTTGGGGACCTTGTTCCAAGAGGCGGGGTATGAAACTTACCTGATCGGTAAGTGGCACCTCGGATCGAAAATGGGACACGGCCCGAACCACTTCGGGTTTGAGCATAGTTATGGCTCGCTGGCGGGCGCGGTGGGGATGTACGATCACCGTTACCGTTCCGGACCGTTCGCGGAGACCTGGCAACGCGATTTGGCCTTGATTCCTGGGCGGGAGGAGGGCGTACACGCCACCGATTTGGTGGCCCGCGAGGCGGTTCGAGTGATCGAGCAGAAGAGAGAGCGACCCTTCTTTCTGTACGTCGCCTTTCATGCGGTGCATACGCCGCTCGATGAGCGAGGGGCGTTCGTCGATCAACCCACGGAACTCGACCCGGACCAGGAAGGCCGTTGGAAGAACGAAGACCAGATACGCTGGTTTAACGACCCGGACGGAAAAATTCAGCAAGAAGCGGACCCGGAAAAGCGACTTTTGTTGGCGGCTGTCCATCACCTCGATCACGCCATCGGGGAAATCGTCGCGGCCCTGGAGCGAACGGGCCAGTCAGAAGACACGCTGATCCTGTTCTCTTCGGACAATGGGCCCCAAGTCAACTGGCCGGGCAAAGCGTACCCGGACGATTTGAAGCTGACGGATTTCAATCAACCTTTGCCCATCCGAGGTAAAAAAGTCGACGTTTGGGAGGGGGGGATTCATGTCCCCGGCTTTGCCTGTTGGCCGGGTCACATCCAACCGAAGCTCGTGACGGACCCGGTTCATATTGTCGAGTGGTTTCCGACGCTGTCCCGTTTGGTGGGAGTCGAAACTGCTGTGCCGGTCAATTTTGACGGAGTCGATCTGGCGCCGGTCCTTTTTGCTGACGAGTCCCTGCCAACTCGCGACCTTTACTGGATTTGGAACCAGAAAACGAATCGCTGGGCGCTCCGCTATGGGGATTGGAAAATCGTCAAGTACACCAAGCAACAACCGACCACCGCGACGGATTGGGAGCTGTACAACCTGCGAGACGACCCCCGGGAGCAGAACGATGTGGCGGTGGAGTATCCGGAGATCGCCAAGAAACTACATCGTCTCTTTTTGGAACAGCGTAGCAAAGACGTTACCGAGAAACAGACAGGCCAGCCCGAAGGGCGTTAGCCTGGATGCGGCCGGATCATCGCCTCGAGAAAGCATGAACATGAACCTTTGGTATCACGACGTTGCGCGTTCGAAGAATTCATTCTGGAGTGGGAATTCAGTCGGTTGGGCCGTGGTGGTTGGCTTTTTGATCCTAGGTTGTCGCGGTGAAAACGGGAACTCCCGTTTGGGCCGGGCCGATCCACAGGACCAAATGGTTGAAAACCAGTCGATCGGGGTCCGGTCGAATCCTCAATCCGAACGGCCTGTTGAACAGGTGCCCCAGAGCGTGGATGGCAAATCGTCGACGGCTGCCTCGCA
>JAYZCF010000151.1:0-8506 GCA_036338455.1 Planctomycetota bacterium
CGCAAATGTAGATGGCGTTGAATTTTGTGTTACCCAAATGATCGACATAACACGCAGCGAAAGTTTATCGATACAAACTAAAAATTCGATAAAGTTTGACAGACCTGCTAGCGTCAGGCAGACCTGTTTCCCCCGGTTTTCCCCGCTTGCCAGTTCCTGGGGACCGGCCCGCCCAGAGGCCGCTTCGGGTGAACGGTCGGATGGAAGATAGCGGCAAAAAAACCCGCCCCGGGGCCAGGCCTCGGGACGGGCTGTGCGATGGGCCATGGATTGGCCCCTGTTCGGTGGTTGCCCTCGGGCACCCGCCGGTAAACCGTCAGGCAAGTCCACCTCTTCGGCTAATACAGAAATAATACAAGACTCACCTCCTTTCGCTTATACAATCCCGGGCAGGAACCAATGCCGTAGACAGTTCCTCCCGGGTGGCCAACTATCGCAGTGCGTAGCCCGCGATCCAATGGTTCCATTGTTCCATTTGGACCTCATCCTGACAATCGGCCCGCTCTTTTCTGGAGTGAGAAAATCGAAAACTCCCATGCTTTCAGCTGCTGCAGCGAATCCCGAGCGTTGGACCAGCAACGGGACAGACCGTCGCCCACCCTGAGCAGGCGTCCCAATTTCCACCCCAAATCGGTCGTTTCCTCGGGGTTGAATATTGTTCTATATCAATTCATTTGATACACTTCGTGATCGCTAGCGGGCGGGCCATCGGGGCTCCGCCGACTTCCATGCCACTGTCATGCCATGCCGGTATGCAACCGATGTTGATCGAAGGCTCGTGCCCTCGATCCAAAGGTCCCTATGGTCAACCGCAACTTAATCCGAAACCTCGAAGACGACTCCATTTCACAGGAACTAGAAAGCCTGTTCACCTCTGAAGAAGACCTGGCCAGCCTCTACTTGCCAGGTCCCGATGTCAAAGAGACCAAATTTCAGGTCAACGAAATTGTCAAAGGGAAGATTGTCCGTGTTGATAGCGAAGCCGTGATCGTCGATGTCGGCTTCAAAAGTGAAGGCACAATTACCAGGGCCGAATGGGCCGAGCACGATGAACCGCCGAACATCGGTGACGACATTGAAGTGCTGATCGAAGATCTCGAGGACGAATTAGGACAGGCCGACGACCCGAGTGGCCTGATCCGCTTGAGCAAGGTCAAAGCTGACCACATCATTCACTGGCGAGATGTAATCTCCAAGGTCAATGAAAACGACATTGTAACGGGAACCTGTACGAGAAAGATCAAGGGCGGTTTGCTGGTGGACATTGGCGTCCAGGTCTTCCTGCCTGCCAGCCAGGTCGACATCCGACGACCCGGCGACATCGGAGACTACATTGGCAAGGTCGTCCAATGTGAAGTTCTCAAAATCGATGAGCAACGCCGAAATATCGTTGTCAGTCGTCGAAGCCTGATTGAGAAAGAGCGACAGTATGCCCAGCAGAAACTGCTGGACGAATTGGAAGTTGGTCAAATTCGCAAAGGCGTGGTCAAGAACATCGCCGATTTCGGTGCCTTTGTTGACTTGGGCGGGATTGATGGCCTGTTGCACATCACCGACATGTCCCACACTCGAATCAATCATCCCTCGGAAATGGTTTCCATGGATTCCGAGATTGAAGTCAAGGTTTTGAATATCGATCGGGAAAAAGTCAAAATTGCCCTCGGGATGAAGCAGATGCTGCCCAACCCGTGGGATGATGTAGAAGAAAAATACCCGATTGGCTCAATCAATACAGGCGAAGTCGTGAACGTGATGAACTACGGGGCTTTCGTTAAACTGGAACCTGGCATCGAAGGTTTGGTTCACATCAGCGAGATGTCCTGGGTCCGCCGTGTCAACCATCCGAATGAATTGGTCAAGATCGGCGACGAAATCGATGTGGCCGTCTTGGGCATCGACAAATCGGGCGAACAGATGTCGCTCGGCATGAAACAGACCCAAGACAACCCTTGGGACCAAGTGGAGGCGAAGTACCCCGCGGACAAACTGGTCAAAGGCCGTGTCCGAAACCTGACCAACTACGGTGCCTTTATCGAACTGGAAGAAGGGATCGACGGTCTGTTGCACGTCTCCGACATGTCTTGGACCCGCAAGATCAGCCATCCCAACGAGATGCTGGAAAAGGGGCAGGAAGTCGAATGCAAAATCTTGGCCGTCGACATCGAGCGACGCCGGATTGCACTCGGCATGAAACAGATGAACGACGATCCTTGGGCCAGCGACATTCCGGACCGTTACCAACCGGGGCAAGTGATCCAGGGCAAAGTGACCAAAATCACGAACTTCGGCGTCTTTGTCGGACTGGAAGATGGCCTGGAAGGCCTGCTTCACATCTCGGAACTCTCCGAAGACAAAGTGGAAAATGCGGAGGACGTGGTCAAAGTTGGCGATGAATTGGAAGTCAAGATTCTCCGCGTGGACACCGAAGAACGGAAAATTGGCTTATCCCGTCGCCGTGTTGACTGGACCGAAGAGCAGGAAGCTGCCGATGAGAAATCCCAATCGGAAACGAAGCAACCGGATGCTGACCTCAAGGGGGGCCTGGGCGCTGGAGGCCCTCTCATTTCGACCGGCACGGAACCGGTTGCTGAGGATACTGAAGCGTCTGACGAGGAATCCACCGAGGAAGCACCAGCCGACCAAGAAAGCCAAGGCGAGACCTCGGAAGAAGAGTGATCTCTGATCGAGTCACTCAATCGTAAACGCAAAAAAGGCACGGTCCTTTAGGTCCGTGCCTTTTTTGTTTACCCTGGCGGAAACCCAACAGTGACTAGCAGCCCCTGGCAGGGTCAGCCGTTCTTAGCCTCAACCGCGGTGCGAAACAACTGACAGAGTTGCTGCATCTGAGACACGTCCAGCTGTTCTGTCCTTGCGTCGGGGCCCAACTCCATGTGGGACAGCACCTCGTCCACTTCAGGCTTGGTCAATTCGTTTTTAAAGGCCGAGATGGCTACGCTGCGCAGGAACTTTCTGCGGTGAAAAAACATACTGCGAACGAACTGATGAAAGAACTCAATATTCGGAATACTGGCTCGTTTGTCGGGCCGGTGCTCCAAATGGAGAATCGCTGATTCGACCTTCGGCCGGGGCCAGAACACTCCGGGGGACATAACCCGAACCATCTCGACATCGCACAAGCTCTGAATCCAAACGCTCAACGCACCGTAATCCTTGGAATTTGGCTGGGCCAGTATTCGGTCTGCCAATTCCTTCTGGATCGTCACCGTCATCGACGCCGGGACGATGTCACACCGCAAGAGGTTGGAGATGATCGGCGTCGCCACATTGTAGGGTAGGTTAGCTACCAACTTGAGGACCCCGCCGTCGACCGCTTTGACCCCACGATCAATGGCATCGAGGACGCGAGGGTCAAAATGGTTCTTGTTCTTGAGCGCGTCCTGCCGAAGCATGATGATATTATCGAAGGTCTCCAGTTCCTCGCGCGCCATCTGATGCAGGTGGCCATCAATTTCGACCGTGATCACCTGGGCCGCCTCAGCCGCCAGCAGGGCGGTCAGAGAACCAGTGCCCGTACCAATCTCCAAAACCACGTCATCCTGTGTCAAATGCGCAGATTTCGCCAACAATTCAATCAGGTTGAGATCGATCAGAAAGTTCTGGCCGTGCCGCGCATTCGGGTTCAATCCTACCTCTTTAAAACGGCGGGTCAGGTAGGAAACCGTCTGTCGATTCTGCTTAGCCATATTCGGGCTCTCGTCCAATGAAATGATCGGTACCGTTTATCCCTCTATCCACCAATCGTGTCAGATGATGGAGCCTCGCTGCAATTGCTGTTGCACATACTTGGCCAGGATATCTGTCTCGAGATTGACAGCATCACCAATCCCCCGTTCACCCAGCGTGGTCATTTTCAACGTGTGAGGGATCAATGCGACACTGAATTCGCAATCTCCCACATCGACCAAAGTCAAGCTGACACCATCCACGGCGATCGACCCCTTGCTTGCCATCTGGCGGGTTAATTCCTGCGGCACGGTAAAACGGAATTCTGCCCAGTCGTCCTGGTCGATTCGGCTGGCAACACGACCGATCGCATCGACGTGCCCCGAAACATAGTGCCCACCTAGCCGATCGTCCGACCGGAGCGCCCGCTCCAGGTTGACACGGCTGCCCGTGGTCAGCTCTCCCAAATTGGTCCTGCTCAGCGTCTCAGAGCCTGCCTGAAAGACAAGCAGATTCCCCTCCGCTTCGACGACGGTCAAGCAACAGCCATTGATGGAGACGCTATCCCCCAGCTGAATTCCCTGGGCAACGAGCTCGGCGGCCAACGAAACCTGACAGGCTTCCCCGGACGGCTCGATCCGGACCACCTCACCCATTTCTTCAACCAAACCGGTAAACAAAGGTCTGCACCCTCAAAAAATCAGTCGACGCGTACGTGTCGCCTTACTTTAAGCGAGGCTGTGCTTAATGGAAAGGCTCAAATTTTTACCGCAAGCCGATCAAACACGAGTTGTTCGAGCGCGACGGGAAGAAATCGCCTCCCCTATCAAAATCCAGCCTCGGCCGTCAAAATGACAACCTGAGGAGCGCTCCTCGAGCCAACCCGCGTTTTCGCCAATCGCAGGCCAAATGGGAAGGGCGGGGCGAGCGAGGCAAACACCAATCACTTGTCCATGAAATCGAGTCAACGAGTAAGAGTCCACGATGAATACGATTATTGAAGTACACGGTCGCCAGATTTTAGACAGCCGAGGAAACCCAACCGTAGAAGCTGAAGTTACCCTCGCCGACGGATCATTTGGGCGAGCCGCCGTACCCAGCGGTGCCAGTACCGGGGCACACGAAGCCTGGGAATTACGAGATGGAGATGCCACTCGCTACCTCGGCAAGGGTGTTCAGCAGGCTGTTGAAAACATCAATGGCCCACTGGCCGAAGCGCTAATCGGGCTTCCGGGCACCGACCAAGGCCTGATCGACCACACCATGCTTGAACTGGACGGAACAGAAAATAAAAAGAAACTTGGGGCAAACGCGATCCTTGGTATCTCCCTGGCCGCTGCCAAAGCGGGCGCACATTTTAACAATCAACCCCTGTTCCGATATCTGGGTGGAACAGCGGCGGGCCTGCTGCCGGCACCGATGATGAATATCGTCAATGGGGGTGAACACGCTGACAACTCCGTTGATGTCCAGGAATTCATGGTGATGCCACTCGGCTTCGATTCCTTTTCGGAAGCCCTGCGATGCGGGGTTGAAATCTTCCACCACCTCAAACGCGTACTCAAAGAAAAAGGACTCAACACAGCGGTGGGAGACGAGGGCGGTTTCGCACCGGATCTGGGCAGTAACGTGGAGGCGCTCGACTTGATCATGCAGGCCATCGATCAATCGGGATACCGCCCGGGAGAACAGGTGCAAATTGCACTCGACGTCGCGGCCACCGAATTCTTTGACAGCGAAAAAGGGGTCTATGCCATCGACGGGCAACAGCTCGATTCCTCGGGGATGGTCGAATTCCTTGCCGACTGGGCAAATCGTTACCCGATTTTCTCGATTGAAGATGGGTGCAGTGAAGATGACTGGGCAGGCTGGAAGATGCTGACAGACCAGATCGGCGACCGGGTACAACTGGTTGGCGACGACCTCTTTGTGACCAACACCACTCGCTTGCAACGTGGTATTGATGAAGGAATCGCCAACAGTATTCTTATCAAGGTAAACCAGATTGGAACGCTGACAGAGACCATCCAAGCGATTCAATTGGCTCAGCGCAACGGCTTTACCAGCGTGACGAGCCACCGGAGTGGTGAAACCGAAGATGCTATGATCGCCGACCTGGCAGTCGCCTTGAACACGGGACAGATCAAAACCGGTTCGGCTTCCCGCAGCGACCGCATGGCGAAGTACAACCAGCTGCTGAGGATCGAGGAATTACTCGGAGCTCAGGCGGTCTACGCGGGTCCGATGTTGGCCAAGACAATTCGCGAGATGGCGAGTTCTTAAACCAAGCCCACAGGGCAGAAACAATCGAACGGTCGGACAAAGCTGTCTAGTCAATGTTATTTTGTCGGCCGTTTTTTTGTTTGACGCCGGTGCAGGATCGCTGCGATACAAGCCGACTCGTAATGACAGCCATGAAACGCCCCGTTTTAACGGGTACTCGGCAATCGCAGCCGAGTATAATGCCACAGGAAACCCACTTCGTTTAGCAGAAAGGCAGCTGCATGGAATGGTTTACCGAAAGCCCGATGCATTCGATCATGATCGGCATTCTATTGACCAGCGCTTTCCTGTTGACGTGGTTTATCTCCAAGCGGCGACTATTTCTCGGTTTCGCTGCCTTGGCATTTGCCTCGATGATAGGTGCTGTGGTTACCGGGCAAATGATCGTAACGGATCGCGAACAACTGAAGCAGAACATTTTCGAACTCGCAGCCGCCGTTCAATCGAACGATGTCGCCGGTGTGCTCCGGTTTGTCAGCCCGGACAAACGCAACACGATCCAACGGGTAAAAACAGAGATGCCCGACTATGATTTCCGGAAATGTCGCGTAATTGGCTTCAATGAGGTCAAGTTCCCCGAAAACTCAACCACCCGGGCCACGATCGATTTCATCGTCGGCTTTGACGTGGATGCCACGCGGAGGTTTGACTACAACGGCTCCGGGACTCGGAGGGTGACGCTGACCTTTGAAAAACAAGGGGAGTCCTGGCGGATCACTGATTACCAGCACGAGCACCCGCAAAGTCGTCGTTACATCAAGCTTTAGTCGGCAAACGCCGCCGCGTTGTTCTCACGGCATCCTATGATTTCGTCCGCTCTGCCGATATATTAGGGCGGGTATCGTTAGCGCAAGGAGAACTTCATGTCCGAAATGACGGAAATCAACCTGTCCGAATATGTTCGAGATATTCCCGACTTCCCCAAGCCGGGAATCGTTTTCAAGGACATCACCCCGCTGCTGGCCGACGGAAAGGCTCTCCGTCACTCAGTCATGCAGATGGCCGATCATTTCAGGGACCAAAAAATCGACTTGATTGCTGCCGCCGAAGCGCGGGGATTCCTGTTTGCTACCCCGCTGGCCATCGAATTGGGAATCGGCGTGGTGCCAATCCGCAAACCGGGCAAGCTGCCTTACAACAAGCGGTCGTATAGTTACGACTTGGAGTACGGTACCGACACATTGGAAATGCACGTCGACGGGATTGGCCCAGGACAGCGCGTGCTGGTCGTCGACGACTTGCTGGCTACGGGTGGAACGGTAGAAGCTTGCTGTAAAATGGTCGAACAAGCGGAAGCAGAAGTGGCAGCCTGTGCTTTCCTGATTGAACTCGGCTTTCTTAAGGGCTCTGAGAAACTGACTTCTTATCCCATTTTCAGCCTGATCAAATACGATTGATCCACCCCGTAAACGGATTCTGGAAATGCGATGAAATCGACGCCCCGGGAAACAGGAACGGCAGGGAATAAACTGACGGATGACGCCGCTAAAGGGAGACAACAACCATGGAAAAACTGGCAACACTCTACCTGATCTTAACGGCCATCCTGTTGGGCGGAATGCAGAACCACCTGGCGGCGGAAGAAATCGCCGTTAAACAACCCAATATCGTCATCATTCTTTGCGATGATCTCGGTTATGGAGACGTTCAACCACTGAATCCTGACTCCAAAATTGCCACACCGACATTCTCCAATCTTGCAAAACAAGGGGTGACATTTACCGACGCACACTCTCCTTCGGCCGTTTGCACGCCGACTCGGTACGGCTTGGTATGCGGGAGGTATTGCTGGCGCACTCATTTGAAAAAGGGGGTCCTGGGCGGATATTCTCGGCCCCTGCTAAACAAAGACCAGCAGACAATCGCTTCGGTGATGAAATCAGCCGGCTACCAAACGGCCTGCGTCGGCAAGTGGCACCTCGGTCTCGGGTGGCAATGGAAGGAATCGGAACCAAACAACATCAATCATTTTGGCATCGCAGGGGAACCAAAATCTGTCGATTACTCGAAGCCACTGACCGACACCCCGATCTCCCATGGATTTGACTGGAGCTACATCATCCCAGCCTCGCTGGACATGAGTCCCTATGTTTACATCGAGAACGACCGGGTCACCCAACCGGTAGAGCAGGTAATCGAGGCCAGCCCGTTTCCCAAATTTTATCGAAAGGGAGAGCTGGCCAAAGACTTTTCGATCACCGACAGCCTCGACCATCTGTCGCGTCAGGCGGCAAACTATATCGCGGAACACGCCCGGGACGAACAGCCCTATTTCCTGTATGTCCCTCTGCCCGCCCCGCACAAACCTGTCATCCCAACAAAGGCTTACCAAGGAAAATCGGGCTTGGGGCCCTACGGAGATTTCATCATGCAGGTCGACGCCGCCATTGGCAGAATCATAGGCGCCGTGGACGATTCAGGACAAGCAGACAACACCCTGATAATTGTGACGAGCGACAACGGCTCCTTCATGCATCGCAAGGATGAGGCCGATTTCGTTGACCATGTCACCAACGAACAAGTCCAGGCTTACCGGAGT
>JAYZCF010000152.1:0-10058 GCA_036338455.1 Planctomycetota bacterium
GCTGTCAATGGCGTCCATCAGGTCTGAAATGCACTTACTGGCTTCCGGATCAGCCGGGCTGTTGTAAGCCGGAAGAGCCGAGCCCTGAACGACCGGTGTGTTATCACCATCAAAATCGTACTTGGACAGCAGCTCTCGCACTTCCATTTCGACCAACTCGAGCAATTCTTCATCATCGACCAAGTCGCACTTGTTCAAAAAGACTACCAACGCAGGCACGTCAACCTGGCGAGCCAAAAGGACGTGCTCTTTCGTCTGAGGCATCGGACCATCAGCGGCCGACACGACCAGAATCGCACCATCCATCTGAGCAGCACCGGTAATCATATTCTTGATAAAGTCGGCGTGGCCAGGACAGTCAATGTGGGCGTAATGACGATTGTCCGTTTCGTATTCCACGTGAGAAACCGCAATCGTCACGGTTTTGGTTTCGTCACGAACCGTACCACCTTTCGCGATATCGGCGTACGACTTGCCTTCCGCCAAGCCTTTGGCCGCCTGAACAGCCAGAATGGCACCGGTCGTGGTCGTTTTACCATGGTCAATATGACCGATGGTCCCTACGTTTACATGTGGCTTACTACGATTAAAAGTTTCCTTGGCCATACTTTAATTCACCTGTTCGATTACTAACCAAGTTAATAAACAACTCGGCCACGCACGGCCGAAGCTACTAATAACAAACAAACTCAAAGCTACTGATGGGACTTGAACCCATGACCTCGTCCTTACCAAGGACGCGCTCTACCAACTGAGCTACAGCAGCAGATATTTATCGGCCTAAAATCTAGTCCCGTCAGTCGTCTCATATTAAGCGGGTGAAGGGAATCGAACCCTCACCACCAGCTTGGAAGGCTGGAGCTCTGCCATTGAGCTACACCCGCTGAACTTCAATCAAACCGAATGAAGACCTGAGGCCACCTCCGATTCAATTGCGCTAAGGTAGCCCTGAACTACATAAGCGCCATGGGCTAATGTATCAAATCGAGCCAAAACCCCAATGGCCAAAAAGGCAGAAGCCCGGGCTTTTCACCCGTTTCACCAACAAGCGATCTCCCATCGGGCATCGAGGCGTCAAATCGATATGAATCCGCGTCGATCACCAGGCTTACCCGTCACAACGCCAATAAATGGGGGGTGCAGGATTCGAACCTGCGAAGGCTGAGCCAACAGATTTACAGTCTGTCCCGTTTGACCGCTTCGGTAACCCCCCAGAGGGCGAACCCAACAATCGTCTTAAACCATTACCCAGAAACAGTTTAGCCAAACAAAAAAGAGCCAGCGGAGGGAGTCGAACCCACGACCTGCTGATTACAAATCAGCTGCTCTGCCAACTGAGCTACGCTGGCCAAACTCGGAAGGAACGTAAATATATCGAATTCAGTTAGCCTCGCAATACGAAATGAGGCGAGAAAATACGTGCCTTGGCCAGTCGTTTCCCGAGCGGAAAGCCCCTGCGAGGCCCCTGGTTCAAGCCGCTTTTAACTCGTTTTCACGAGAGAAACGGCCCTTTTCCGAGCAATGACTGAGCGTCAAAGCCCGCCCGAGAGACCTCCCAGGCCTTCAGAAAGAAAACCGCCATGCCCCCGCATCAGGAGGTGGGACGCAACCTCAGACGGGGTGTTGAGCTCCAATCCACCCCACCCTCAACCGCGCGGAACAGCCCCCGATTCATCCAGAAAACGATCAAAGCCTGCCTTCAATACTTTCCTCGCCCTGGCAGAACTCCCGTGCAGGAATAAAAAAGCCCGCTTCGATGAGCGGGCTTTCCACGATGTCGTCCAGCAACCTCGAGCAATATCTCTGATTTTAAAAGGTCTCCGGAGCTTTCGGGTCTTCAATATTCTCTTCCTTGGCGGCAGCGCGAAGCTTGGTCAGGGCCCGCGCCTCGATCTGACGGATCCTCTCCTTGGTGACTCCAAGTAGGGCGCCGACTTCTTTTAGTGTCTGCGGCTCCTGACTGTAATCGAGGCCGAACCGGCTAATGACGATTTTCCTTTCCCTTTCATCGAGACTTTCCAGAATCTGATTGACCTGTTCTTCACGACGCTTTTGGGCGGATTCCAGAAGGTAACGATCGCTTCTCAAATCTTCCTTGGAGAGGAAAATCTCCTCGGATGTCGGGCGGAAACGATCTTTCTGTTTGAACTCGTCCGGTATCGTTCGGGCAAAATTCTTCATGATCGCCCAACTGGCGTACGTGCTGAATTTGTTACCGCGAGCGTAATCAAATTTCTCAACAGCCCGTATCAGAGACATGTTGCCGTCACTCACCAATTGGAAGAAGTCTTCGCTGGCCGAGACGTGCCGCTTGGCAATCGAAACGACCAACCTCAAGTTCGATTTGACAATCAAGTTTTTCACTTTGACAGCCTCACCATACAACTCCTCAATTTCATCCATTTCGGACGATCGAGCCTGGCTAGGATCCAGCTTGTCCCGCAACTTGCGAGCCTTGCACTTGAGAAAATTGAACTTACGGAAGAGGTATTGCTCCTGCTCGCGAGTCAGCAAGGCGACTTCGTACAAAGATGCGAGGTAACGAGGCAGTCCTGCCGGTGGCCGCGTACGACGGGCCGCCTTTTCGGGCTGTGGCATTTCCGACTCAACAATTTTCTTGAAAGCACTCTTGCGGTGAAACTCTGGGTTATCCATGAAATCGAGTGGCAAATCGAGAATCATGTTTGCCCGGACTTCGTTGATCACCCGGTAAATGGTCGTTTTGGTCCGACAGTACCTTTGGGCCAGTGCATCGGCGCCCTTTCCAGAAACGAAATCCGCATAAATACGTTCTTTCATCTCCAGGTTCAAAGGCCCTGTCTGGTCGGGGAATACGGCAATTTCCGGGTAAACCTGGTCGAACTGCTTGATCGTATAGCGAATGGTCTCCACGCTGCGTTCCATCGACTTGGCAATTCGACGGGTGACATCGGCCGGGCATCCACCCGCTCGGGCCAGACGCCTAGCGCGCTCGATAATCTCGTCCTTGTCTTCCTTGGTGAGCTGACTGAATCGTTCACCTCGCCGGATTTTTTCCCGATTGTTGCGGACAAATTGGTCAACACTCGTGTGCAGAAATCCAACACGTTTGCGGCCGCCATCAAAAATAAATTTGCGACTGACCAACCCTTGTTGGCGCCATCGGGAAATCGTCTTACTCGAGACGTTGAACATTTTGCTCAACTCATCCACCGTATGCACGGGTTGTCCCGATTCGTCGGCGCGGACATTGGCCGATTCGGAAAGATCCTCGATCAAACAGAACAAGTCGTGACGCAAGTCACCCCCGTTAATCTTGATGATTGGCGATTGCTCCGGTCGAAATCCCGTCACACGAAAGCAGACGTACTCGTAGTTATAATTTCGTTGCGACTGAATATCCCTCAGGAGATTCTCAGCGCAATCAACTTGTTCGATTTTCTTTTCGCGCGGTGCAAACCGAACTTGTTGATCACGTAGTTCGCGAATCGCGTCACATTTGTAATCGGTATGCATCTGTCATCCTCATTCCTACCCAGTTAGACGATTCATCTGCCGTCCCGTGACAGATAATCACTTCTCCCTGGGAACCTGTTCCTTGCTTTCCAACAACCCTCCCGGTTGCCGCCTTATTAGGGACGCTGCCTCTGTCTAGAACTTACGCCGAAAATGCTAAGTCGGTTCGCCAGCAATTGGACGGTTGCGGATCGACGGCCTCATCGAATCGGAAAGATCGACTCAGACTCGTTTCACCGGCATCCTCTCTCCGACACGCATCATTCAAACTAAGAACTTTCAGCACCTGCCAAACCGCAAATGCCATTCCAAATTCCGAGCAAATCACCGGTTTTGCCAGAGTTTGCCGAAAAAGCACCCTAATCTTGGAAGTGGTCCGCTTGGGACTGGGACAACGGAAGTCGGTCGCTGCCAAAGCATACCTCAATTGCTTGGCAATTTATGTCAGTCATGAGCGAGTTTTCTCGATTTGAGACAGTTTTTGAGACGATAAGTTCCATGAGAAGCCGGGGCAAATCACCCGATTTCCCAAATTTGTCCCAAAAACGGACCTGACGGTCATCCTTGTTTCGTCGGACTTGAGGAAATATTGGCAAAAATATAGGAAAATCATGAAAGTTTTTGCTTCCCCCTCCTCCCGCCTCAACGGCTGTTTTCTTCTCCTGTTGCTCTCCCTTTGTAGTCATGGCACCAGCTTCACCCTGGGTCAGACGATCGATCTCTCGTCGGAGGTGCGGCAGGGCGAATTTCAGACGGTCCGCTACCAGGTCGAATATTTCGGCGACATCATCGTCGACCTCTCCCCTCAACAAGACCGCGAGCCGAGCGTATTGCCACTGGATGTCACAGGCCGGTTTGAATTTGACCAGCAGTTGAGCGGCGAGCCTGGTTCGATGCAGGCGGTCCGCTACTACAGTAAGGCTGCGGCAGAAATCGAGTCCGGCCAAGGGCGAACAGCCTCGGAATTGACGCCCGACAACCAGTACATTCTGAGCCGAATTCGTACCAAGGAAAACCTGAACGAGTTTCAAATCGCCTCGATCGGTTCCGTATTGAAGCGCTCCGAGTACGAACTACTCCGAAACCCTTGCGACCCGATTGCCCTGATGGGCCTGGTCAACCAGGAAAGCGTGAAAGTCGGCGATCAATGGGAAGTCGACCAGGGAACGCTGGGACGTTTTCTTAACATTGACCATGTGATCACGACCGATGTCCAATTCAAGCTCAAATCGATCGATGAGGCGGTCGCCCTGATCCATGTTTCAGGCCATGTGAAGGGCGAGATCGACGACGTGCTTACCGAACTGGACGTTGCCGGCTCCTTGCAATTTGATCGGGAACTCGGTCGCGTCAGGGCCGTGCGTATCAATATCAATCAGGCAACCGAACCGGGACAGGTCGCCCCCGGTTTCGAGGGTCAAATCAAGCTCGACATGCGGCTCCAGCCAATCGCCTCCAGTCAACACTTGACCCACGAAAAACTGGCTGACGTCATGACCGAAAGCAAGATCAAGCAAGCCTTTCTACTGCAGCCTGAGGGTGCCCTGTTTTCCGTGATTCACAGCCCGCGATGGCGGATCATTGCCGCTGAAAAAGAGGCCGCCGTCCTCCGCTACATCCAGAATGGCACCATGCTGGCGCAGTGCAACATTGTTCGCCTGCCCAATCGCCCCGCCGATCGACCCCTGAAATTGGCCGAATTTGAGGGCGAGGTGCGCAAGATGATCAAGGATCAGGAGACGTTGAGTTTCCAGTCATCCCAAGAGACGGAAACGTCGACCGGACATGCGACCCTACGGGTCGTGGTCGAAGGTTACGAATCGGACGTCCCGATTCAGTGGCTGTACTACCATATCTCTAACGAAGAGGGTGTCTGTGTGACATGCGTTTTTACCATGGAAAAAAAACTGGCTGATCAGTTCGGCAAGGCCGACCAGACATTCGTCAACCGTTTCAAGCTGGCGAGCCAGCGACAAACTCGGAATGAGTCGGGCGAGACCATTCGCTGAGTCAACTGCGGATCCGAAAAGAGACAGGTCGAGCTCCTCCCAACGGCTTGATCATTCGCAAAGATTGGGACGTTGATGGCCGCCACTTCAAGCTGGCGGCCGGATCGGTTAACCTTGAATGGCCATTTCTTTCCAGCTAGATCAGGCGAAGCGATGCTCGAGCTCTACGATAAAATCCAGGACTGTGTTCAATCCATCAAAAGCCAATGGGACCGGGAGGCTCGGGCTGGCATCATCCTGGGGACAGGGCTCGGTTGCCTCGTCGAAAAAATTGACGTGCAGGCAACGATTGAATACGGGGATATCCCGCATTTGCCAAAATCAACTGCCATCAGCCACAAGGGTCGCCTCATCTGCGGAGAGCTCCGGGGGGTGCCCGTGATCGCCATGGAGGGTCGACTCCATATGTACGAGGGATATTCCCTGAAAGAGATCACGCTCCCGGTTCGGGTGATGAAGGCGATGGGCGCCGATCTGCTCGTCGTCTCCAACGCCTGCGGGGGTCTGAACCCTTATTTCGGACTGGGTGATATTATGCTGATCGAAGACCAGATCAACCTGATGGGTGACAACCCACTGATCGGCATTAATGACGACCGGCTTGGTCCCCGTTTCCCCGACATGTGCGAGCCATACTCCCATCAACTGATCGAAAAGGCTTTGGGAGTGGCGAGGGAAAAAGATATCGTGGCGCACAAGGGAGTCTTTGTAGCGGTTTCCGGGCCCAACTTGGAAACGCGCGCTGAGTATCGTTTCCTACGGACAATCGGTGCCGACGTCGTCGGTATGTCTACGGTGCCCGAGGTCATTGTGGCCGCGCACTGCGGTATGCAAGTAGTCGGCTTCTCGATCATCACTGACATGTGCCTGCCCGATGCCCTGCAGCCAGTCAACATCGACGAGATCATCCAGACGGCCAACGAAGCCGAACCGAAATTGACCGAATTGGTTCTCGGTGTCTTGCCCGGCGAGCATCAAGGATGAACCGCAGCGACCGGGACCGCGCTGCCGAGGAAGCGGCCAACTTCGTGAAGGGTCAGTTCCCGACCATACCCCGGTTCGCCCTGATCCTAGGCACCGGCGCCAACCAGCTCGCCGATACCGTCTCTTCCACCGTTGTGATCGACTACCGGGAAATCCCTCACTTCCCCCGCAGCACCGCTCTGGGACACCGCGGCAGACTCGTCTGTGGGCATTTGGCCAACCAGCCGATCGTAGTGATGCAGGGGCGATTTCACCTGTACGAGGGCTATCCAAGGGAACAGGTCGCACTGCCCATTGAAATGCTGGCCCGTCTGGGAACCGAGTTCCTGTTTGTCGGTAATGCCGCCGGAGGCTTGAACCCAACCATGTCTACGGGCGACGTTATGTTGATCGATAGTCATATCGACCTGATGTTTCGCGGTCCTCAGGTGGTCGCACCGGGCCGGGTCGGGCCAACTTGCCGGGCAACGGGACCTTACGATCCTCTCCTGTTGAGCGCCGGACTCGCTTGCGGTCGACGCCACGGATTTGCGGTCCACCGGGGTGTTTATGCAGCCATGCTAGGGCCGACCTATGAAACCCGCGCCGAGTACCGAATGCTAAGACGGATCGGAGCGGACGTCGCCGGAATGTCCACGGTCCCCGAGGTCAACGCAGCCAACCGTCACGGCATACGGGTACTGGGACTCTCACTGGTCACCAACGTCGCCTCTCCCGATGCCCTCCAGCCGACCTCCGGACAGGAGGTGATTGAGGCGGCCCGGTCCGGTGCGCCGAAGCTGGAAGCGATCGTATTGGATGCGATTCGGCAGAATTCTTAAACGAATCAGATCGCAGACACCCCCAATCCGGTGATCGGCTAGCAATAGCAAATCAGCCTAGGTCGCCATCGGGCTTCGTGATAAACTCTCGCGTCCAATTAGCTATCAAGACCATCGGATCAAGGACGATCAAATCATGCGAAATGGCCGACATCCAAACGCCGTTATCCTGCTCTGCTCTGCCGTCATCGCCTGCCTCGCGAGCCCTTTGGCTGCACAGAATACGACCCCGGTCCAAACCAACCTGAATGACAACCAGCAACCGGCCATCACGAATCAGGCAGTCGGCAACCCGGCGCTCCTGAACCCGGGTGTCCAACAACCACCAACCCAGCCGTTCCCGGAACTCTCCCCCGAACATATCAAGTACATCGACGACCTACTCGGTATCTGGGAACAGAGCAGCAGCCAGGTCAAACGGTATACGTGTGACTTTATGTGCTGGGAGTACGATCCCGAATTCTGCAATTGGCGCGATCCGGTGAACCACAAGTTGGCCGCTTACATGATCAAATCCGGGGAGATCCGATTCTCCGAACCAGACAAAGCCCGATTTGAAACGGCTAACCTCTGGGGCTTTGCCGGGCCCCCGACCGAGCCGGGACAAGACCCGAAGTACCAACAGCGTGAGAAAGAACAGAACCGCGAACGCTGGATCTGTGACGGCAAGGCGATCTACGAGTTCGATTTCCAGAATCAGCGGCTTTACGAAACGGCCATCCCGACCGAAATGCAGGGACAGGGCCTGATCAACAGCCCTCTCCCCTTCCTGTTCGGAGCCAAAAAGGAACAGATCCTCGAGCGTTACTGGGTGCGAGTCATCACGCCCCAAGGTGCCGTCGACGAGTACTGGCTGGAGGCGTGGCCCAAGCGACGGGAGGACGCTCAGACGTACCAGCGGATCGAGCTGGTGATTGCCAAGGAAGATTTCCTCCCCAAATCGCTACACATCTACGCCCCCAATTACGACCCGGTCAAGAACCCGGTCAGCCGAGCCTTTGAGTTCCAGAATCGCAAGATCAACAGCAATTGGTCCAATATTCAAAACGCGTTGGGTTGGTTTGTCCGACCCCAGACACCGATCGGCTGGAAGCGAGTGGATCGGAATCGACTGCAAACGAGTCAGCCAGCCATGCCGCCGGGTGCCTTGAACCGCCCCGCCTCGGCCCCCACTGGTCAGATCATCAAGTGATCACGTGATTCCCAGGGATTACCCAAGGCTTCCCAATCGTCCAGCCCGGCCAATGGTGCCGGGCTTTTTGCTGGCTTCCTCCGGTCAAAAATTGCTAGGTCCGCCCGATCAGCGTCGACCAGTAACCAGCTACCAAACCGACCGCCAGACCGCCCGCGTGCGCCCAGTTGGCCACATTGCCAACGATCTGTTCTGAACCTGGCATCATGCAGAAGAAAAAGAAACCCATTATGATCAGGACCGAAGAAGAGGGCAGGTAAAAACCGCTGGAGCGATCGAACAGCGATTTCATCCAGACAAATCCGAACATCGCAAAAACAACCCCTGACAGACCGCCCATCGGGTTCAATAAGACCCCATCCTTGATCATCGGCGCAGAGCCACCCAGCGGAACCGGGACCAGGCATTGCGCCAGGTTGGAGACAATCGCTGCAATGACCACCAACCCGGCCATGTAGAGTGTTCCGTAGCGATGTTCAACTCGGCCTCCCAGCTGGTAGAGCATGATCGAGTTGAAAAGCAGGTGAATGACCGAAAAGTGGATAAAAATCGGGGTGATCATCCGCCACAATTCGCCTTGGCGGATGCTTGCCCAGCGGACCGGCATCGCCTCCGGATTGCCATTGTTTTCCAGCATCAGCTTCTGCAGCGGCGGGCCCGACATCCCATTAAAGGAGAGGGCGCGAAAAACGGGTTTGTCCCAATTTTGGGAGTTCCCAAAATTGGTATACAGGGCCACCACGACACTGATACCGATCAGCCACCAAGTCAGTGGCTGTCGTCGTTTTCCGGAACGCGCCGGGTTGATTTTGACGACCCGCTTCTGAACTTCCTGGCGTTGCTTGGCCTGTTGGCGGGCTAGCGAATCGGCTTGTTGCACAGCCACCTGGTACTTGGCATCCTGCGGGTTGGCCAGGAACTCTTCCAGGCAGGCTTTCGATTCGGCGAGCTGATCCTCGTCCTTGACCCAGATCTCGAATTGCTCATCCACTCGATCGACGTGATTCTGAATCCCCTGGGTAAACAGGTAGGCCGAGAACCGCCGCATCTGGTCGACATCCGTTAATGATCCAATCAGTCGCATTTGAATTCACGCGCCTGTTCGGCGCAATTTTGGGTGTTCAATAACCGGGTCAGGGGAACCGACGTGGGCCGCTCCGCTAGCAAATCGGACATCCGGCAAACGTGCAATCTTACTGGAACGGCTCAAATTATCTATCCGAGAGAGCCAAATTGGAACATCGGAGATAACGCGAAAACCGTTCCCCAATTCGCTGTTGCCCCACAGCCCTTTTTCAGCGAAAGTTCCTCGCCTCGTCAGTAAAACACCGAGCAGATTGGACCAACCCGGTAAACGATGTCGACCGATCCCTCCATCACGCGCCGCGATTCCGCTGCCAGCGGCGAGCAATTTCCGCACCCGTTCGCTGTCAATCAAGGGTCGGCCCACCCGGATGTCCAAGGGTCCGTTGACCAAACCAAATCGGAAATCCGACAACTCGTCTCGGAAATGACCGCGATGAGCCAGGCCGAGATAACCGAAGCGGCATTCCTGGA
>JAYZCF010000153.1:0-4294 GCA_036338455.1 Planctomycetota bacterium
GACCTTGGGATTATCGGCGACTTCCGACACTGCTCCCGTTACCTGCGGACCGCGGATTGCTTGGCTGACATCCTGGTGATCGACCAACACCCGAGTCCCGTCGAAGTGAATGTCGATCTCGCGAGCCAATTCGGCCACCGCTTCCTGATCCTGCGGGTCCGTACCCTGCTCCAACACCCACCAGGTCAAGGCGCGGTACATCGCGCCGGTATCCAAGTACTGAAAACCGATACGAGCTGCCAACTGGCGAGAGACAGAACTCTTTCCTGCACCGGCCGGTCCATCAATGGTCACGATCATGATTCCCAATCCATTTCCAATTGAAAATGTTGATTCGGGGTAAAGTCCACCGTTACGGTTCGGCCCTCCACATCGGCGTCCACAACGCGTTCACCCAGGAAATTGGTCCGATACGCAGCGCGGACTTCCCGCGGACAGGTCAATTTCAATCGACCATTTCGACCTTCGGTTTCCAAGAACCGGAACATCGCCCCAACTTCATTCCCGGACGCGTCCAGCCAAGCTCGGCTATGCGTGGCCAGCACATTCTTGCTGCTGGCGTGAAACAACCAACCCGCCGAAGACGCGCCGGGACTCGAGTATCCCACCATCGGATCGATAGCGAGATCGACTCCTTTGTGCGTGGACAATTCGACATTGACCGCAATGGCCATCTCAAACTCCTGAGCCGATTCCCCCCGCACCGACAACAAGGTGTCGAGCATCCGCCGAGCGGACCTGCGGTGAAAGGGAAGCCCCATCGTCATCAGGCTGATCTTGGCTTGATCGGTCTCGATATCAATCAGATTGGGCGCCTCGATTTTCTCTTCCATCAAGAAAAAACGGCTACCGAGCGATTCTCGTTTGATTTGAGCCGCCTCGTCATGCCAAGCCCAGCGAGAGCAGAAATAGTTTTCCCACGGTCGCTCCGACAGGTCGACTTGGGGAATGATCTTGAACCGGACACGAATCTCAGGGCAAGCGCGCGTCACGGTGATCGACTGTTCGAATGTGGCAACCACTTGTCCTTCCTGCATCAGTCGGCCGGCCGATCGTATGCAGCCCCGAATTCTCGTCGATTGCTCTGTCTCGACCGAATCGGCGACCATCTCAGCATAGACACCACGGCCACCCTCACCCGGTTGTCGCAAGGAAAGGCGCTGGGTCAAAAGGTTCCCTCGTTTACGGTGGCGGTTAAGGCTAAGAATCCCACCCGTTTTTTCGTCCACCAGAACCTCGAAGAATTCGTTCCGCAGCGCGAATCCCTCAAGCACATGGGGTTCTTTTTTCAAAGGATCTCCCGATTGCTCGGCAGTTGGGATCACCACGTTCCCCCAGGCGGGTAAGTCGACTACGAGATCCGTACCCAAGGGACTTGAGTCGGCCAAAACGATCGGGGCCGCGGATTTGACCGCGCCCATTTGAACACCGGGCAAGTGGAGCGAGACCCGCCTGCCGAAGCTAAGCGGGTTGACGACAACCAGATCATCACCTTGCTGAGGTTCGATCTGCCACCGACCAGCTTTGGCGAACGCCTTGCCAATCTGGTCCGAAAGTTCGGCCATATTTGGGGGCGCCCCTGCCTCCTCGAACACGCTTTGATCGTTACGATCCATGGCAGCCGGGATCGCTTCCTGGTTTTGGTTCGTTTCCACCGAAGACTGACCCCGTTGCAGGAAACGGGAAATCATTTCCAGGGAACCGAGCCTTTGCAATTGATAATAACGATTCCAATAACCAACCATCCGTGAGATTGGATCAGGGACGTTGCCCGCAACAGAATCCGCCAGCGACCTCCCACGATACTCGTCATCGGAAAAACGTTCGCTGTAACCAGGGTCATAAAACCCCTCCAGGCATTCACTGGCGGTCACAAACTGGCCGAGTAGCGGGCCATAGCCAGATAACGTCTGCAAGTCGGCAAATGTGTCACAGGTCCGATCTGGCCAGTGGGCGAACAACACCGTCGAGTGATGGTAAGAGTCGAGCGCTTCCCCGATCAACCTACCCAGGTCCAGAAAACAACCCGGATCCGCAGCATCTCGCGGAAGTTGCTGGATCGCCGGCAGCCGCGTCCCATCGGTCGCTTCCCACTGGATCATGGTCGCAGAACCCTCCGGAATCGTCCCGCGACCCAAGTTCGCGTGCAGGGCACCAGAGAAATCAAATTGTTCCAAATCAGAAGGCAGCTTCGGGTTCAATCCGAAGCTGCGGCGAACGAACAGGCGAGGCCGTTGCCCCAGTCGAGAACCGAGTTCCTCAATGCCGCGCGCCAATTGATTCAATTGGGACTCAACACCCATCAATTTCGACGGTAGCTCGTTGGCTAAGCCACCGACGACTTCAGCCCGTCCAGTTTCGATCGCTCCGCGAATTTTATCAAAAATCAACGGCTTTTCCGCTTGGACGGTTTTGACCAACTGTCCGGTAAGCAGCAGATTCATTTTACTGCCAGATTCCAGCTGTTTTTCGCACCGCTTGCCGAGGGTACTGGGGGCCAACATCACCAGATCGAGCAGCTCGGGCTGGCTCGGATAGAAACGGTTCCGTTCCTCCAATAGCAGGTCGTAACAAGCCTGCAACAAAGGCCTCAGCTCCGCCTCCTGCTCGATCGCACCCTGCGCAGCCCGTACCAAGCGGCTTTCAAATTCCTGCTCATCCAAAGAACTCGAGTAGCGGATTTGCCGTGTCATGATCTGGACCTGCAAAAAGCCGTAAGCCAAGGCAAAAAACTCGCGTGCGACCAGCGGATCGAAATCGGGCGATAGCCAAGGGGCCATTTGTGGAGCTGTTAAATAAGCTTGGCGCGACTCTAAATTGTATAGGGTTTGACACTTCTCCTGCTCAATCAGCCTCTCGATTTCGGGGCAGAGCCGCTGAGCGGCTGCCGACGGAATCAACAGCAGCCTGTCCTCCAGGTCGTGACTGAGAAAATCCGTACTGGACCAGATCGGCATTTTCCCGCTAGAGGCGATCAGTTCGGGATGCCAGGTCACCGTCCAGGCCGCCAAAATGCCCGCCGCCTCCGCACCTCGCAAATGCGTCGGAAAATCCTCGATGGTATGACAGGGGAAAAGTGGGATAGGAACTGGGTTTGACATGTAAACTCGGGAACTAAATGGGGCGCTCAATCGTCTCAGGAACAACCGAGCAACCTTATAAAAATCGGGTCAATCGTTACTCCCGTTATTTTGGATTGGGAAAATCCGACCAATTGGTTTTGCCGCTACAAAAAACATCCGGTGACCCGGGAGAGCGATCGTTTTAACTGGCTGCATTCGATCATAAAGCTCGCGTTTTCGGGGGAAAAGTTGACAAATGAACTGTTTTTTCAGTAAATTATAAGGAGGTGATCTTCCACATCAGGTCGACTCTGGCCGATCGATCTCGCCACAGCACCGTGCAAGAAATTGACGATATGAAGCATTTTGCACGAAAAATGGGCGGATTGAATCGGGAATCCATAGAGCCCGCTCTTTTTGTACGGAATTAAAACTTCAAACTATTCTATATAGATGGTTCCACGGTCCTCCGCCGTTGGTCCTTTTATTTAGTTGATTGAATTAATTGAACAGGAACACAAATGGCCAAAACAAACGCCGTATGGGGTATCGACATTGGGCAGTGCGCTCTCAAAGCACTGCGCTGCACCATCGATGCCGATGGCGAATCGGTGGTTGCCGACACCTATGACTACATCGAGTATCCCAAAATACTCAGTCAGCCAGAAGCCGATCCCGAGGAGCTGGTCCGCCAGGCATTGGAACAGTTTCTGTCGCGCAACAACGTTGTGGGTGACTCGGTCGCTATCAGCGTACCCGGCCAGGCAGGCTTGTCCCGATTTTTCAAGCCACCCCCGGTCGATGCCAAGACATTGCCCGACATCGTCAAGTACGAAGTCAAGCAACAGATCCCGTTTCCGATCGAAGACGTGATCTGGGATTGGCAACAAATGGGTGGCACAATTATCGATGGTCGTACCGTCGATGCCGAAGTTGGCCTGTTCGCCATGAAGCGAGACGCCGTTTTGCGCGCCTTGCGTCCCTTCGATGAGGCGGACGTCGAGGTCGACATCATCCAACTTTCCCCACTGGCGATCTTCAACCTCGTTTGCAACGACATCTTGGACGAGCTCCCGAATGCGGAAGAATTTGATCCAGAATCGCCACCTGAGTCCCTCGTTGTCATGTCGATGGGTACCGACACAACGGACCTGATCGTCACCAACGGGGTTAAGCTTTGGTTGCGTAACATTCCCATTGGAGGCAACCATTTCACCAAGCAGTTGTCGCGA
>JAYZCF010000154.1:0-5312 GCA_036338455.1 Planctomycetota bacterium
CCCTTGGCGATCAGGCAGGTGATGACCAGTTCGATCACATCCTCTTTGCCGACCAAGGCTCGGTTCAACTGTTCGCGGAGAGCGTCAATCTTGGTAGTCGTCTGGTTCACGGGTAACTCTCGTTCAAGTCTGGTTAGCAAATTTGCGAATACGTCGATACGTCAACAGGTGAATGGCCTGGTTGCAGGCTTTCGATACCTGGGATTGGCGAGCCGAAATTGGCTTGCTACTAAAGTTGGCTTGGTTCCAATGTTCGATAAAGGGGGTGCCAGCCGTCGGGTCGACTTGGGAATACCAGTCCGTGATCGGGACCGATGAGGGGCGTGGTACCCCGGCTGCCCAAAACCGGAGGTCAAGCAATTTGCGAGTTAGGCGGAGCCTCATGCCCGGTAGGCCGATCATCGAAAGTTTCCAAACAAGCCAGCCGATCGCCATCACGATCAGCTTACGATAGCGAACCACGCCGGAAATGAACAGTACGGCGAGGATCGAGAGGAAGGGATGACTCAGGATCCAGTTACCAGCGGCAGCAAGGCGGACTTTGAACCACTGCATCAGTGTCTGGGTGTTGGCCGGGATCGGGTAGCCAGGTGTTGGTTCCACAGGTAGCCAATTCCAACCGTCGATCGAGACTTCAGGCCACATATGCAGGTTGCTCGAATCGACGATCGATTGGCGCGCAATCCGATCATAGTCCTCCCGTCGCACCAGGAAGCCACTTCGCAGGCGGGTTCGGTAACCTGCCACGCGGAGCATTTGCGCGGCAGTGGTCGCGAACAGGTAGGAGGGGCCTCCCTGCTGCTCCAGGAAGCTGGCGATGGCGTCGTCGCAGTCAGGCGAAGCTCTTCGTTGTTCGTCGTGTTGGTAGCCAGTTCGCAAGTGGTCCACGATCGCATCGACCTGTTGCCAGCCCGCCGGGATACCGCGCGTTAGGTCGGAGACTTTTTGTTTTAGGATTTCGGTGGTCGGATTGTCGGGGACTTGAATTAACAGGGAGTCTGGGTCGGTTTCCAAGCCGTTAGCTGCCTGCTCGTCTACTCGGGCAGGGGTCGAGGCGCCGAACCAACGGTCGAACCAATTCGTTTCAAACTTCGGGGTGGCCCGGGTGGTCAAGTTGGGGCCGGATCTCAGCAGGTAATAATTTGGGATTTCACTGACCACATCAATCACGGTCTGGGTTGCGATTCCATCGCCATCGATCACAACCGAACCTTGTTCGTCCCATCGAAACAGGTTGAGCAAATCGACCTTGTCAATATGCCAACTCTTGAGCAGGGGGGGAGCCGGAATAGCCTTGGTGTCGAGTCGCATGATCTTGATCCGATGGGCCTGGCTGGCGGTCAGGAATTCGCGCCGGGCGGACCCGATGACAAACCACGGTTTTCCCCCTTTGCGCTGGACCGAAATGACCGGTTTGTTCAACTCGTTTTCATCCATTTTCGGCTTGCTCCAGTCCCAGCCGTCAAAATGGTAGAACGAGTCGACGCCAAACCGCGCCGGGACTTGGCCTTCGACGAAAAAGAGCGCCTTGGTGATACGGTCTTCCAATTCCGGTTTCTCTTCCTCAACACGCTCTCGCACCGTCCGAAATGACCGGCCCGACTGTTCGGACTGTTTGATATTATGGATATGCTTGGCGACCGCATCGAGTGCTTGGGCCCTCTGTCGCCTGTTCTTCTTTTTGACCGGGCTGTCATACTTGTCCGTCATCACATCGTATATGGACGGTTTGTCGTCTTCGATTAATTGCTCGGAATTAACGGCTCCCGATGTCGTGGCGTTGTTGCCGGACGTCAACATGTCGCCATCGCCGATCCCCGAGCGGGCGTAGGCGTCGTACCAGGAATCACCACCCGATGAGGGCATGAACCCCTTCATGGCGACCGCTTCGTGGAGCGGTCCGGCGGCCACCGCAATGACCATCACGATAATGAGAAACAGGAACGTGACGATGACAGCAAACCCACGGGCCGGTAGGGATTTTGATTCGCCATCAATCGCTTTCGATTCCAAGCGATCCCAATAGTTGCCCAACAACCACCAGAGAGAAATTGCTAAGTAAAGGAAAGCATAAATGTAGGAGCCCATGTTTTGCGTCATGAAGCAGACGAACAGGACCAAGCAGCTCCCCGTGATAAACGCGACGCGGCCAAAACTCGTAACGGTGGAAAAAATCGCCAGGTACCAAGTGGCATTGAGCATCATGACCAGGGCCACAACTTCAAACGGATCCCCAAAGCCGAATTGTCGACTGAAGACCTGTGCGCCGATGGGCAGCAGAGCAAACAGGAGGCAGCCCATTTGAACCCCCACTCGCCACTTCCGATCCGCCAGAGATTCGCCGGTGGATTGAAAGCGTTGCCGGAGGTAAAAGAAAAATCCGATCGGCATCACGAGGTACGTCAAAGATTCGCAGCAAAAGAATAAAAGCGAGCGATGCATGTCCCAGCGGAATGTCAACACGACCAGGCCCGCCAGAACCGCCAGTAAGACGGACTCCATTTTGGGCAAGGGAAGCTTTTCAGGAGTCTGGTGGGTGGGGTTAGGTGCCATTGCAGATCCCCTTCTCCCATCCCGTAGCCAACTCGTTTTCGACGGTCAGTGGGTGCGTGACTTCGACCCGTTGCCGGGAAGGTGGCATGGGGGATGTCGTGGGGGTTAGGTCGGTCGGTTGATGCTCGCCGGTCCCGTGTTCAAAACGACGGGTGTCGATCACGACCTGGTGGATCTCCGAATTGGTTGGGAAATCGCGGGATTGGGAGGTAGCAATGATCACCGTCTTGCGACCGCCCTCGTGGGTGACTGCGCGGGAGGGTGCTGCCGTACCATTGAGTTTTAAATCATCCAGGCTGGGTAGCATTGCCAAGAAATCCAGTACAGGGGTCAGGCCATTTTGGTTGCCGACTCGGCTGGCCGTTTCGACGGGTAAGCCGAGGCAGTGGAGCGACAGTTGAGCGTGATGGAGATGCAATTGCCGACAAATGGAGCCGGCGATACGGATGGCCCACTCGTAACTGCTCTGGGACGCTTGGCCGGCATGTGCCGACGGGTTTAGATCGAGATAAACATCAAAAGGACAGGAGGCAAAAGATTGCCGCTCTTGTACGATCAGCCTGTCCCGCTGGGCTGTTTTCGCCCAGTGGATGTGCCGCAGGGAATCGCCCTGGCGATACTCCCGCACGCCAATCATGTCGCCATCGACACCGGCCCGGTCACTCATGATGCCACTGATGTTGAATTGGTTGCCGGCCACTTCCGGCACGCCGTTCAAATCGAGATTGCGCGGCCAGATGATCGTGCGACCTGAGACCGCGACTTGCTTGACGGCGTGGTAGAAGCCAAACGGAAATCCATTCTTGATGACGGGTTGGTCGACAGGGAGCAGGCCACGTTTTTCCGGGTGGATTGACCACTTGAACGTCGAAACACAACGGGGGGGGATTCTTTGCAGCCCGATGGCAATCTCGTCATTTTCTTCCAAGATGTCCTGGAGAAAATCGCCAACGATCATCAGGCCGAAAATCGGTAGCGGCCAGTGATTGGTAACTTCCAGGACAGCTTTGGTCAGTTCCCCTTCGCCCGAACGAGATTTGGTGAAGGACAATTGACAGGAGATACCCTTGATGGCGAGTAACGGCCAAATTGCTCCCAGGGCGAGCAGGCCTGTAAAGGCCCACATCAGGATAAAGCCTTGTGGGCCGATCATCAGGCCGACAAGCAGCGAGGCAAAGATTCCGCAAACCACCCAACCGACAGGCTGTTTCAGCCAGTAGACATACCAGTTCGCCCACGGACAGAAATCGTAGTTCAAAATGCCACCGATTCGACCGATCCAGCCTCTGGCCTGGTTGCCGCTGAGCTTCTCTGGTTTTCGTTTGTTCGTGGATTCCATGGTCGACTCTATTTCAACAAATTTTGATCTTGCATTGCTTACACGCTCGACAGTGACTGGCTGCCCGAAGGGTGAGCGGCGGGCGGTACCGTGTTAACCGTCTCGTTTCCTCAGTGCGCGATGTTTCGTTCTGGAATCGAAAAGCCTTTGGCCCAGCCGATTCCTGCCGAGTTGACATCAGCTCGGGGCGAAGTTGCTGCGACGCGTTGGGCTGGTCCACCCCGAATCGCCAAGGATTGGCACCGGGCGGCCCGAGCGTGTTGGAACAACCTTTTGATCGGGTCGTCCGCGTGGCTACTCAAACCCCAAGGAATGCTGCGGGCGGGCCGCGGGCGGTGGCTTGTTGGATAGGGGTCGGGGGTACCGCTTTCCGGCATGCGAAACGTTGGTACATGTGGGTGCGGTGAGTGATCGCTTCAGTGCAGTCGAATACAATATGGTAGTCGTCAAAGAATTTGCAGATTGAGCACGCGCTATCCGGCCCCGTATAGTACGGAGTTTTGGTTTCTCGTTCAGAGGTTTGGCGATTGGTGTCGGCCGACAGGGAGGGGCTGGGGGCGTTCCCATCGGTGTGGCAATGACGATGGCCAGAGCCGCACTCCATCGGGCCAACAGGCGGGTCGTGGTGGCAGTGGTGGGAGCCACAGCAATGGCTATGGAAACCGAAAACATCGGCGCGGTGAAGAGACGGTCCAAGGTTCACCAATGGAACCCAGAAAAGGAGGAGTAGGCAGCTTGTTTTTTTCATCAAACCCATGCCTCTTTTATAGCCGAAAACAGGCAAAATGTCAATGGATTTGCGTGTTTTCAGCGTTCGTCAGCACGCCTCTACCCCGGGTCAACCCAATCATTACAACCTGCCTGACGATCGATTTTTTTTAGGCTTTTTTAGGTTGCCGGTTGCCGATTGGAACGACGGTTGGTCAGCGGGCGAGGTGGTCTGTCCGGTGTGCGCGCGTTGGCCTCAGCGTCCGATTTCGTCGCCGCTCTGAATTGGCCGCGCCAGCAAACTGTCGATGACAGCTTCCATGCGGAACATCGTGCCGCTGCCACGCGACTGGGTAAAGTAAAGGACCATCAAATCCTCTTCGGGCCAAGCCCAAGCGTACGTACCGTCGGAACCGCTATGACCGAACACGATCACTTCTCCCTCTCGGTCGTAAAGATGCATCAATTGACCGTAAGAGGAAGTAAGGCGAGCAAACCCCGTTGGCATGGTCGTTCGGGAGGCCGGTGTCAGGATCCGTTCGATAGCCGCCTCCGATAACAGGCGCTTTGCATCGGCGTTCCCTGCATCGGCGATCCCTCCATCGCAGATCATTGCCAGGAAGCGGGCGTAATCGCGAGTTGTCGAGTAGGCGCCTTGCGCAAACATCGGGAAAGAGAAGTAAGGTTTCCCCTGCCATCGCCAAAACGGTTT
>JAYZCF010000155.1:0-52976 GCA_036338455.1 Planctomycetota bacterium
CCCCAGCAACCGGGTGTTTTGCCGACAGGACAGTGAAGCTCCATATTCCCTTTTGCAGTACGGCGAGCAGAAAATTCGGGTCAAACCGACCATGTGGTTCGAAGTGGAATCGGAAGGTTACGACCTGAACGACTTGGTGGAGGTTAAGTCGAAGATGGGAAAACTGAAACCGATGGTGGCGACTATTGCCGATATTTTTTGGAATCGGCACGATCGAAAGATCGACTATTTCCTGCACTCGGCCGGCCGCAGGCTGGCCCGCGCTTACCGGAGTGAAGACCTGCAGTTGGTTCAGTTATTGAATCAACCGATTCCCGTGCGAAAAATCGAACTGCTGGCTCGCTCTCGCATTGGCTGATGCCAACTGCTCGAATGATCGAATTCTGGTTCGAGGGGCCGGGCCCGATGGACTTTCAAACCGGGTTATCTAAGCGATCACCATTTCGCCAGAGCGGTTCGTTTGGCGAGGACTCAACCATGTCGCCGGATGGGTACTCTGGCGACCGACACGCTGCCGAACTCTCTATGCAGAACGTCTCAGTTCATTTGAGTCGATTGGCAAAAAAACCGAACGAGCATTGCCGACGATGAGGCCGTGAAATTTAAACGGGACAGCCCGGGCTCACCAACCAATGTTTGAGGGGGAGAAAAACGGAGCATCTCGTCTGCAATCACCAACCCCCTCGGGACGGGGTTGAAGAACAAAATCAGAAAATTCTGGTTCTGCCGCAGCAGGTACACTCGTAGGGCCGCACAAAGAGGACCAAACCCAAGGTGAAGATCACAAGAAAACCGAAGGCAAAGGGGGGAATCGACACCGGGTGATGCAACTCCTCTCGCCAACAGGATCGACAGTGCTTAACGACAGCCGCTGAGGGAGGTTCCATCTCATGTCGGGAATCACGCAATTCGTCCGTTTCAGTAATATTCTTGGAACTAGTCAATGTCGATCTGGGATAGATGTACTGCACGGGACCGTGAGCCTGAGTGCTGAAACCGAGGAGAACCGCCGCGTTTTCACGTAGAAACCAGGGAAATCATAGCCGACGGTCAATACCGTTCTATTCTATCACCCGATCAGAATAGTCAACGGCATGTGGAAGAATTGGGGAACAGACAAGTTAAAATGGATTAGAATTGACCTTCGCTGACGGTTACAACGATCGTAGGGGCGCAGAATCGTCAAAACGGCTGGCCGGACCATGGTTTCAGTAATGATTTTACGGTTCGTAACGATTTCACCTTGACCACAGACCGACCTACGTTCGATCATATTTAACTACGGAATCCAATCAATCATCCAAATTCTCGAGACAGTCAGCCTGCCTCGATTCAATCCAGCCGCAGACTCAACAAGCGATCCAAAATTGGATCATGATGTGAAATGGGAGACCCGAGACGAGTGAACCTGACCGACACATTTGCACCATTTTCCCCACCGCTTGTCGATTTTGTTGAGCAAATCCGTTACTGGGCTCTTGCCATTCCGGATCAGACAGCGATGCGTTTCCTGCCGCGCGGTGAAGAAGATCCGATTGAACTGACCTACCAGGAGTTAGACCGACGGGCGCGTGCCATTGCAGCCAGATTAGTGAGTATGGGATTCCAAGGCCAACGCGCCCTGTTGATGTTCCCCTCCGGTCTGGATTTTGTGGAGGCCTTTGTCGGCTGTCATTATGCTGGAGTGATACCGGTTCCCGCCTACCCACCGCGGCGCAATCGGAATGTGGGCAGAATCAACGCCATTTCTCAGGATGCCGAGGCAGCGGTGGCGCTGACTACCGAAGCGGTTGACATGACTTCCTCCAAAGTCCTGGCCAATGCTCCCGCCCTAAAAAAATTGGCCTGGCTTACGACGGAAACGATCCCTACGGAACAATCCAGTGATTGGGTAAAGCCCAAAATTGATCCCGACACTCTGGCCCTGATCCAATACACGTCGGGTTCCACCGGCACACCCAAGGGTGTCCTGTTAACCCACAGAAATCTGATCGCCAATTGCGATATGATTACCTATGCTTTTGGCATGAACCAGCAATGCAAATCAGGGGTTTCCTGGTTGCCAGCCTACCACGACATGGGATTGATTGGCGGAATCCTCAACCCTCTCTTTTTCGGCGGGGAAATGACATTGATGTCGCCGGTGACCTTTCTCACGAGGCCGTTTCGCTGGCTGCAGGCGATCAGCAAATACCAGTCTCGCATTAGCGGCGGCCCTAATTTCTCTTACCGTTGGTGCACCAAAAAGATTACTCACGAAGAGTGTGAACAGGAAGGTCTCGACCTGTCCAACTGGGAAGTCGCCTTTAACGGTGCCGAGCCTGTGCGTTCGGATGTCTTGCACGAATTCTCGGAGATGTTTGAAAGATATGGGTTTCGGCACAGCAGTCACTACCCCTGCTACGGCATGGCCGAGACCGCGTTGATCGTCACCGGGGGGCAACAATCGCAACCACCCGTCATCCGAACTTTCAACAAAGATGAACTGGTCCAATACCGAGTAAAAAAAGACGAATTGGGCAACAAGTCAGCCGTTCAATTGACGGGTTGCGGACAGGTCATTCCCAGTGAAGAAATTGTGATCGTCCACCCCGAAAAAAAGATCCCTTTAAAGGAAGACGAGATCGGTGAGATCTGGATTCACAGCCCGAGTTCGGGGCAAGGTTACTGGAACCGCCCAATCGAATCGGAAGAAGTCTTTCGGTCAAAATTAAACAATGGCAGTGAACAAACTTATGTTCGCTCCGGTGACCTCGGCTTTATCGATGAGGGCGAGTTGTTTGTAACGGGCCGACTTAAGGACATGATCATTGTTCGGGGAGTCAATCGTTATCCCCAGGATATTGAGGCTACCGTTGAAAATTGCGACGAGTTGATTCGGTCCGGTGGCGCTGCAGCTTTTGCGGTAGATCATTGGGACCGGGAACACCTGGTTGTCGTATGCGAAGTAGAACGGCGTCGCGGTATCGAGTGGGAACCACTTCTGGAAAAAATCCGAGCTGCCATCACCGCCGAACATGATCTGCCACCAGATTCCCTGGTATTGGTCCGTTCCAGCAGCATTCCGAAGACTTCCAGCGGTAAAGTACAGCGGCATGCCTGCCGCGAACAATTCGAGAATGACACCTTGTTGACCGTGGCAAGATGGAATGCGCGGGATGATGACGAAGGTTCAGCAGTCGCCAGCCAGCCGGAAAAGGAGAACGGCGACGCTTTAAAGAACGATGAGAATCTCAACTCAAACTTGATCCAGATTGTAATGGATGCCGTGCGGGCCGTCGCTCGTGAGCGGGCCAAACAGATGGACCTCGACACAAACATCGTCGTCGACCTCGGACTCGATTCTCTGGAAAGGCTAGAGATTGCTCGAGAACTGGAGAATACATTTGGTGGTCGATTCCCGGACGAAGTCCTTCAGGAGATTGAGACGATCCGAGAAGTCTCCAGCGCAATCCAGGAACATATCGGGTCGGAACCGGTGTTGCAGAGTCGCCCGATCGAGTCGGCCACCCCGTCAAAAACCGCTCCCGGTGAGATTCCGGAATCTTACTACGAGCTGGAAAAGATGCCCGAGTTCATTCGTCTGCGAAGAATGCGGGACATGATCGAGTCCACAGGCCTGAGAAACCCGTTCTTCAGTGTCCACGAGGGCCGGATCGGAGACACAACTCAAATCGATGGACGAGAATTAATTTCCTTTGCCAGCTACAACTACCTCGGTTTATCGGGCCATGAAGATGTATGCTCGTCAGCCAAGGGCGCCATCGATAATTTTGGAACCAGCGTATCGGCGAGCCGAATTGTTTCGGGCGAAAAAACCATTCACAAGGTGTTGGAGAAGGAACTGGCAGAGTTTCTCGGCGTCGAAGATGTCATCACCTTTCCCGGTGGTCACGCCTGCAATGAATCCGTGATTGGCCATCTGGTCGGCCCGGGCGACCTGATTGTCCACGACAGCCTGGCCCATAACAGCATCATTCAAGGAGCTGAACTTTCCGGCGCACGCCGTCGCCCCTTCGAACACAACAACTGGGAAGAACTGGACAAAATCCTGACCGAGATTCGTCACGAGTACCGTCGAGTACTAATCGCGATCGAGGGACTTTACAGCATGGACGGTGATTACCCGGACCTTTCGAAGTTTGTTGAAATCAAAAAGCGACACAAGGTATGGCTGTACGTTGACGAAGCCCACTCCATCGGAACCCTGGGAGAAACAGGACGAGGATTGGGAGAGGTTTACAATATCAATCGCTCTGATGTCGAATGCTGGATGGGTACGCTTAGCAAGTCGCTAGGTTCCTGTGGTGGTTTCATTGGTGCCTCGAGCGAGCTGATTGAATACCTCAAGTACACCACGCCCGGTTACGTATTTGCCGCCGGTACGCCGCCGGCCAACGTCGGTGCCGCCCTGGGCGCCTTGCGACTGATGAAGAACGACCACTCTCGGGTCAAACAATTACAGGCGAATTCGAAACTGTTCCTTGAACTGGCCCAGGCGGCCGGCCTCGATACGGGGATGAGTCACGGCTCGCCGATTATCCCCATCTTGACCCGCAGCTCCCTGCTGGCTTTGCAATTGTCGCAAGCAGTCTTCGAGCGGGGCATCAACGCCCAGCCGATCCTACATCCAGCTGTTCCCGAAGATGAAACACGGGTTCGCATCTTCATGACTGCCATTCACACCGAATCCCAGATTCGGAAATCCGTGGAGATCATCTCTGAAGAGTGGCAAAAGATCAGCGGCAACCAAAACCAGCCGATTCAAGAGACCGTCGCTTAAGAAATGGAATGGTTGAATTGCCACGAACTATCGAGGCAAATCGTTTCCAAGGATTGCGTCGACGAGGGACCCGTTTTAGGATGGCTCGCTTTTGATAGGCAAAACCGGTTTGCCCATCGGCCTTTGGCTAACACCCTGATGGACGTGTGACGAAATTGGTTGACCAGGCAATTGAAAAAGCGAAGACCCTGATCGAGGCCTTGGACTGGATCCGAGAATTTCGGGATAAAACAACCGTCATCAAGCTCGGTGGAAGCGTCCTAGAAAACGCGGATTCACTCCATCACATTCTGGTCGACATCCTGTTTATGGAAACAGTGGGCATGAGACCTGTGATTGTCCACGGAGCGGGCAAACGCATCTCACTTGCGATGGAAAACGAGGGTATCCAGACCCGGTTTGTCCAAGGTCGCCGCTACACCGATGAAGCGACCTTGGAAATTGTCGAGCGTGTCCTGGCCAAAGAAACCAACGAATTCCTGGCCAATGAATTCGAAAAAGTTGGCGGTCGTGCAATGACGCTCAACTTCGAGTCGACTCCCGTCCTGACAGGTCAGCCACTCGACCTCAAAGATGTCGAGGGAAATCGGCTTGACCTGGGTCACGTGGGGCATGTAACCAAAGTCGATCGATTGGTGATCGACAACCTCTGCCATGCCGGCCAGGTGCCGTTTATTCCCTCCATGTGCAAAACAGAGGATGGCCAGAAACTGAACGTAAACGCAGACACTGCGGCGATGGTCGTGGCCCAGCAGTTAGGCGCTGATAAACTGGTGATGCTAAGCGATGTCAACGGAGTTTTGGCCGACCCGAACGACCCGGACAGCACTATTTCCTCACTCACAGCCCCGGAAGCTAAACGTTTGATCAAAGAGGGAACGATTCAAGGCGGTATGGTACCCAAAGTCGAAGCGTGCCTCGATACGATCAAACAGGGGGTGCGCAAAGTTCATATTGTTGACGGGCGACAAAAACATTCGCTTCTATTGGAGACGTTTACCACGGACGGAATCGGAACCCTGATTGTCAAAGAAAGTTGAAATCCCGACATGCGACACGTCCTCTCCTTATTTGACTTGAGCTCAGAAGAAATACGCCGAGTACTGGATATCGCGGCGGCTTTGAAACAACAATTTGCCGATGGAGTCCGGCCACCCAGCTTGGAACGACAGGTACTGGGCCTGCTTTTCGAGAAACCTTCCATGCGAACAAGAGTCAGTTTTGAAACACTGATTCGCCATGCGGGTGGATCCAGCCTGTTCCTCGGTTCTGATGTCGGCTGGGGAACGCGGGAACCGATCCAGGACTTCATTCCGATCATGACCAGCTACTTGGACTGTCTCGTGATCCGGGCCAAACAACATGAAGATGTTGTCGCCGCCACGAAGTACAGTCGCTGTCCAATCATCAACGGCTTGACCGATTACTGCCACCCCTGCCAGGCGTTGGCGGATATTCTCACGATTGAAGAACTGTTGGGGTCCTTGGAAAATGCCAAGGTAACCTATGTTGGTGACGCCAATAATGTTGCCTTCAGTCTAGCTTTGGCCTGTCAGCAGCTCGATGTACCCATGACCATTGCCGCTCCCGACGGTTATCAATTCCCCGATGAAACACTGGCCCAATTGAAATCAGTCAGTCAGGATACCCCGCTGCAACAGACGACCGATCTGGAGGCCGCCGTGGAAGGTGCCAATATCATCTACACCGATGTGTGGACCAGTATGGGGCAGGAATCAGAATCCGAACAACGAATCGCTGACCTAGCCGACTACCAGGTCAACCGCGAATTGATGGCCCGGGCCGCTGTCGGCGCCCGTTTTCTGCACTGCCTGCCTGCCCGGAGGGGTGAGGAGGTAACAGCCGAGGTAATCGACAGTCGAGCCAGCGCGGTGATACAGCAAGCTGAGAACCGACTCCATGCCCAAAAAGGCTTGGTGGTTTGGCTGCTTACCGAAGCCAATCGCGCCCCTTAAACGGCACTTCGTTTAGAATCCCTCTCGAATCCCCAAAAACATATCGATCAACGCATACCCATGAAACGAAAAAAAAACGAACTCCGGCCTGTCAAAATCAAGAGAAAATTTACTTCCCAAACGCCGGGAAGCGTCCTGTATCAATGTGGCGGTACGGTGGTTCTCTGCACGGCCAGTATTGATGACCAGGTCCCGCCCTGGATGGCCGATTCGGAAAAGGGCTGGATCACGGCCGAATACAACATGTTGCCCGGCAGTACGAACCCTCGCAAACGCCGTGATCGGAACAAGGTCGACGGGCGGACCACCGAAATCCAAAGATTGATTGGGAGAAGCCTCCGCGCAATCACCGACCTCGAGGCACTGGGACCCAGACAGATCACGGTGGATTGTGACGTATTACAGGCCGACGGCGGAACTCGGACAGCCAGCATTACCGGGGCAACCATTGCCCTGATTGACGCCTTATATACCATCCGCAAGTCACTGCCCAAGGGCGACCGCTACCCCCTGCGTGATAGCTTGGCCGCCGTCAGCGTCGGCCTTGTCGACGGGACTGCCGTACTCGATCTCGATTACGAAATGGATTTCGCAGCCGACGTGGACATGAACGTGGTCATGACCGGCAAGGGAAGATTCGTCGAAGTACAGGGAACGGGTGAGGAAGCGACATTCAGTGAAACCGAGCTTCAAACCCTACTCAAGCTGGCCCAGCGGGGAATTCGGCAGCTAACCCAAGCGCAAAAAACGGCACTGGGCCGAATTTGGCCGTTTTAACGCTTTCCTCGTTTTAAGGCTTTGGCCGTTTTAACGCTTTCCTCGTTTTAACGCTTTCCTCAACGTGCGAAACGCGGACAATGGGGAGATGCCTGAATCGCCTCACCGCATCCTGTTTGCCACTGACGTCCCCTTTTGGCGGATGTCCGATGGCGCGCATCAAAGAATTGCCTCGCTCTACCGGTATCTTGCCCGGGAACCGCATGTAGCAAAGGTTTTCTTTATTGGCTCACCCGATGCGGAATCGAAGCGACTCGCCGAAAACTGGGTCGATTACGAGGCCTTCAGTTCCGATCAGCCGCCAGAAAAATTGGCTCGTCGGATTCAATGGTATGCCGATGCAACGTGGAACCAGGCCCGCCAGTGGCTGACCGCCAAGCCCGATACCGAGCCGATCAACGAAGGGCCTCGCTCACTGGACCTCGCGGATTTCCGATGGCCATGGGCCATCCAGCGGTTTCGGGAAATGGTCAACCGCTTCCAGCCGGATACGATTATTTTTGAGTACATCAAGATGGGTTACCTGCTGGAAGCGCTTTCACCCGAACAGCGAGCCAAGATTAACTGCGTTGTCGATACCCACGACATCCTTCACCGCCGAGCCGAGCAATTTTTTTCCAACGGTTTTCCGCATTGGCTGATGATCGATCGCGAGCAGGAAGCAATGGCTCTAAGGCAGTTCGACCTGATCATGGCGATTCAGGAACAGGAAGCGCGGCTATTTCGCGAGATGGTCCCCGAGAAAGAAACGATCACGGTCGGTCATGCTGTAGATTGCGACGGAAACGCCCAGGCCGCCGGCACCGGCACCGACCCTACCTCCATCGAACAACTTCGTATCGGCTACATCGGCTCTAAGAACTTTTCGAACTGGTCGGCCATCCGAAAATTCTTGCAATCAGCCTGGCCCAATGTCCTGCGAAAAAATGGTGAGTTCTGCCAGCTATTAATTGCCGGTGGGATCTGCGAATGGCTGCAAGGGGAAAGAGAAGCCGACTCCACCGATCCCAGCCCGCTGGCCCCGGCGCTGCTGCAAAGTGTCCAGCTGCTGGGGAAAGTGGGAGCCATCCGTGATTTCTATGACCAAATCGACGTTCTGATCAATCCGGTAGAGTTCGGCACGGGGCTGAAAATCAAGAATGCCGAGGCCCTCCGGTTCGGGAAACTCCTCATCACCACGACGCAGGGGTTTGACGGGATGCCAGAGACAGCCCGACTGGCTTGCCGGGTCGTCCAATCGGTCGAGGAAATGGGTGAGGCGATCAACTCGCTGGCCCGGGACGCCAGCTCCATCCGTGCGATGCAATCGCTGGCGGCCAAGCTGGCACAAACCGAGTTTTCTCCTGAAGTTGCGTATTCCGGATTATTGGAATGGATTGATCGATCTAACCGGAACCGTCCCGCCAGATTTACGGCGGAACAATGAAGTAAAGTTTGCGGATTGGCCGTTTCAGGGCTATTTTTTCACAGTAATTTTCGCCACCGCTGGCCCCGCTTCCTAAAATATAGCAGTCTGCCGAAACGCTGATCGGCCCTCCATTCCACCCTCGGGGTTTCCCCGCAACAGGTCCTGAAACACCATGAGAGCGAAAACCAACAATTTCCGAGACGGTTTTACACTTGTCGAGCTTTTGGTCGTCATCGCCATCATTGGCATCCTGATCGGGATGCTGCTTCCCGCCGTGCAAATGGTGCGGGAATCTGCCCGTCGGGTCTCCTGCGTCAACAACCTGAAACAGCTTGGTCTGGCGATTCAAAGTTATGAAGGTGTCCATGAACAGATCCCCCCGGCGCGGGCCGCAGACCGTTTTTTGACATGGCCGGTTTACCTAACACCCTTCCTTGAAATGCAGAACTTCCAGGACCGTTTGCAACTGGACCGACCATATGTCGACCAAGATCCGGAAATTTTACAGACCGCCATGCCGATGATGCTTTGCCCATCCCGACGAGCCGGCAATGAAGTCAGCTTGAGAGAAGTGGACGGCGAGCCGGTAGGGGCCGTCGGTGACTACGCCGGAAATGCCGGCACCTCCCAGTATTTCCCTTACGATGACTGGGCCAACTTCGATGTACCTGTAGACGGAGTCATCAACTCCGGTTTTGAACAATTCAACCCAATCGTCGGAGGAAAGCTAACCCGTGGCGCCAAGAGCCGGTACAAATTACGCGACGTCAGCGACGGGTTGAGTAACACCGTTTTCCTCGGTGAAAAAGCAGTCAACGAAGACTATCTCCAACAACCAGGGGGGTGGGGAGATGGTTGCATCTACAACGGAAATGAGCCGGGAACCTTTATGCGTCTTGGTGGATACGGCTTTCTGCTGGCAAGCACCAGGAATTTTGGGGCGCCTGGCCCGGGGGCCATCCCCGTCTGGGGCAGCGCTCATCCGCAGGTCGTCAATTTCGTCTTTGGAGATGGTCACGTCACCAACCTTTCCGTTTCCACCGATGAAGAGACATTGCGTCGTTTGTGTTCCCGCAATGACGGATTGGTCGTTGAAAGTAACTAAGAACGAAAGTCCACCTTTGACACGTTTGCCAAGCGATTTGATTTACCCACCAGGAAGGTTCGTTTTTTACCATGTTGCAGCGTGTCTTTTTTGCCGGAACCTCGGAAGAAGTGGGACACCATGCTGCGCCATTAGTCGAGCGGATGGCCGTCACACTGGCCGATCCCAGTGAAATCGTAACGGCTGCCCAACCCGGTGACCTCGTCCTCTTTTTCTCCGAGCATTTCGATCGCTTTCGAAACGCGTGCCGTCAGCTGAGTGAAAAAAACGTAGCCACCTTGTACTTGGTTGATGGAATTCTTGAGTGGAACAATGCTTGGGTGAACAGCCCGGAAGAGCCAGCCTGTCCCTACACGATGCGTCCAGTGCTGTCCCATAAGGTTGCTTGTATTGGGGCTTCGCAGGCCAGGGTCATTGCCAGCTGGGGGAATGCTGACAAGGTAGAAGTCACCGGGATCCCCCGCTTCGAGGTGCTGCAGGAGATAGAGAAGGCCCCTCCTGAAACGGATCGCTTCCGGATCTTGATTATGACGGCCAAATGCCCCGCTTTTACTGAGGATCAACAGAAGCGTGTCCTCCAAAGCCTGCGGGATCTCAAACACTGGATTGAAGAAAACCGCACGTTGGCAGGTAAACGCATTGAAGTCTGTTGGCGACTGACGGGTAATCTGGAGCAGGCGCTTGATGTACCCAATGAACTGAGTGACCTGTCTGGCGTCGAGTTATCCTCCGTACTGCAACGTGTCGATGCGGTGATCTCGACCCCATCGACCGCCGCCCTTGAGGCCCAGGTGCTGGACATCCCCACGGCGATTTTGGACTACACCAACTCCCCCAAGTACGTTGCAAGTGCCTGGACGATTTCCGCCGCCTCCCACATTGAACAGGTTTTGCAGGAACTGGCCCAACCGGACGAAGCGAAGCAGGTCCTGCAAAGATACCTGCTGCAGGAGGCCCTCTATCAGGATCGGGAGGCATCCGCCACCGACCGTCTATGCCAATTGATTCAGGCAATGCTGGAGCAAGCGAGCCAATGCCTTGAGCGTGCCGAGAACCTGCAATTTCCATCGCAAATATTGCCTCTCCCCAAGTCCATCCTGGCCCATAGTATCGGTTTTGAGCATGGGGAACTGTTTCCGGATCGGCCTGAGTTCTCCCGGGCAAACCTGACCGAAGTCCAAGTGGAACTCGCACACAGTCGGCGAGAAATCGACCACCTCCATCGTGAAATCCGACAATTGCAGAGCGAATTAGGTCAAGCCCACGAAATATTTGAACAGATTCAGAAACACCCAATCGCCGGACCTGTGGTCAGGGCACGGCAAAAATTATTGGACATGTTTTCTCAACTGAAAAAACCAAATCGTTCTGAGGCACGTAAATCCTCCATCGAAAAGAGCAGCTCCCACACCCATCAACCGAACGCGCAATCTTGATCCAGAACACCTCGCTTCACCGTATGCCACTGACGTCGGAATCCCTTTCCGTGCCGGTGGTGCTGTGCGCTGCGGATGACCACTATGCCAAGTCGTTGACGGTGACGCTGCAGTCGGCTGCCGAACACCTGCGACCTGGTCATTCCTTACAAGTAGTCGTCATGGATGGTGGTATCAAGCCGGAGAACTGGCAGAGGATGAAAGAGTCCTTGGCACGTTTCCCTGTCCAATTGAACATTATCCGGCCCGACCCTAAGATCCTGAACGGCCTGACAACCTCACATCACATTACACGAACCGCATATTTCCGATTGCTGGCCGGCAAGCTCCTGCCCGAAACGATTGATCGCGTAATCTACCTCGACTCGGACTTGTTGATTCAAGATGACCTCTCCTTGCTTTGGGAGATGGAAATGGGTCACGAGTACTGCCTGGCCGTTCCGGATATCGCCTGCCCTCACGTCGACGCCCGAGAGGCAAACTGCAATTATCGCCGCTCCAATCCATACCTTGCCTCCCTGGCACCCGTCCCCAACTGGAGGGAGCTAAACCTGCAGGGTGCGGACTGGTATTTCAACAGCGGTGTGATGGTCTTAAATATCGACCGCTGGCGCCGCGAATCGATCGAACACCGACTCCTCCAATGTTTGCAGGACAATCGCAAACATGTCTGGTGCTGGGACCAATACGCGTTGAATGTAGTTTTTGCCGGGCATTGGCGGGCCCTGCCGGCTCGCTGGAACCAAGGAGCCCATTTGTTCGATTACCCGGATGAAAATCATAGTCCGATCGATTCGGCCGAATTCATCGAAGCCCGGGATAACCCCGCCATCATTCACTACACCACCGAGTGGAAGCCTTGGCATTTCCACAATCGGCATCCTCACCGAGACCTGTTCTTCCAACAGTTGGATCAAACGGCATGGGCCGGTTGGCGACCAGAGCGCCCTCCTTTTCGTATCTCAGACAGTTGGAACCGAGCCGCCGTTCACCTGGTCAAATCGGCAACCACGACATTTCGCAAGGTCCGTTCAATCGGGAATCAGAATAACACAGCCCCCAGCCCGATAATCCCAAGGCGAAAGCCCGTCAGCTCCCAGCCGGCCGGTCAACTCGATGCTCAACCACTGGTCACACTGTTTGCGATCCCTAAAGCATTTACCGGGAAAAACTCGATCATTCAGGAAAATGCCATCCGCAGCTGGCGCAGCCTGGAACCGGTGGTCGAAATATTACTGATCGGGGATGATGCCGGCGTAGCAGAGGCAGCACAACGTTTGGGCGTCGGCCACGTCCCCGGCGTCGAAACAAACGAACAGGGGACACCCTTGCTCAGTTCGGCCTTTCGACTGGCCGAGGAACACAGTCAGGCCCCGCTCTTAATGTACAGCAATTGCGACATCATCTATCTGGATGATTTCATCACGACTTCTGAACAACTCGCTTCCCAGAATCGTCTTACCGAATACCTCGGTATCGGACGAAGAATCGACCTGCCGGTGGAGCACATGATTGATTTCCAAAACAAGTCATCCGTGGAACAACTGGAACACCGCCTGTTGACCGAGGGGAAACCGGTAACAATCGTTTGCAAAGATTATTTCATCTTTCCCAAAGGTCTCTTTTCCGACCTCCCAAAGTTTGCCGTGGGTCGTGGGAATTGGGATAACTGGATGGTCCATACGGCCAAACAGAGGAATATTCCGGTGATTAACCTGAGTCAAACACTGAGCGCAGTTCACCAGGAACATGACTACACTCACGCACAACAGAGTCGTCGTGAATGTTATGCCACGGGGGCAGAAGCCCGCCAAAACCAGCAACTAGCGGGGGGAAGGCACCTCATATCGGGCAGCACTAGCACCTGGTTCCTGGGGAAAAATGGCCTCCAGCCCGCAAGGCCCGGTTTTACCAGTCGTGAGTTTTGGTTGGATATTCCACGGTTTGCCCATCTGTTGACAAGGTTGTTCCGCTCAAAATCGAAATAAATCCTCAACCCTCTTGTTTCTTGACCAAACTTTAAACGCTCGATTTACAATGAGGAAGCCAGCGGCTCCTGCCGACCGATGATGAGTCTTACGAGCGACTCGATCCCATTTTCAATCCCATCCTGTTTTTTTACATCTCACCATTGATTTCACTCCATGACCACCTACACTGCCATCATTGCCACGCTCTTTGTCGGGGCCTCGTTAGTCCACCTTGTGATCGCTTGTTACTTTCGCACGAAGATGGCATTGCATGTGCCTGAGCCCTACGCGGACCAAGACCTTGGGCTGGCCTCGATCATGCTTTCCATCCGAGGCTGTGACCCTGGACTTAAAAAAACACTCATCGAATTACTCAACCAGGAATATGACAATTACGAAGTTCATCTGATCGTCGATCACAAGAGTGACAGCGCATGGAACCTCGTCCACCAGATCAAGAGCGAATTTGACGTGGACAATCGTTTCAGGATCCACGAAATGCGCAAACCGCTCAAAACATGCGGCCTGAAATGCAGCTCTTTGCTCCAAGGCTTGAACAGCTTGCGCAACGATTCACGCTACCTGGTCCTGATTGACGCGGATGTCACGCCCCACTCCAAATGGTTGGGCCAGCTGATTGCTCCATTGCAAGACAAGAAAATCGGTGTGGTAACCGGAAACCAATGGTATGAACCGGAAACTTCGTCCATCGGTTCGGCACTGCGAAGCTTGTGGAATGCCGGGGCCCTCGTTCCGACCGCCATCCTCAGCAATCCTTGGGCCGGTACGTTTGCCATGCGAATGGAGGATGTTCGCCGCGCCAAATTGCAAAAAATCTGGCGAAAATCAATCGTGGATGACGGACCCATTCGAGAGGCTCTACAACCACTTGGTCTGTCAATTTATTTTTCCCCGTCTTTGATCATGGTCAATCGCGACCGTTGCACGTTCAAATATGTAAATCGCTACGTATCGCGCATGCTAACCTGGTCCCGAATGTACGAAACAACATTTGTCAACACAGTCCTGCATGCGATGGTGACTTTTGGACTGCTGGGCGCCTGCTTGGTCGCTTTCCTGTTCTCATTGCTGAACCAGGATTGGAGCTCTGCCACGGTCGTGGGCTCCAGCCTGATGGCCGGACTGTTCATTACCAGCGTTTCCTACTTTGTCGTCCGAAACGCCGTAGCTCACTGCATCGGCTTGCGGGGCGAGAAACTCCGACGCCTGTCCATTAGTCGAGTTTTTCAGTTCGTTGTTTTGGCACCGATCGCCCAGTTGATCTACTGTGTCTCTTGCTTCCGGGCCGCCCTGACCCAGAAAATCCAATGGCGACAGATCACATACGAACTGAAGGGGAAATCAACGGTCAAGATGGTGCGTTATCGCCCATGGATTGCCAGCGAACCAGATCAGGTACGCTCCGAAGTCTCGATCTGAGGCCGTCACCACGGCAACCTTCTCCCGCCAAGCAACGGCTTTCCCATCGACGGCCAATCTATATGACCAGGGTAGATCGCTCGAAGGGTTTCAGCATCACCTTCTGACTCGTCGACGCGCAGCCCAAGCGGGCTGCCCGGCGCTGAAACGGGCCGCCGAAAAATTATCGGCCAACCCATTCGACACCGTTCTACTGGAACAGAACGGCGGGGTCTGAAATTCCCGAAACCAGCATGGCAACCACCAGCAGCCCGAAACCGACTCCCTGAACCACCAAGAGGGCGATGAAAGAAAACAGGAGGTCTTTTGTCGGATGCGGCTTATTCATGTGGGCAAACAGGAAATAAATGAGAAGGGGGCTAAACAGAAATGAAACGATCCCCAACGGAAGACTGCTCGTATTTTTCGCCACACAAATAGAACCTTTGGCCGCCAAAACCAAAGCCACGACTCCTGTCAAGAAAAAACAAAACATGAAGAAAAGGAAGGGCACCACCATAGTGTCCAGAGTGAAAGAGAGGACGAAAGCCAGCAGAAAAAAAAGCAGCAGAAAACCAACTTTCAACCAACCCGCCTGGGGAGATTTCTTTTTACCTCCGGCGTCGAGCGGCTCGCCGAAACCGTCATCCTTATTCAGGTATGGGGCCAAGGGATCGGATTTTGTCTCAGTTTGTTTCGGCGCAGTAATTGCCGGATTCACGAACACAGCAGAGTACTCTTCTTGCTCTGCTTGCTGCGACGCCTTTTCTTCGACTTCGGCTCTGTTTGCAGAGCCAGCAAAACCGGGGTCCTGAACCACATGGTTAGCCAGCGGATCAGCCGGTGAAATCGGGCCCCCAGCAAACAGATCCGGACGCGATTGGAGAGGGCCATCGACACCCAGTCTCGCCATTTCAGCACGCTGCTCTGGAGTGATCGTGCTGGTGGCCACCGCCGTGCCGGCTTTCCCTGCAGATTGGTCCGGCAACGCCTTTCGGGGCTTGCCCACCTGGAACCGCGCTTGACATGCCTTGCACTGAATCGGCTTGCCAATCATTTGATCTGGCAATTTAAACTTGGCATTGCATTTGGGGCAGGCAACAACGAGCGGCATCTGGTCTTACTCCCATGAATTCTTGCCGATCATTCGAAAACAAACATGATCGAGTCCGTTTCTTATTGTACTTCGCCAACGTCACGACGGCAGGTGTCTCAGCAAGCAACCGGCCAGGATTGAGCAGAAATTCCTCTCAAGGAACCATTGTATTGATTTCCCGGCCATCGGCCGTACCTAGGGCGCGCCAAACGGAGACGTCAATCGATTCGGAAACGAAATCCACCGATCCGTCCATCCGGACAATATTGACTCCCCCCGGATGAAAACTACGCGAAGTCACCGCAGCGTAGGTAGGCCGATTCATATCTCGACCTTCCTGTTGCGAATTGTAGTCAATGTCATAAACTCCGCCGTTGTAAGTGTAGCGAACTTCCGTGTTGGGAGAGTATACGGTGGTAAATCCGGAGTGGTGTACTCGACCGTCACACCAGACTGTGTGCCCACTATTGTTTGCCTTGTCGCCACCTAATTTCAATTCAACATCGGCAGGCGCGACCGATTCAAAATGGCTGGGTCCTGCGGGTAAACCTCCGTCCATTGACGAGTGGTTACGGATATAACTCGTGAACGACTTGACCTCCGCCGCCATGAGAGTTTGACTGGTCCCGTCAACCATGCTCGACATGCGGGTACCATGGGAAACGCGAAAGGCGCCATCCCCGGCCTTGCCCGATACCGGATCAAAAATAAACCAACTACCGAGATTGAAACCGTAATTGGTAGAATGAACGTAGGGTTGGCCATTCTTGAATCGTAACCCGGCATGCGGATCACTGGGGCAGGAATAAACGGGCACTCCCAGCGGCGGCACACCGCTATCTACCTGATCGTGCCAATCCCTTGTCAGGTCGATCAGGTCAGCAGCATTCGCCTGCTCCATCATCGGCAAGATCTTGCCATGAATGGACCAGGAACCTCGAACCGTCTCGGTCGCCGCTGTATCGAAACTGGTAGGAAACCTCTGCATCATCGATTCAAAATTATGAACCGCAATGCCGATTTGTCGCAGATGATTGCCGCATTGCGTGCGCCTTGCGGCTTCGCGCACCATCTGCACGGCAGGCAATAACATCCCGACCAGAATTCCCACGATCGCGATTACTACCAGCAACTCAACCAGGGTAAATCCTCGACTTGATGGTTGGCGCTTGTTCATACCTCAATTTTCTTCAAGTGCCCCTTCGGTTGCAAGGGACAGCCAGTTTTGCCAAGGTGAGAATCCACCATTTTGGTTCGATTTTAAGGGGAAAGACTGTTAGTCTGCCAAAGGCATCAAGGGACAAGCCACTTTCCCTGCAAACGGCGAATGCCCCCCAGCGCTGCGCGTTGACAGATCTTTGGCGGGAGGGTCCCCATCCAGCACTATTTTGCCTCCCCATGTGATGCGACATACCGACCTGTGGCTGTCCATCTGGGCCTTGGAAAATTGGAATTAATTTCCGATTCTCCAATAGTTCTCGGATAGGAAACGGCGTGACAATTCGATAAGTTGGTGAGACCGGAAAACCGGATTCCTGGTCATTGTTATTGCCAACGTTCCGTTGTCCTGCAACGTGCCCATGTCGAACCTGGAACCGTTCGTATCTCTGACAAATTTCATGGACGAAGGCACGTCATTCTTGACATTGGCGCAAATCATAAATGAACGTCTACAGCCGTGCTTATATAGATAGCCTCTATGAGGACTATCAACAGGATCCCTCCTCACTTCCACCGGAATGGCGAGAGTACTTCAAGAACTTTGACCCGACCGAGGAGAACAACACGGGTGAAATCCCTGTCGTATCCCCTCGCGCTGTAGGCCAACAATCGGAACAACGCCAGGTTGCTCAACTGCAAGACCGGGTTGACCAATTAATTCGTGGCTTCCGTGTGCGAGGCCACCTCGAAGCCAAAGTGGACCCGCTGGGACGGCCAAGAGAAACCAATCGAGAGTTGAACCCGGCTTCCTACGGTCTACTGAAGAGTGACTTCCAACAAAAGTTTTCAGCGAGAACAATTTTTGGAGAAAACTTCCGCACACTCGAGGAGATTGTCGATCAACTGCGGCAGACTTACTGCCGATCGATTGGCGTGCAATTTATGCACATCGACGACCACGGTGTTCGCAGTTGGCTACAGTCGCGAATGGAGTCCTCCCGCAATCGGATGGATCTGTCTCGCGAAACCCAGGTCCGAATTCTGACCCGGCTTACAGACGCGGTAATTTTTGAAGAATTTGTCAGAAAAAAATTCGTTGGCGCCAAGACATTTTCACTGGAAGGAGCCGAGACCCTCATCCCCCTACTGGACCTGACCTTGGAGCATGTGGCGGAACACGGGGTTACCGATGTCGTGATCGGCATGGCCCACCGAGGTCGCCTGAACGTCTTGGCAAACATCTTAAATAAACGCGCTCAAAATATTTTTTGGAGTTTCGACGACCCGGACCCAGAATTGAGCCGCGGACGAGGAGATGTCCTTTACCACTTAGGCTATAGCAGTGACTGGAAAACGGCGAACGATAAGGAGGTCCATCTGTCACTCTGCTTCAACCCAAGTCACCTCGAATATGTCGACCCGGTCGCCGTTGGAAGATGTCGAGCCAAACAGGATCGCGCCCAAGATATTAATCGGGAAAAGGGACTGACTATCCTGATCCACGGCGACGCTGCGTTTGCCGGCGAAGGAATCGTCCAGGAGACATTGAATCTTAGCCAATTGAACGCTTACTCCACGGGCGGCACACTTCACGTCATCGTCAACAATCAACTCGGCTTTACAACCGAGCCCGAATTGGGACGGTCAACGACTTATGCCAGCGACGTCGCCAAGATGTTGCAGATTCCCATTTTCCACGTCAACGGGGAAGATCCAGAAGCCGTGGCACAAGTCGTCAGTCTAGCGATGGAATTTCGCAATGAATTTCACCGGGACGTCGTGATTGATATGTACTGCTATCGCCGCCTCGGACATAACGAGTCAGACGAGCCTCGATTCACGCAACCCGGCATGTACAAGGTCATCGACAATCGCCCCACCATCCGGGATTCCTACCTGGAGCGAATGCTAAGGATGGACAAGATCTCGCAAAACGAGGCCGACAGTATTGCCGAAGTTCGTCGCCGCGAATTACAGGAAGAATTCGACTCGGCAAGGGCCCGTGAATTCACGTCCGACGCACAGGTTGGCGGCGGATACTGGAAAGGGTTTTACGGCGGCTTGGAACGGGATGACGATAACGTCGATACCGGCGTTCCCATGGGCAAACTGACCTATGTCATCAAACAGTTGTCAGAACTGCCACCCGACTTCAACATCAACCGGAAATTGGAGCGAATCCTAAAGACCCGAAAGGAAATGGCCGAAGGAAAACGCCCGGTTGACTGGGCAACCGCCGAATTGGCCGCTTTTGGATCATTGGCAGTGGAGGGCCACAGGGTACGCATGTCGGGGCAGGATTCCGGTCGAGGAACGTTCAGCCAGCGGCATGCTGTACTGGCTGATCACATGACGGGCAGAACCTACACACCGCTGCAACACATCAGCGACGACCAGGCACCCGTGGAAATCTTCAACAGCCCCTTGAGTGAGGGAAGTGTCCTCGGCTTTGAATACGGCTACAGCCTGGACGCGCCAGAGAGCCTCGTCTGCTGGGAGGCTCAGTTCGGTGATTTCTGGAATTGCGCACAAGTCATCGTCGATCAGTTCATCACCAGTGCCGAAGACAAATGGGCACGACTCAGCGGTCTGACGATGCTCTTACCCCATGGATTTGAAGGAGCTGGGCCTGAACACTGCAGCGCTCGGGTCGAACGGTTCCTCACCTTGGCGGCCGAACACAACATCCAGATCGTGAACCCCACGTCCGCCGCCCAGCACTTTCACCTTCTGAGACGACAGGTAAAACGCCCCTGGCGGAAACCGCTGATTATCCTGACTCCCAAGAGTCTTTTACGCGAGCCGTTTGTCATGTCCAAACTGGACGAATTCTACTCTGGCACCTTTCAGCGCGTCATTGGCGATTCAGACGTAGGTGAGCAAGACGCGCCACAGAGAATCATTCTGGCCAGCGGTAAAATCGGTGTCGAACTCCTTAAAGAACGGGCCAAGGCCGAGCGAACCGACGTTGCGATTATCCGGCTCGAACAACTTTACCCTCTTCCTTATCAGCAGATTCAGGAAATCTTGGAAAGCTACCCCGAAGGAACTCCGACTTATTGGGTTCAGGAAGAACCGAGCAATATGGGTGCGTGGTATTTCATGAAAGTAAAGTGGGATGAATTTGGACTTTCCAAAAACTGGCCCTTGCAGATCATCAGTCGCCCCGAATCGGCAAGCCCCTCAACCGGTTCGAAAAAAACCCATATAATTGAACAGGAAGAACTCATGAGGGAAGCATTGGGATCCCCCTTGGTCAGAATCGCCAAAGCGTGAGCGTTCCACCGGCGAAAAACGACGAGAACCGGGCTTCTCGCCGTCGGCCATCGGGCAAATTAGAATGGAACTTCTGTCATGAACCCACAGCTGGAAACAAGCATCCAGATATCCAGAACGGAAACGAACATGTTCGAAATCAAAGTACCTGCCTTTGGCGAATCCATCCAGGAAGTCCAAGTTGCCACTTGGTTGAAAAAAGTAGGCGACTGGGTCGATCGAGATGAAGACCTTGTCGAACTGGAGTCCGAGAAAGCTTCGCAGGCGCTGGCGTCTCCCGAAGCCGGCATTCTTCAGGAGATCAGAGTGGACGATGGTGAATTCGCCAATGTCGGTGATATCCTCTGTACCGTCCAAGCCGGGGAAAAGCCGGCGGCGACGGAAACGCCAACAGATGAAGCAAGCAAAACCTCGGACCGAGAATCTGACACTCGAATCATGCCGGCCGCCGAACGGGTCTTGAATGAATACAAGATCTCCGCCGATGCCATCAAGCCGACCGGACCTGGGGGGCGTTTGCTAAAAGAAGATGTTATGCAGTACATCGAATCGAATGGCCTGAAACCGGGTGCCGCCACCCCTGCACCTGCACCTGCACCTGCACCTGCACCTCTAGAAGAGACCTCGAGCCACGCCGTTGAAGAATTTGAAGAAGAAATGAACGCCCTTCACGGTGTACGAGATGAAACCATCAAACCGATGAGCATGATCCGTCGCACCATTGCGGCCCGTCTGGTCGAAGCTCAACAAACGGCTGCCCTGCTAACAACCTTCAACGAAATCGACATGCAACCCGTGATGGAGTTGCGAAAGAAATACAAGGAACCCTTCCTGGCCAAGCATGGAGTCAAACTTGGCTTCATGTCGTTCTTTACCAAGGCGGCCGTGGAAGGACTCAAGCGATTCCCAGCCGTCAATTCAGAAATTCGCGGAACGGATGTCGTATCCCGCAATTACTACGATGTCGGGATCGCCATCGGGGGCGGAAAAGGACTGGTTGTTCCCGTCATCCGAAGTGTTGAACGTCGCAGCTTTGCCGATATCGAACGACAGATTGGGCAATATGCCGAACTGGCCCAGCAGAACCGGATCGGCCCTGATGACCTGACCGGGGGGACCTTTACAATCAGCAATGGAGGGGTCTACGGTTCCCTTCTGTCCACCCCCATCGTCAACCCTCCACAGAGCGGCATTCTCGGATTGCACGCCATCCAGGAACGGCCGATCGCGGTCAATGGCGAGGTTGTGATACGTCCGATGATGTACATCGCATTAACTTATGACCACCGCTTGATTGACGGGCGAGAAGCCGTTGGATTCCTGAAAACCATCAAAGAAGTTCTGGAAGAGCCGGCTCGGTTGTTTCTGGAAGTCTAGCCCCTAACTAGAATGGAAATGAACGGCAAGCCGATTGGCAGAACGCCGGCTTCCCTGTTTTTATTCACCAGGTAGATAGATGCCCAATCATTTTGACCTCGTAGTTGTCGGAGGCGGCCCGGGAGGATACGTCGCGGCCATTCGCGGAGCTCAACTCGGACTCAAAACGGCCGTGATCGACGAGAATGCAGAGAAGGGCGGAACCTGCTTACGAGTCGGTTGCATTCCCAGTAAAGCGCTGTTGGAATCGAGTCACCTGTTTGTAGAAGCCCGCGACGGCATGGCTGAGCATGGAATCACGACCAGCCTCTTGGAACTCGACATTGCCGCCATGATGCAACGCAAGACAAAGGTCGTCGAGACTCTAACTGGGGGCATCAAAATGCTCCTGAAAAAAAACGGGGTGCAATCGTTTACCGGCCGAGGACAGCTGCAAGGCGAAATGACGATTCAAATTAGCGGCACGGACGAAGAAACCATCCAGGCGGATAAAATTTTATTGGCAACCGGCAGTCTACCCATGATGTTGCCCGGTGTTGAATTCGATGGCCATTTCGTAGGAGACAGTACGACCGCATTGTCCTACGAAAAGGTGCCCAAAAAACTGGTCGTGATCGGTGGCGGCTACATCGGGTTGGAGCTGGGTTCAGTATGGGCCCGGCTCGGCGCTGAGGTTATCGTCCTGGAAGCGATGGAGCATGTGCTGGGAGGATTGGACGGGGAAATCGCGCGACTGGCTAAACGGACATTTGAAAAACAGGGAATCGAGTTCCACACGGGGATGTTCGTCGAACAGGTAAGTCATGATGGCTCCGAATGTACGGTCCGTTGTCGCGATGCCGAACCGATCCATTGCGACCGGGTGCTGATGGCCACCGGCAGGATCCCCAACACGAAAGGGCTTGGGCTGGAATCGGCCAACATTACCACAGACCCGCGCGGGTTCATTGAAGTCGATGAAGACTTCCAAACTTCAGCCGCCGGGGTATTCGCCGTGGGAGATTGCATCGGGGGAGCAATGTTGGCTCACAAAGCTTCGGAAGAGGGGATTGCCTGTGTTGAGAAAATCGTCACGGGCTATGGGCATGTTGATTACAACGCAATTCCAGCCATTGTCTACACGGACCCCGAAATCGCATCGGTGGGAAAAACTGAGGAACAGCTGAAAGAGGAAGGGCAGAGCTACAATAAAGGAGTTTGCCCATTCGGTGCAAATGGAAGGGCCCGTGCCTTAGGGGCAGCCGAGGGAAAAATCAAAATCCTGGCCGATCGAGATACCGACCGCATCCTGGGCGTTCATGCGATTGGAGCTCGGGCAGGTGATTTGATCGCCGAAGCAGCAGTGGCCATGTCTTTCGGAGCCTCCAGCGAAGATCTGGCCCGTTGCTGTCATGCCCATCCGACGCTATCGGAAATCATGCAAGAAGCGGCGATGGCAGTCGATGGGCGAGCGATCCACACTTAAGGTGGCTGCGGGCCAGGCGTACCTGACGAGCTGCAACGCCTCTTGCCTTCCGTCATTTCTTCTCAAAGCAAATGCTAGCAATTCAGTCGCAACCATACTTGGTAGCAGCAGTAAAAACGCCTAGACGGTCAGCGCGATAGCCTCTAATTTGCGTCGCGCATTCAACCGTTAAACCGCCTCAGGCGATACCCCTTCCTGCTCGTACGGATAGTTGGTTCATGTCAAAACCTATCGGATACAAATTCGCGTACTCCCTGCTATTGGCATTGGCCACCACTCCATTATTACTCAGCCAGGAATTTCGGATTGACACTGAACTCTACCTGGATGCTTCCAGTAAATCGAGCTCGCGAAACGTGACTGTATTTTCCGATTCCGTGGTCTACGACTTTGTCATGTCCACCTCGCCGATGCCGGAACCGGTCCAGATAACCATTTTCCATCGAACAGAAAAGAAATTCGTCCTGCTCGATATGCAACGCAAAGTCCGGTGTGAGCTCGAGCGGCCTCAATTGATTAAGTTACTGGAAGAGATGCGAAAAGAGGCAATGCAAAATGAGACCGTTCGCTTCATGGCCGATATCCAGTTCGCAGAAGACTATGACATCACCTCTGGAGTCGTCGAGGCCAAATCGGATCTGATTCGATATCAACTCACGGGCAACCACCCTAGCGATTCAACGATTTTACCTGCCTATCACGATTTCCTGGACCATTACACGATGCTTGGCGCAACCGACCCGCAAAGGTTTCCGCCGTTTGCCAGGATGAAATTCAACCAGATCATCAAAAAGTACGGCTGGATCCCCCGCACGGTTAGTTTTAGCGTTGGGGCCAATGACGTTTTCCAGCGCCCAATGAAAGCCAAAACAGAGCACACTCTGAACATGAACCTGTCCGACAGAGACCGCGAAAGGATCGAATTGGCCAAACGATGCTGGATGAACTACCCGCAGGTCAACCTATCGGACTTCCGCGGCCTGCCAGACCTTGCCCAAGACGAAACGACCAACATCAAATAACTTGAAAACCGAAGCTACTGCCCTCTGAAAAGGCTACTTTTCGGTCTTTAAGTGGAATGCCATACAAAAAAGAAATTTTGCGTTCGCCATGAAATTACGCTACGCTGCCCAATAACGATTAACTTTTTGCATTTCCTGTTTCCTTGCGAAACTTTTTGCCATCATCTTGATTTAATAACCGGCGAGTCTCGCCAACCCTTCCTCACACCCTCCGATTCAACGAACCCAGCAGGCTCAGGACGGTATTTGATCATCGTCCAAAGTCCTGTTTTTCTTGATAGACCTTACAACGTGCAGACGTAATTACTTTTTCCGATGCCATTGCGATGGCAGTGAAATCGATGACGGACTTCAATCTTCTTCATCGAGTATAGCGAAGGTGCATTATGTTCGAGATCAAGCATAAGTTGACTGGCAAAGTATTACACTCCGTAGAGTCAGACACTTTAAGAGGCGTCCATCTGAAATGCGTGGATCTCCGCGGTGCTGACCTGCGGAACCAGGACCTCAGCGGCAGTTATTTCAGTGGCTGCAGTTTAACAGAAGCCGACCTTCAAACGGCCAATCTCTCAAACACCAAGATGCTTAATTGCGTTGGGCAACGCACGAATTTCACCAACGCAAATATGTCGCACGCCGATCTGAGCGATAGTGTACTGGATGTGTCAGTTCTGATTCAGGTCAATGCGAAGGGCTGCAAGTTCCGACACGCAAAAATCAACGGCGCGGACTTCTCGGGTGGTAACTTTGATGGGGCAGATTTTTTCTTTGCAGAAGTCCGTAGTAATTTCACCAGTGCCAGTCTCGTCGGGGCCAACCTGTTTGGCGCGGACATGGCCAACGCTGACTTCCACCGCGCCGATCTGAGAAATTCGATCATGACCGACGGCAAAATCTTGGGGGCCAAGTTTGAGTATGCCAAGATGCAAGGATCGATCGGCACCAACGGTCACCCTTGGGGGTTCAGCTCCAAAGGCGCTGCCAAAAAACAGTGGTGGAAAATCTGGTCGAGCGCGGCGAGTTGAGTGCAGCGAGAGTGGCAACCGTTTCTCTTGTGCAAGGCAATCATCCAACCGTTTTACCAATCGCCTGGCAGATAAATACCTTCCATGGCGCGGGCAATTTTGCGACAGAAGGTCAAGTCCTCCGCACACGACGTCTGGCGCTCGCAAAACGCCCGTCCGCCACGGGCGGAAAAAATGCCTGAAGCAGCCCGGAAAGTCCTCAGAATCCCGCCTTTTCTTCTAATTTCAAACCACTTGTCGGGCATTGTCACGTTTCGCGCGAAACAGGCATACAAATTTGCTGCAAGACGGGTAAACTCTATGAAAATCGGCACACCAGATCCAGTTTGTGAGTTCGAGACCCGCTCACGGGTCCATCGTTTGGCCCAGTGCCATGCTCCCGCAACTGAGACAGCACAGGAACGTTTTAGATCGTCAACCCGATCCAAAACCTCTCCTGTTAACCGGGCTGGCCAACTTGGCTGCTTGCCGAATTTGGACAGTCCAAGTTCATCCCTGGTGGCTAGCCAGAACATAGCGAATCCCACGAAAACAGACTGTATCGCCAGCTTGGCACCGCGCTTTCATGGAACAATTTTCGACAGCCGACAATCCGGAAGCGCTCCACCAGCAACTGTTGCGATCGTTCACTGATTTTGAACTTTCCTTTCGCCGCAGATTTCCCATCATCTGGCTGGTCACACTGCTCGCTCCGTTCGTTGTCTCGATAGGCTTGATACTTTTCTTCGGGTTTACTGACAGTTGGAGCTTCTCTCGGAAACTCATCGGCCATGCCTTCATGACGTTTTTCGTGTTTGGTCGATTGATCATCTTATGTGGCTTGGACTCCAACGCTCAGGACACCTATCAGATCGCCCTCTCACCGGCCGTCTTGTTTGGCCTCGTGACCTACCTCGATTTCATGGTAGCCCTGTTCGTGACATTTCACATGGGTTTTCTTTTTCGGATCCCGTACGTGGGCCCCAAAGTTGCCATGTTGGTATGGGACGGTAGGTTTCTACTGAACGCGCAACCCTGGGTCAAACGGGTCGCATTCTTCGGTTTGGTCGTCTTTGTTATCTTCCCGACTTCGACAACCGGCAGCATCGGTGGTTCCATCTTCGGACGACTACTGGGACTTAGCCGCTACATGACGGTGCTGGGTATTCTGATTGGGAGTTTCATTGGCAACGGCATCATGTACCTTTTTGCAAAACAGATCAACCAGTACATCACACCCGACAACGTCTGGCTGAAAGTGGTCGGTGTTCTCGCGCTCGTCGGCTTGGTAGCCTTGGTGGAGATTCGTTACCGATTCGTCAAGCGGAAATATATTGCTGCGGCCGAATCAAGAGTGGAAGAGATGCAGCATGCGGAAAGTCGTGAGTCCACTGTGGAACGATCAACCGAAGACGATCCAGCCGCGCGGCAAGATCCAGATGAAAGCTAGAAGATCGCGTGACCACCAGTTGGCAAAAATTGAATCAGCAAATTAGCTCGTGTGGAGCTTGCCAGCGGCTGCGGGAACACTGCCGACAGATTGCCGCTGTCAAACGTCGGGCTTATATCGACGAGGAATATTGGGGGCGACCGGTACCCAACATGGGCCCCAGCCGCGCCTCTCTCCTGATCGTCGGTCTCGCGCCCGGTGCTCATGGTGCCAACCGGACAGGGCGAATGTTTACCGGCGATAGGAGCGGCGACTGGCTTTTCCGGGCGTTGCACAGATCCGGCTTTTGCAACCAGTCTGAGTCGACGTCGTTGTCGGACGGCTTGCGACTTTCCGATTGCGCCATCACGGCGGTCTGTCATTGTGCTCCACCAGACAACAAGCCGACAACCGCAGAAATCTCTCAATGCGAGCCCTTTCTGGACCAGACCATCCGTTTATTGAAGCCCCGTGCTTACTTGGCACTGGGAGGTTTGGCCTGGAAGGCTATCGCTCGGTACGCAAGCCACCAAGGATGGTCGTCCGGTCCGCTCCCCACCTTCGCCCATGGAGCGATTTTCGAACTCAAAATTCCTCGCCGTCGCAAGCGTCGCTGGCTGATCGGCTCCTACCATCCAAGCCAGCAAAATACATTCACAGGCCGTTTGACAGAAGAAATGCTGGATGAAATCTTTGCCAAAACCCGCCAACTGCTCGCGTCAGACTGACCAACCATTTCGCCCATGACTTGATGGGCGGGTCGGCCAGGAAACCGATTTCCTGGCAAACAGCTGAACGGATCGTCGAATCACTCCGTTCAGCGCTATGGACCGACGAACGGTCCGGTTATGATGGATCGAGTGGGTACCTTCATCCAATTCAAAAGCGATTTCCAGTTTGCAACGGGTAGAAACCTATGTCGGAAGAAACGAGACCGACCGAACATCAAGCGATCAGCGTCCCCGAGCCATCGGGCAAGCCCCAGGGGGGCTGCCTGACATCTATCCTCTGCTGGGTGGTCATCCTTGGGATCGTCGCTTTCCTGTTTAGCAACGTCCTGTATAGCCAGCTCTACCTGCCCACGGAACCCAAAGAGATTTCAGCGGCCGAATTGATGGAGGTCAACCTGACGGGACAAGTCGTGGTTGGCCAATCCCAAATCGATTCAAGTATGGAGACGAAGTCCAACAGCCAAGTGGAACCGCTCAATAGTGGTCCCGTAGAACAACGGTACTGCTACGCGATTTTGGTGAACGAACTCGATTCAGCTGAATTGGCCCTCGAAAAACTGAAAGCGATCGATCAGGCGGTGAAAGCAGCCAATTATGAATTATCCGAGGATCAAACACGATTGCGTGAAATTATCGGGAGATTGCTGGAATCCTATGACGCCGGAGAGCTTGATTCTTCCATCATTCCCAACGAAGACCGTGATTTTCTCTCCTCAAAACTAGGCTGGTGCGGTGAGCTAATCCTGGTTCCCAAGGGAACGCCTCATGAAAGAATGCGCCGGGAAATACTGGATGGAGCCACGCGGCTGTTATTTATCTTGGTCGGTGTCGTCCTGTTAGGTTTAGGCATGCTTCTCACAGGGGTGGTCAGCCTGGCCGTCTTCTTCTTCCTGGCAGTAACAGGCAATCTGGTCTCAAAAATGCACGGCGAGGCTCAGCGCGGTTCGATCTATCTGCAAACATTTGCCCTTTGGATGGTGTTGTTCGTCGTACTCCAACTGCTATCAGGAATGGCGGCCGAGTGGATTACCGACCCCGTCATCGGGCAATTATTAATGCCGGTTGCCTTCTTCCTATCCCTGGTTGTTCTGGCTTGGCCCGTTATCCGAGGCATTTCATTCGCCGAGGTCCGCGAAGACATCGGTCTAAAATTGGGCAATCCGTTTAAGGAAGTCGTGGTCGGTATGTTGGCCTATACTGCGCTACTACCGTTCCTTCTGTGCGCTGCGGTTATTTCAGTCATCCTGGCCGCCCTTCTCACGATGATGCAATCTGCCAACCAACCGACCAACGAATTCGCGGGAGGTACTCAGGGAGGCCACCCGATTCAGGAAGAAATTGCTTCGGGAGATATCACGACTTGGCTAATCGTCTTCGTTACCGCTTGCATTGCAGCACCGATCATCGAAGAAACCATGTTTCGCGGTGTTTTTTATCGCCACCTGCGCGATGCGACCGACCGTTGGCGTCGCATTCCAAGCATCGCGTTTGCAGCCTTGGTCAACAGCCTGATCTTCGCTGCCATCCATCCCCAAGGTATCGTCGGCATTCCCCTACTGACCACATTGGCCGTCGGTTTTTCACTCACCCGTCAGTGGCGAAGTTCACTCATTGCACCGATGGTCATGCATGCCATGAACAATGGGCTGGTTACTTGCATTCTATTCACCATGCTACTCTGACATTCGTCGGTAGATTTTTTTCAACGGTTCTTTAAAATACGGTTCCCAGCGGTGACCAGATTATCCGTCTGCCGAATGGACGCAAACTGCCAGCCGTTTTTCAATCACGCACCAATGAAGTCATCACCGCTCCAGGAACAGCTATGGTCACCGTCAACGAGCACTACCTGAAACTCCAGGCAGGCTACCTTTTTCCGGAAATTGCTCGAAGAGTTACCGAGTACAGCCAATCCAACCCGGATGCGAACGTCATCAAGATGGGCATCGGTGATGTCACTCAGCCACTGCCTGCGGCCATCATCGAGGCGATGCATACCGCCGTCGATGAAATGGCATCCGCCGAAACTTTTCGCGGCTACGGTCCTGAGCAAGGTCATCTTTTTCTACGGGATGCTATCCGAGACAACTGCTTTCGGGAGCGAGGGATCGAGATCGAGTCGGATGAAATTTTTGTTTCAGACGGTTCCAAATGCGACAGCGGAAACCTGCTAGATATTTTCGGCAATGACAACAAGGTCGCGGTACTCGATCCGGTCTACCCCGTTTACGTCGACACAAATGTCATGGTGGGACGGACGGGGCACCCTAACAGTGACGGTCAGTACCCTGGGCTAGTCTACCTTCCTGTCCACGCCGAAAACGATTTTCGACCTGAGCTGCCCAATGAACCGGTAGACCTCATCTACCTTTGCTATCCCAACAATCCGACCGGAACTGTCGCCACACGGGAAATGCTGCAAGAGTGGGTGGATTACGCCAAGGAAAATCGTGCAATAATCTTTTTCGATGCCGCCTACGAGGCATTTGTTTCCGATCCAAACATTCCTCGCTCTATCTACGAGGTCGACGGTGCTCAGGAAGTCGCCGTTGAGTTGCGGAGCTTCAGTAAAAACGCCGGGTTCACAGGCATTCGCTGCGCCTATACAGTCGTTCCAAAAAAATTGATTGGCTATCGGGCCGACGGTTCACCGCAGCCTTTGCATCCGATTTGGAACCGTCGTCACTGCACAAAGTTCAACGGGGTTTCCTATCCCGTTCAGCGGGGAGCAGCCGCCGCCTTCAGCCCGGAAGGCAAACAGCAGATTGACGAGCTGATTCGTTTTTACATGAATAATGCCCGCCTTCTGCGAGAGGGGCTTAGCGAGGCCGGACTACAGGTCTACGGCGGTCGAAACGCGCCGTACGTTTGGCTCAAGACTCCAGGCAACATGACGAGCTGGGATTTCTTCGACCAACTTCTTCAAGAGTCACAGATCGTGGGAACTCCGGGCAGCGGGTTTGGCGCGGCGGGAGAAGGGTATTTCCGCCTGAGTGCATTCAGCAATCTGGAAAACACAGAAGAAGCCATTCGGCGTATCAAAGCCAACCTTAAAAGTAAAACTTAAGTCACTCAAAAGCGAGGTTGCGAGAAAACGAGCAAAGAGGCTCAACCAGTTTTCTTTCGATTCTCGCCTAGATTCATCAGCCTGATCACGATCCAAACCCCCAAGGCAAAAGAAACCACGACGGTAAAAATTGAAAACAGGCCCGCCAATAACCAGTTCCTGTCAGGTGTCCCCTGCATCAAGTCGACCATGTTGTTAACACAATTCATGGTCGCCCACATCATTAACAAACCGGCTACCAGGGCGCGGGACAGGTAATCGACCACGCTTCTTAGAGCGTTTTTTGACAGGGGGCGACTTGGATTCATGCTTATTTTTCAGCAATAACAAATTGAAACAATGAGCGATTGGACGGTTCGGAAAATAGTGGCTTGGAGTGGACCGCAAATCCCGCCTGTACGAGTTTAGACTCGATATCAGGCCATAAAAACGTCAGATAGTACATGATAAAGGGGGGGCGAATCAACCAGTTGCGAATGTGCATGGCGATGTTAAACCCTCGGGCGAGGTAATACGTGGGAGAGAATCGTGATGGCATCCGATGGGTAATGAAAGCAAAACGGCCACCGGTAGCAAGAACGCGATAAATTTCGGCAATGAACAGGGCCTCCTGACGTGGCCGCACGTGACCAAAAGCTCCGAACGAGACAGCCAAGTCAAATTTCGACTGAAACGGCATCTGAAAGGCATTTCCTCGAACCAATTTAAACCGCCCCTCGATCGCATTCAGATTTTTGGCGGCTTGCCGTAACATTCCCTGGCTACGATCAATTCCGACTAAGCAACCTTGGCAAAGGGGGGCTAACTCCTGCATCGCTGCGCCGGTCCCACAACAGATGTCCAGGACATTATTAAAGGTGGCAACATCTACTTCTTCCAGCAATCGTTTCTTGAAAGCTTCAAAAAAAAGTGGGGGTGTTCGAAACGGAGTAAGATCAAACTTGGGACCCAACAGATCATATCCTCGCTCCGTTGATGAGAGCGCCTGCCGCGCCAACTCAAAAAACGTGGGTCCCTGTGGGTGAAACATTCATGGCCTACTGGGTGAAAAGAAGGAAAACACCGTATACCTATCGTTTTCGTTTCCACTTTCCCCGACAACGGAATCCTGCAAACTATTTCATTTGGTTGAACAGCCTTCCGGCATGCAACCCAACGGCGGCGGCTAGACCTAAGGCGGTAACCACCTGGATAACAGCACCCACGAAGCTGAATACTATCGTCGGCAGATATAGGACCAATGTGCCCACGAGGAAAAACAGGAGTAACAAAAGTACAAGCTGGTACAGTTGCCACCACTTCGCCGATCTATCGGAAAACGATTTGATGATATCGATCGAAAAAATGTTCACCACCGACTCATTGTACAGGGCACTGACCAGACAGACGGGAATGATCAGAAAAACGAAAAACGGGACGAAAATCAAAAAACCGAGGATCGTCTGAGCCGAAAACATGAGCACACTACCAAAGAACAGACCGGGTAGGGACGCGGCCCAAAAGCTGACCGCTGTGAAGGCGAAAGCGACGAACCACTCAGAGAACGCCAAGTCAGGCCATTGGTCCATCTCCGCATCACCTTCCGCCGTATCACGCAGCAACACCGAAAACGTAATCGAGAAGAACACAACTCCTGGCAGCCAGAACAGACCACCGAGAAACCCGTAACCAATCATGCCTACGATACTGGCCTCAACTCCCGCTTCCTTATCCCCCAGCGAACCGTAGAAAAGGTCAAAAAACGAATAACCGATCGTGAACAGAACGAGGCTGACCAAAGTCGCAATAATCAGTTGTGGGTTCTTGGCAACCTTCGACAGCCAATCGACCAACTGTCTCAATTCTGAAACCAACGAAGCATCCGAAACTCGGGCTTGTCCACTTCCGTCTTCTAACTCCACCTGCGGACTCGGTGATACCACCTTGCGACTCGGCTCCTCTCGCCAGCGTGCTCCGACTCCGCTCGCGGAAGAACTCGCGGCATTCTCCTTGGAAGGCGCGGATAAATCTTCCCCGCCGCCAGATTTGCGATGACCCAACCCGGCCAAGCGATCCGTTGACGGTTTAGCCGGCGAGTCGTCGGGCAAGTCTTCGAGTCGCATCTCGTCTTCGTCATCCAACGCGTGGGATGGCAAGGAATCACTGCCGTAAGAAGCCTCGAGAGGCTTCCCTTGTTCTCCATCGTCGAGAATTTCCAGATCGACAATCTGATCTTCATCGCGGGCAATGGGTTTCAACAGGTCCTCATCGACTGGCTCTAAACCATAGCCCGGCTTGATCTCTTCCTCAGCGGGAGGGAGCTCCCCAGCGTCCTGCGAAGCCAACTCATCACCAGCTTCCATTTTTGATTCAGGCTGTCCCCATGGCGACTTTGGCCGCTTAACCGGCGGCGTGACAGCCACGTTTGAAAAACAGACGGGGCACTGCACCGTACTATCAACCTGGTCAAGATTGACATGAATGCGTGTGTCGCAGACCTCACACTTGAGGCCAAAGACCTGGTCGACATCACCCACGGCTTCCAACCCCTCAATTTTGAGCGGTGCATCGGGATCGACCTCAAAAGGATCTTGGCCCGTATCGGCAGACGTTGCCTCTTCCAGCGGTGCCAACTTCAGTTCGAATTCATCACTCTCGCCACTCTCCTCCGCAGTTTCCGCTTCCACAGCTTGCCCACCGTCCCCCGAAATTGGCAGGCCAGAATCAGTAGCAATTTCCTCATTGCCGCCCACTTCCTCGGGACTGGGAACATCGCTGGACTCGGCGAAAGAGACAACCGGATCCCCTTCCACTTGTAGAGACTGGTCCTCCGTCTCCGCGTCCGACTGGGTTGTGCTCACCTTGCCAGTTCCCACTACCATCTCAGGTGAGTCCGCCTCCGGCTCGTCGAAGAGATCGTCAAATCCACTTCCCGACGCAAGTGCTCCTGGCACCAGCAACGACACCTCACAGTCTGGGCAAGGGACTCGCATACCCGCGGACTCCCGGGGCACACTTACCTGGCCGAGGCACTTGGGACATTCAAAAACGATAGGCTCACGTGCGGCCAAATGATCTACCAAGCTGGGGCATTCGATTTGAAAATCTAACCCGGCCTCTGACGACAGGGTCGGGGTGACGTCTACCAATTCTGATTGAATTCTAAGCAAACCTCAATCAGTCACCAATAAATTCAAAATCATTTTCCTGCAATATCAGCGGCACCTTTGAGATTGCCGGTTCTAATTGGGGTGATATGATGGCAGGGTTGGTTAATCCACAGTCGATGCCGGTCAGGACACCCGGTATTTTCTGTTTCGGTTTCTCACCATGGCGAGGCAATTAGTTTCATGAAGCTGATCCGCGTAGCGGCAGGAGTCCTGAACCAAACCCCAATGGATTGGTATCGTAACCGCGCCAACATTCTGTCCGCTTTTCGCCAGGCGCGGGAGCAGTCTGTTTCCATCCTTTGTTTACCCGAGCTTTGTGTTACGGGCTATGGGTGTGAGGATGGATTCCACTCGCCCGGATTGCATCGAACCGCGCTGGAATTTCTGCAGTCGATCGTAGCGGAATCCCACCAACTGGTTGCTTGCGTTGGTCTACCGCTGATGTATGCCGGTGGTGTTTTCAACACGGTCTGCGTCATGGTCAATGGCCGGATCGCCGGTTTCGTCACCAAACAGCATTTAGCCGGCGATGGCATCCACTACGAACCGCGATGGTTCAAACCTTGGCCTGAAGGGGTGCAGGGTTTAGTGGAGATTGGTGGAATTGACTACCCAATCGGTGATCTGTTGTTTGACATTGGTGGCGTCAGGATCGGGTTCGAGATCTGTGAAGACGCGTGGGTTGGTTCGCGACCTGGTGCCAAGCACGCAACTCGTGGTGCGGACATTATTCTCAACCCGAGTGCCAGCCACTTTGCTTTCGGCAAACATGAGGTGCGACGCGGTTTTGTCACCGAGGGGAGCCGGGCTTTCAAGGTGACTTACGTCTATTCCAATTTATTGGGAAATGAAGCAGGGCGGGCCATCTATGACGGCGACAGCATGATTGCGTCCAACGGCAAGTTACTTGTCACGGGCCCTCGCATGAGCTTTCAGCAAAGCAGTATCACGATGCATCAGGTCGATATCGACACGACACGGATGAGTCGTGCTCGAACCGGTAGCTTCGAGCCGGATGTTGATGGGGACGAGTCCGACATCATCGAAATCGAATTTGATTATCCGAAAGATGAGCTGATCCACGAGGACAATCTTGTTGCGGCATGGGAAACGGGTCCGGATATCAAATTCGAGGAATTCACCCGGTGCGAGAGCCTGGGCCTTCTCGACTACCTGTCGAAGAGCGGCTCTCGCGGATTCGTGGTTTCACTCAGTGGCGGCGCGGATTCAGCGGCAGCGGCCGTATTGGTATCGCTGGCCTTTCAGTTGGCAGCGGCCGAACTCGGCCTGGAACCGTTATGCCAGCGACTGGGGCTTGAAAATGAGTCGATTCCCGACGTCCAAAGCCTGATCCGGAGGATGTTGACGACGGTTTACCAAAGCACCTGCCATAGTACAGAAATAACGAGAGCGGCCGCAGCCGAGGTCGCCGCTGGCGTTCATTCCCGGCACCTGGAACTGGACGTCGACCAGCAAGTGGAACAATACAAAGACATTGTCTCAACGGCCTTGGGGATCGAACTCAATTGGCAGGATCACGACATTCCCCTGCAAAATATTCAGGCCCGCACCCGGGCACCCGGTGCCTGGATGATTGCCAACCTGCATCAAGCCCTGCTACTGTCTACCAGCAATCGGAGCGAATCGGCGGTAGGCTATGCGACGATGGACGGTGACACCTCCGGTGGCCTGAGCCCACTGGCTGGAATTGACAAGGCATTCTTGCGCCGTTGGCTGGTCTGGATGGAAACGGTCGGGCCCTGTGGAATGGAACCTATACCCCAACTGAGAAGTGTCAATCAGCAACAACCCACTGCCGAATTACGCCCCCCGGGTGAGAGACAGACCGACGAAGGCGACCTGATGCCTTACGAGATACTTGATCACATCGAACGACTGGCCATTCGAGACAAAATGATGCCTATCGACGTGTTCGAGCACTTGCGAACTGAGTTCGATCAGTATCCCCTGCCTCAATTATCCGCCTGGATCCACAAGTTTTTCAGGCTCTGGTGTCAGAATCAATGGAAACGGGAGCGTTATGCACCCAGCTTTCATCTCGATGACGAAAACCTCGACCCGAAAACGTGGTGCCGATTTCCGATCCTTTCAGGTGGTTATGAATATGAATTAGAACAGTTGGATGCCCATCTCAAATCACTCCAAGGTGATGGTTAAGCATGGAAGGCAGTGATCGAAAAGTCATCTCGGCCCTCCGCCAACGGGCAAGTGAGCAACCACGCCGCATCATCTTTCCTGAGGGCGAAGACCCCCGTGTTCTTGAAGCGGCCAATACGCTGGTCGAACGCGGATGGTGCCTGCCCATAGTTTGTGACCCGAATCCGGCAACCAAGTTGCGACCTGGCGTGGAAACGGTATCGACCAGTGATCCACAATGGATGGAACGGACCGCGCAGCAGCTTGTCGAAAACCGCAAACAGAAAGGGATGGATTTCGATACGGCCATTGGGATGGTCAGCAACCCCCTTCTTTTCGCCACGTTGTTGGTGCGCGCCGGTTTTGCAGATGGTTCGGTAGCCGGCAGCCTGGCGGCCACTGCCAGCGTAATCCGAGCTGGCCTGTATGGTGTAGGGACAGCCGCAAACAACCAACTGGTCTCGAGTTTTTTCCTGATGCAACTGCCCGGCCGAGCCGTCACCTTTGCTGACTGCGGGGTGGTCCCCGACCCGGACAAGCAGGCATTGGCCGAGATCGCCGTTGCGGCCGCTCGCAACCACGCCCTGCTGACAGGAGAGAAACCCAAGGTCGCCCTGCTCTCTTTTTCCACCAAGGGGAGTGCCAGCCATGAGATTATCGACAAAGTCGTACAGGCAACCGCACTCGCCCAAGCTCTGGCGCCTGACCTCGATATCGATGGGGAACTGCAGTTCGATGCAGCCTGGGTTCCCGATGTCGCGGCCCGCAAGGCGCCGAATTCATCCGTGGCTGGGGAAGCAAACGTCTTGATTTTTCCCGACCTTGCATCCGGAAACATCGCCTACAAAATCACGGAACGTTTGGCGGGTGTCCAGGCTTTGGGCCCCCTGGTGCAAGGGCTGCGCCAGCCCTGTATGGACCTTTCGCGAGGCTGCTCGGTAGAGGATATCATCGACGTTGCCGTGATCGCCTCCATCATGGCCAGTGCAGGGAGTTGAGATGACACGATTGCCAATCGCCGAGAGCTGCCAAGGTTGCGGAGTCTGCTGCATGCAGATGGGGTTCCCCACATTCATGATGCCGGCCGCTCCGCTTAGCGAAGCAGAAATTGAAGCGGATCCTGCGCTGCAAAAGCGAGCCGAAGATCCCGATATTCGACAACACCTGCTGGACGGACACCCGGGTGAGTCCTATTGGCACAATCTACCGGATCATTTGCGGCAGGAACTGGAGACGTTCTGGGAAGTCCACGCCGGAAAAACAGACCAGTTACAAGGACCTTGCATTTGGTTGGACATGGAAACACGCCAATGCCAACACCACGAATACCGCCCGTTAGTCTGTCGCGATTTCGAGGTCGGCAGCCGACAATGCCAGGAATGGCGGGCATTCTATGGGGAGCGAATTCTCCCCTAAGCCGAGACCCTGACGCTCCCCACCTTCCCGAAACCACACGTCGGCTCAAACCTGCAGGACGCCGGTACGAAAAGGCTCATCCTCGGCGTAGCGGGAAACAATCCGTAATGAGTCCAACAAGGTCTGCCGCGTTTCCGACGGTGCAATGATCCCATCCACCCACAGGCGGGCGGCCGCGTATCGAATATCGGTTGACGTCTCGTAGGCAGCGGTCACCTTCTGCTTCAGTTCCTCCAGCTCGGCCTTGTCCGGCTCCTGCCCAGCCCGCTTTAATGCGGCAATATTGATATCGAGAATCGTGGAAGCCGCCTGTTTTCCACCCATGACCGCGTAGCGTGCATTGGGCCAAGCATAAATCATCCGCGGATCGAATGCCTTACCGCACATCGCATAATTGCCGGCACCGTAACTGCCACCGGTGATCACGGTAATCTTGGGAACCCGACTGTTCGAAATCACGTTGACGACCTTGGCACCCGCCCGAATGATACCAGCCTGCTCACTATCACGGCCTACCATGAAACCCATCACATCCTGCAGGAAAATCAAGGGAGTCCAAGTCTGGTTGCAATCCATGATAAAACGAGCTTCCTTGTCGGCACTATCATGGTATATCACCCCACCAAATTGCATCCCCTCGCGGGCCGATTCAACAACCGTCCGCTGGTTGGCAACCAACCCTACGCGCATGCCACCGATCCTGGCGTGCCCACAGACAATCGTCTGGCCGTATTCCGCTTTGTACTCTTGGAATGAATCTGCATCGACCAGGAAGCGGATCAAATCGCGTACGTCATACCGCGTTTGTGGATCCAGCGGGATCACGTCATAGATTTCTTTTTGATCACGAGAAGCTTCCTTGGCGGCTTCCGGCGCGAACTGGGCCGCCACGGAATCGGCCGGCAACATCTCAATCAGGGAACGGAGTCGGTCGATCGCCGCCTCGTCATCCGCTTCCCGGTAATCGATCGTGCCGCTGACGCTGGCGTGCATGCCGGCTCCCCCCAAATCCTCATGGGAAACCTCCTGCCCGATTGCGCTCTTGACCAATGCTGGCCCCGCCAAGTACAGACCAGAACCCTCGGTCATAATCAACTTGTCACAGAGGACGGGTAGGTACCCACCCCCAGCCACACAATTCCCCATAATGGCGGCTAACTGAGGTATGCCCAGAGCCGAAATCACGGCATTGTTGCGAAAAATCCTGCCGAAATCATCTTCATCCGGAAAAATCTCATCCTGCAAAGGGAGGAACACTCCCGCCGAGTCTACGAGGTAGACCAAGGGAACCCGGTTTTGCATCGCTATTTTTTGCGCCCGTAAAACCTTCTTGCAGGTCATCGGGAAAAACGCCCCTGCCTTGGTCGTTGCATCATTGGCGATGATCATCACGGTGCGGCCCGAAACTTGCCCCATGCCACACACCACACTGGCCGATGAAGTCCCCCCCCACTCGGTATACATCTCCCAAGCGGCCCAACGACCAACCTCGAGAAAGAAGGAGCCGCTATCGAGCAACTTTGCAATTCGTTCCCGCGCCGTCAATCGCCCTTTAGCATGTTGCCGATCGATTGCCTTGGGGCCACCTCCCAACTCGATCAGGTCACTGGATTCTTGAAATTCGTCGATCAATTCTTGCCAAGGCATTCTTTTTATCGTCCCCAAATAACTAAAAGCGAATACGGGTCATTCTGTAGATGCGACTTACAGGGAACCCTACAAGGATGCTAGATGTCGGCCTCATCCCCCTTGAGTACCCAATCCGCATCGAAATTATCTTGCAGCCAATGCGAGGCAACTTCGATCGATTCGTCATCCACATTCGTCTTGAGATCTTCGAGCCGGCGCTGGTTGCGATTGTTCGCCAACCGCAGGTAGAGCATCCCGGTCTTCAGGTCCCGTTGTTTATCGGTTTCAGAAATTGTCCCATTGACCAGCAGGGCCGTCAAACGGGAGTAAACGCAACAGGCCATGTACAGTTCGGTCGCCACATCACCCAATCTGCCCTGAATATACTGCTGGTCAATGACAGCCTCGCGATGCTTGATCAACGCCATCTCGATGGCCCAAGCAAAACTGGCAATCTGTTTACTCAGATTGCGGGCGTGGAACCTCATATGTTCATGCTTAATAGGAATTTCCGGACGCGTCCGCAGCATCTTGTAGGCTGTCAGCGGATTGCGAGAGATCGCCTCCATGTCTTTTCCCACGTGGCGAAATCCGACTGCCGCGATGAAACATCGCAACACGTCGTTGGCTCCCTCACCGATCTGGTTCAAGCGGGCATCGCGCATCATTCTTTCAAAAGGTTGATCGGTAAAGAATCCCTTCCCACCCCAAATCTGCAGGCAATCGTTGGTGATGCGCCATAGTTGGTCACTGGCAAATACCTTGAGCATCGCCGTTTCTACCATGTAGTCATCCGCACCACTGTCGATGAGAGCCGCAGTGTGATAGGTGGCGCTTTCCATCGCGAATATATCGGCAGCCGCTTGCGCAATCTTGTCTTGAACCAACTGGAACTCGCCCAGCTTCTTGGTGAACTGACGGCGGTGATTGGCCCGGTAAACCATCCGCTCGAGGCAAAACTTGGCAGCTCCCGTGCAACTGGCGCCAAACGTCGTGCGACCAAAATCGAGCACGGTTAAGGCGACTTTGAGACCTTTGCCAACCGGCCCAAGAATGTTCTCTTTGGGAACAAACATGTCATTGAATTTCATACGGCCGGTGGCCGTGCCACGGATCCCACATTTTTCCATCCGCGCTTCGATCACTTCAAATCCCGGCATGTCCGGTGTCACAAGAAAAGCGGTAACCTTGCCGTCCGGTTCTGCCTCGTCCGGAGTGCGGGCCATGAGGGTAATCACGTCGGCAATTCCACCATTGGTGATCCACCGCTTTTCACCCGTAATCCTGTAACCGCGACCATCCTCGGTCGGCTCGGCGCGGGTCCTGACATTACCGGCATCGGAGCCAGCCATCGGCTCAGTCAGGGCAAAGGCAGCTAATTTATCACCACTGGCAAGCGGCTTCATCCACTCTTTTTTCTGCTCTTCGGTCCCAAACAGCTCGAGCCCTCGCAGCCCAATCGAGTGGTGGGCATTGACAAAAACAGCGGTCGAAGCGCAATGCCCTCCAATGATCTCCATAACGCGACAGTAGTTGGTCTGAGAAAATCCTTGACCACCGTGAAAAGGCGGAATCGTCATTCCCAGCACGCCCAGGTCACCCAATCCTTTGACAACCGAATCCGGGATCCTCGCTTCCACGTCAATGTCGACCGGATCAATCTGTTCCCGGCAAAACGCTTTGACTCGCTCCACCATCTGATCTCCTCGAACCTGATTTGACTCCGGCAATTCAGGGAAAGGAATGATCGACTCTGTGCGAAACTTGCCGAAAAAGAGGTCTTTGACAAAGCCTTCCTTTTCCGGACCTGAAAAAAGCAGATCCTCGACTTGCTGAATCTGTTTTTTTTGCACATCCGTTAAAGCGCTGGACATAAATCATTCCCTTGTTCGCTGCCCCCACCCGGAACGTGGCAGAAAGCAAATCAAAAATTAGACGGTCGTGAAATCAAACGCGGAACTCCGGAGCCGTGACGATCGATACAAAATGATTTTTGTTCCGGTCCTAAGAAAGACAAACTCAATTATTCGCCCGGCAAAGGCGGGCAGCCACCCGCTCTTCTTGTTGTCCTGATTATCACCAAATATGTCCGCAAAGCAACGTGCGGCAAAGCCGGTTGGCCTTTGGAAGTGCAAACCGTTTTCCCCGCGATTGCGGGCTTTCGATCTCCAGCCGGCCCGCTCGGCGATGGTCCGCGGCCACAAGGAAACAAGTTTGCCTTCCCACAGAAACTTTCCCCGCAACCCGAGTCCTATATTCTTTTCCGCGACCATATTCTAGGATGATCCTTCCTGAGAAGATTCCGCCAAGTGCATCCATTTTCCAACGAACCAACAGGCGTTTCCATGTCCCACTCGTTTATCGTCTCGGCCGTCCGGACCCCTATCGGCTCCTTTCAAGGAGGTTTTAAAACACTGACGGCAACCGATCTCGGCGCAGCGGCCGTGGAAGCAGCTGTTGAAAGGTCGGGGCTTGCGACAGGGCAAATTGACGAAGTGATTATGGGCAACGTGATCTCCGCTGGCGTCGGCCAGGCACCGGCTCGTCAAGCAGCTCTGAAAGCTGGGCTCCCATCCAGCGTGGCAGCCGTTACGGTCAACAAGGTTTGCGGTTCGGGCCTGAAGGCCGTCATGTTTGCCGACCAGGCGATACGGTGTGGGGATGCAGCAGCCATCGTGGCAGGCGGAATGGAAAACATGACGGCAGCACCTCACCTTGCACGGGTTAGAAGTGGGGTCAAGTTGGGAGATTCCCCGCTACAAGATGCGATGGTACTGGATGGCTTGACCTGCTCGTTCGAGGGTTGCCATATGGGAATGCATGCTGAACATACGGCCCGTGAATTCAAGGTGACTCGCGAGATGCAAGATGAACTGGCGCTGCTTAGTCAACAACGCGCCGCCCGGGCCATGGAACAGGGAGTTTTCGATGATGAGATTGTGCCAGTAACCGTCAAAAGTCGGAGGGGTGATACAGTCGTCTCGATCGACGAGGGACCTCGCCCGGAAACGACCGAGGAAGGGCTGGCTGGCCTGAGAACAGTTTTTGATCGTGAAGGCACGGTCACGGCGGGCAACGCGTCCACACTAAGCGATGGTGCAGCCGCCCTGACGGTGGTCAATGAGGAACTGGCAAAGTCCGCCGATTGGAAATTCAAAATCGTCGCCAGTTGCACTGCCGGCACCGAGCCGCGGGACCTGTTCATCGCCCCAGTAGACGCGGTGCGAGGAGCCGTCCAAAAAGCGGGCTGGAGTTTGGAGCAAGTTGATCTCTATGAAATCAACGAGGCGTTTGCCAGCCAAACCGTAGCCTGCATCAACGAACTCGGCCTGGACCGGGAGCGGGTCAATATTTACGGGGGCGGAATCTCACTTGGACACCCGATTGGCGCCAGCGGTGCGCGGGTCCTCGTCACCTTGGTCCACGCGTTGCGGAGGACAGGGGGACAACGCGGAGTGGCCAGCCTCTGCCTGGGAGGTGGAAATGCCGTGGCCATGGCCATCGAATCCGCCTGATCCAAGCCGACGCTCAAATCTCAAGACGACCTGCGGATCCGACGCAAGAGCGTTAGCTGCCGACATTACGAGAAAACGCCAATCGAAAGCCAAACCTTGGTCATGCCCCATTGATCGAGGAACCGAGAGCCAACCTTGGGAAGGACGAAAATTTATGGATCGCCTGTTTCACGAGATTGCCCAGTACGTCGAATCCCATGAAATCAACAGCGAACTGGCCTACGACACGGCGCGGGCCTGCCTGATGGACAGCCTGGGATGCGGATTTCTAGCGCTCGGCTACCCGCAATGCCGTAACCTGCTAGGCCCCTGGGTCCCGGGCGCTCCTTTGGAAGGGGGCTGCCGAGTCCCGGGGACCGATTTCGAACTCGACCCGATCAAGGCTGCCTTTGACATTGGAACACTCGTCCGCTGGCTGGACTTCAACGACACATGGTTGGCAGCCGAATGGGGACACCCCTCGGACAATCTGGGAGCAATCCTGGCCGTCGCTGACTACCAGGCTCGCACGCAAGGAAAAACGTTAACGGTGCGCGACGTTCTTACGGCGATGATCAAGGCTCACGAGATTCAAGGAATTCTAGCGATCGACAATTCGTTCAACCGGGTTGGTCTCGATCACGTATTACTGGTACGTGTGGCCAGCGCGGCGGTCGCAACGCAAATGCTCGGTGGAAACGCCGAGCAAATCATGAACAGCCTGTCCCACGCCTGGATCGACGGGGGGGCCCTCCGAACCTATCGTCACGCACCCAACACCGGCTCGCGCAAGAGCTGGGCGGCGGGTGACGCTACCAGCCGTGCCGTACGGCTCAGCCTGATTGTTCGCGCCGGGGAAATGGGTTATGCCACCGCCCTGTCGGCCGAGAAGTGGGGATTCCAAGACGTTCTGTTTGATGGAAAGCCAATCACACTGGCCCGCCCACTCGATGCTTACGTGATGGAAAACATCCTGTTCAAGATCGCTTTCCCCGCCGAGTTCCATGCGCAGACGGCCGTCGAAGCCGCCTTCGCACTGCATGCACAGACAGTCGGCAGGCTTGAGGAGATTGAGAGAATTGAGCTGGAGACCCAAGAACCGGGCGTACGAATCATCGACAAGCAGGGACCCTTGAACAATTACGCCGATCGAGATCACTGTCTGCAGTACATGGTGGCTATCGGCTTGATTTTTGGCGACTTGACGGCCGATCACTACTCCGATGAAACAGCTGCTGATCCCCGAATCGATGCCCTGCGGGAAAAAATGGTCGTGAGCGAGAACGAGTCGTTTACGAGCGACTACTACGACCTCGAAAAACGCGCTATCGGGAACGCCGTGCAAGTCTTTTTTAACGATGGTAGCTGCAGCGAACGCGTCGAAGTTCAATACCCGGTTGGCCACCGCGTTCGACGGGCAGAGGGATTGCCGATCATGTTTGAGAAATTCAACAAAGCCACGCGGGAATTGTACGATGTGGATACGGCCCAAAGCGTGATCGATTTATTTTCCCAAGGGTCAGGCCTGGACGAAATGCCCGTCGTCGATTTCATGCAAACGCTGGTCCGACCCGGCCGACCGCTGGATTCGATGTTGGCCTGAGCCTCAAGCTGAATGGAGAGCTGACCGAGAACCACGAATCTCGATTCTTCAAGAGCCGTCAGATGGATGCGGCTGGCTGACCTGAGGTTGTAAGTGTTTGTGAAAATACTCCCAACGCAGGTCATTGTAGGTACTACCAATCCCGTGCTTGAATCCCGGGTAGATCATCAGGTCGAACCGTTTCTTTTCGTCCTGCAATTTCTTGGCCAGTTCCCACGTATTGGCTGGGTGTACGTTGTCGTCAATCAGTCCATGGACCAGCAAAAGCTTACCCTGAAGCTGGTCAGCATAGGTCAAGCAGGAGCCATTTTTGTAACCATCCGGGTTTTCCTCCGGGGTTCGCATGTAGCGTTCCGTGTAGATCGTGTCGTACTGTTTCCAATCGGTAACGGGTGCCCCAGCCACCGCCACGTGAAAGACGTCCGGGTGCTTGAGGACCCCCAAGGCTGACATGTAGCCACCGTAAGAATGACCAAAAATACCGACGCGTTCCCGATCGACATAGGGCCGCTCAGACAGGAATCGGACGCCGTTTGCCTGATCGAGAATATCGACCCCACCAAGCGCCTGGTAACCAGCCGTTTCGAAGGCCTTGCCCCGACTGCCGGTCCCGCGGTTCCCGATCTTGGCGACCAGGTAGCCAAGTTCACAAATCGGGTTGCCGGGTCGATACTGACTGCTCACCGCGCCGGATGAGGGACCGCCATAGACATCTATCAGCAGCGGGTATCGCCGGTTCGGATCAAAGCGGGCGGGCTTGTAGAGCGTCCCGAAAATCTCCGTTCCATCATCTGCCTGGAAACGAAATAACTCAGGTGGGCTCAAGCCGAGTTTTTCCGCCGCGTCGTGGCTACCCTCGGCCAGTACGGCAAATTCTTTGCCCTCCGCATTGTAGACCACGGTAGCCGGCGGCGTATCGGCGCTCTCACGCACAGAAACGACCCATCGATGATCCGGAGAAATCTGAAAACTGCCATGATGCAAGGGCGAGGAGGTGAGCCGTTGGTGGTTACAGCCATCCAATCCTACCCGGTGCAGTTGTAGATGATACGGATTCGAGGCGCTGAAAGCCGTGTAGTAAAACCAGCCTGCCTCCTCATCCAATTGAACAATGGAAGCACAAGGATAATTGCCCACTTCGCTCAACGGGTTGATTCTTTCTCCCTTCAAGTTGCGCAGTTCAAAATGTTTATAGCCATTCCGTTCCGTCTCCCAGACAAAGCGGTCGCCATCTTTTAAGAATTGCATTACCGGTCGGTTTTTCTGCCAGGCCGGTTGCCTCTCGGTCACCACTGTGGTCACGTCGCCACCATCCAAGTCGACCATCAGGATATCCAACACGTTTTGATGCCGATTAGTCCGGCTGACCAACAACTTATGGGAATCGGGAACAAAGCGAATATTGAAAAGATACTGCGTCGGCTCCCCTGCAATGGGCAGCACGGACTTTTCTTGAGTCGCCACATCGTAAACCCACAAACGAACCTTCGGGTTGTCGTAACCGGCCTTGGGGTAACGCACCGTATGCAATTCCGTGTAGACTTCCGCATTCTTCTCAGTCAGGTAATAATCCTTCATGCCCGCTTCGTCGACTTCGTAAAACACCAGCTTTGTCCCATCGGGCGACCACCACATCGCATCTTGCTGGTCAAGTTCTTCGCCATAGACCCAGCAACAGGTGCCGTAGCGCAAACGCTCGTTCCCATTGTCGGTGACCTGAATCACCGTCAATTTCTCCTCTTTGCCTGGCTTGGTTTCCACCGATTCGATCAACAGATTGTTATCTCGAAAGACAGCCTGCCAGCGATTATCGGGCGACGGTTCCACCGTTCGCTGGCGGGCTCGAGCAACGAGTGAGCGACGCCGGTTTGGCCGGGCAATAACCGGTTGGTGATCGACCTGGTTGTATTCACCCACCGTGCCATCGACCAAGCTTAATTGCCGTTTCTCGCCATCGACCGAGTATCCAACACTCTTTCCATCGGCGCTCCACTTGATTCGGGAGGCGCGGCCGGCAGCGCTCAATTTCCGACGCGCAGCAGAAATCTTTCGGTAATTAGCGTAACCGGGCAATTCCTGGAACGTGGGGGATGGGGCGGCACCGGATTGCCCTACAGCCATTTCCGGTAAGCCGGGCAGCAGCAAAACAATCAAAAACAGGGTCATGGTGGATCGAGTCATTGTGGCCCCCGGTTAAAAATTAATTGGTCAAACAGATTAATGGGTAAAACAACAGTCTAACCGCTGGTCACTCGACCAACAAATCGGAACACCATTTGGCATGGTTGTCATCGCTCGTTGGATGTCGAAAATGATGCTGATGAAGTTCTGATTCAAAATACGTTTTTCTTTTGCAACCCAAACGGCAGGCGCAATTCGATGAGCAATTATCAACCAGACGAAAACCGGTATGACGGCCGGATGAAATACCGACGGTGCGGTCGCTCCGGGTTGAAACTGCCGGAGATCAGTCTCGGCTGCTGGCACAATTTTGGAGGGCCAACACCTACCGATTTGCAGCGGGAGATGATCCACACTGCTTTTGACCAAGGGATCACGCATCTCGACCTGGCCAACAATTACGGCCCACCTTTTGGCAGTGCCGAGACGAACGTCGGGAAAATCCTGAAAGACCTGCCACGCGACGAGTTAATCATCTCCAGCAAGGCGGGCTACATCATGTGGGAAGGCCCGTACGGCGAATGGGGATCCCGGAAATACATGCTGGCCAGTCTCGACCAATCACTGAAGCGTCTGCAACTGGATTACGTGGACATCTTTTACAGTCACCGGTTTGACCCGGACACGCCCCTGGAGGAGACGCTGGGGGCACTCAATACAGCGATTGAGCAAGGGAAAGCTCTCTACTGCGGTATCAGCAGTTACACATCCGACCAAACGGAACAGGCGGTCGGCATATGCCAGGAACGTGGCTGGCACCGCATCCTGATCCATCAACCGAACTACTCAATGTTCAATCGCTGGATCGAAAATCGGCTGGTAAAATCCTGCCAGCAGGCCGGCATGGGAATCATAGCCTTCTGCCCACTCTATCAAGGATTGCTCACCAATAAGTATCTGGCTCAGGTTCCCGAGGATTCGCGTGCCAATTACGCATCGCAATTCCTCCGACCGGAAGACCTTTCCGAATCGACCCTGCAGGTAGTGCGAGCCTTGGCCGATATCGCCGCCAACCGGTCACAAACTTTGGCCCAAATGGCGATCGCCTGGATATTGCGATTGGAAGAGGTCACCAGTGTCCTTTGTGGTGCCAGTCGTCCCGAGCAGATTGTCGAAAACTGCCAAGCTTTGCAGACGACCGATTTTTCGGCGGATGAAATCTCGAGCATTGATGCGCTCTTGGGGCAAGTCGAGTTGCCAAGCAGCCTATGGGCCCGGGAAAATTGAGAGACCAACGTTGGGGAAACTTGATCTTCTCGAGATAAATTTCGTCGGATACTGCCACGGCCGAACGAAATCGGTAGTGTCCCGTTGAGCTCGATTCGGTACGCTAAGAACTTTCTGCTGAAACCGAAGCAAAAATTATCGAAGCGGCTCCAACTGTATGAACCAACGCAAGAAAAATCGAAAACCGAAAAAACGGGGCGGGATTGCCCGGCCCACCCAACCGCTAACCGAACCCTATGGCACCCCAAATACGCACGAGGCCAAAAGCCGTTGGAGCCTTGTATTTCTGTTTATCGCAATCGCTCTGGGGGGAGTCTACCTGCAACGCTTTCTCACGTTTGGACCGGACATCCCGATCTTCACCTATCGAACGGTTGCCGAACATCCTCATGACCCGGAGTCGTTTTCCCAAGGATTGGTCCTGGCCGATGGCCACGTTTGGGAAAGCACGGGGAAATATGGTAAATCGAAGTTACGGAAGACCGAACTGGAAACGGGCAAGGTGGTCCAGGAAATTGAATTGGACAAGGAGTACTTTGGAGAAGGCCTCGCTTTGGCCAATGGAAAGCTGTACCAACTGACCTGGAAGGCGGGCAAATGTTTTGTCTACGATCTCGACTTCAACAAGATTGGCGAACATCAATACGAAGGAGAAGGTTGGGGGCTTACATTCAACGGAACCGATTTGATTCTCAGTGATGGCACCAGCCAACTCCAATTCCTGGATCCGGACACGTTCGAAGTGAAACGTGTCGTAACCGTTCAACATGGGCGTCGTCGTATCCCCCAACTGAACGAGCTGGAATTTGCCGATGGCATGCTGTACGCCAGCCAACTGGGCAGTGACTACATCTACAAAATCAATCCCAGTGATGGCAAAGTGGTCGGGCTAATCGACTTGACGGGAATTTGGCCAACCTCTGAACGTCCAAAAGAGGGTCTTTTGAACGGGATCGCCGTTGACGCTCAACAGAGAAAAGTAATCCTGACCGGTAAATACTGTCCCAGGATCTTCGAAGTCCAATTCGAAGAGGTCAGCCAATAGCCAGGCCAGTCTTGTGCGCTCATTGGCAAGCGGCGTTTATTTCAGTAGCGGGTCGATCGTCTTGAGATCAAAATCGGCACGGTTCGGTCCTTGCCCGGCAATCACCTCAAAAACAAGGTCCGACGACTGATTGTAATGATGGGGAATCGCATCATCCGACTCGCTCAGAGGCCCCGACCCAGCGGAAAACAAGGCCTGCAAATCCAACCCTTCTCGCGAACGCCCCGCCTCCTCTTCTTCGCTCGAGGCGTTTAACGGTTTACTGATAAACACTCGATGCCTGCCTGCCATGGCACCTGCTCTCAGTCCGTTCTGATGCAATTCATATTTTCCCGCTTGATCCGTCACACCATAAGAGAGGGCAAAATCAGGATCCATTTGGTGTTCCAGAGGCAAGAACAAAACCCGCGCATTTTCAACCGGTTGCCCGTCAAGCTGAACTCTTCCATGAACTTCGACTAAGGCCACAGCCTCGCGATTTGGCAATTCGCAGCCAACGGACAGAATCATGGAAAAGGATAGCAGTGTAAACAAGCCAACGAGTCGCCCTAGCGAGCCGTTGCGGTCCGAGCGGTCAACCGTTCGTCTTACCATCGATTCTTCTATCCCCTTTTCGATACAATCAGCAAACTGCATCAGATAGAGCCGTGCCGGCCTTTGGTTCCGCCCTCCAGCGTTTCGCTCTCGCCCGCAGCCAAGAAAATCCTAGATCATTCCTCTTCCACCGACCAGACCGGGTGACTCGGGCCAAACCGACCTGAATGCCCCATATCAATGGGGCGGAATATGCAGAAGGACGCCTCTCGGGACCCCTGAATATGCGTGGACGAACCCCAACGCGTCTACTGCCCGCCCCCGCCCGTTCGAATTATAATCTGGCTTGACCCATTCACCTTGGAAACGACTTCCGGGTAGGAGGTCCGAGAATTCCCTATCTGGCAAACGTTGGATAGGGCACGTCTCATTAGATTATTTCGAGGAAAACAGGTTCAGGAGATTTTTCGTGGCAGAAAAGATTGTCATTATCGGCAGTGGTCCAGCGGGTTGGTCAGCGGCTATCTACGCGGCTCGGGCCAGTCTGTCTCCTCTGGTTTTTGAAGGAACGGTCAAGCCAGAAATGATCCCCTTGGGACAATTGGCCTTTACGACCGAAGTTGAAAACTATCCCGGCTTCCCATTTGGTAATATCCGGGCCTTTGTAGAATCGGCCGTCGAAAAGGAGCGACATTGGAATTTGCCACCCGCCCCTGATCACAAACGTGACGGTGTATACCATTACGCGGTGCAGGGCATTGAGTTAATGGAGCTCATGAAACAGCAGGCAATGAACTTTGACACACGAGTGATTGGTGACGATGTCGTCGATCTGGATCTCAGCACAAGACCTTTCAAAGTGATCCCAGCCAACGGTGAACCGGTCGAAGCGCATACCATCGTCATTGCCACAGGCGCCCGTGCAAATTACATCGGTTTGGAGTCCGAGGAAAATTACAAGAACAAGGGAGTCAGTGCTTGTGCCGTTTGTGATGGAGCCCTTCCCCTGTTCCGTGGTAAACCCCTGGCTGTTGTGGGCGGCGGCGACTCGGCCGTCGAAGAGGCGACTTATCTGGCCAACCTGAAGGATGCCTCGACGATTTACATGATTATCCGACGCGATGAGATGCGGGCTTCCAAAATCATGCAGCAGCGGGCATTGGATCACCCCAATATCGAAATCAAGTGGAATAGCGTTGTCGATGAGGTATTGGGGGACGGGGATCTGGTCAACGGGATTCGGCTGCGAAACACGGTCGACGATTCGACCAGTGAACTCGCCGTGGGCGGGATGTTCGTAGCGATCGGCCACACACCGAACACCGGTTTCCTCCAAGACAAGGTGCAGATGAACGAGAAAGGCTACATTCAGTGGCAACGCCCCTTCCGCACCCACACCAGTGTGGATGGTGTTTTTGCAGCTGGGGATGTGGCCGACGATTACTATCGTCAGGCGATCACCTCGGCCGGCACAGGCTGCATGGCCGCCCTCGATGTCGAACGTTGGCTCGCCGAAAAAGGGATCGAATAAACCAGATGGAAAGAAGCGACAGGCCCTCCCTACCGCAAGTGGAATTCTGTCGGCGACAGGGTAGCTGGATCACCTGGTGAACGAGAGCTCAAGCTCGGGAAATCTCCATCGGCAGATCCCCAAGCATAAATCAGAAAGTGACAAAACGATGAGTCAAAACAAGACCTTCCGCGATCGTGAAATCCTTTCAGCCGCGCAAGACCGCGGTAGCGCCGCCATGCTGGGCGCGTTTTTCAAACTTTCCGGGCCAGGCTGGTTGCAAAGCGCGATCACATTGGGCGGGGGGTCACTGGGAGGCGCTTTATACCTGGGAATGCTGGCCGGCTACAGCATGCTCTGGCTACAACTCGTAGCCATCGTGATCGGCGTGATCATGTTATCGGCCATCAGTTATGTCACGCTCTCTACCGGCACCCGCCCTTACACGGCGATCAACGAATATGTCAATCCAGTACTCGGGGTCGGCTGGATTACGGCAACCATTCTGGCCAACATGATCTGGATCGTCCCACAATTCAGCCTCTGCTTTGACTCCTTGGACACGAGCCTGGGGCAGGTCAGCGACACGAACACGATGAAAATCATTATCTCCGCCGTGATTGCCATCGCGGCGCTGGTGATTGTCGGGCTGAGCTTCAAACCGGGTTGGATGTCTCGTCTGTTTGACCTCTTCCTGAAACTCATGGTCGGCTGCGTGGTGATCTGTTTCGTATTGGTCGTGATCCTGCTGTTTCGCAATGGCAGTATCCAGTGGAACGAAATCCTGTATGGATTCGTGCCGAATATCTTTCACTGGTCAGAACCGGCACCGGACATCGTGGCTCTGGCATCGACCCTGTCCCCCGATGCAGCCAATTTTTGGTCCTCCAAAGTGGTAGAAAGTCAGCAGAGCAGTATGATCGGGGTGACGGCAACAGCCGTCGGGCTCAACATGACCTTCCTGTTACCCTACTCCATGCTCGCCAGAGGATGGGACAAACCATTTCGCGGCCTGGCCCGTTTTGATCTGATTACCGGGATGGCCATCCCCTATCTGATCGTTACCAGCTGCATCGTGATCGCTTCGGCACATGCCTTTCACGCTAAAGCAGATGCCGAGTTCCTCAGTCCCGACCCGGCCGTCATCCAAACCAGTCGCCTGTTTGGCGGTGCCAAAAAGGTACTGATCGGACGTTACGACGCGACGGCGGATAACGCGGCCAGACAGGCGTTTAGCCAAATGGACGAGGCCGCACAGGACAAGGAGCTGGCCAAATATGCCAGTACGATGAGTGCTGAAGAACGAAAATTGGCAGCCACCCTGATTAAGCCGTCTGCCGGGCAACTGGCCGCTTCGCTCGCCCCTGTTCTAGGCAAAGAGCAGGCCAACCTCGTGTTTGGTATCGGTGCTTTGGCGATGGGTTTTTCCACGATTATCATCCTTATGCTGATCAATGGATACGCGTTTGCGGAAATCGCCGGTCGGTACGACAACAATTATTGGCGGATGGCAGGAGCGATCTCGGCCGTTCTGGTCGGTTTCTTCTGGTGGTGGTTATGGGCCGGAATTTCCAAGACCTGGTTGATCATTGTTGCCTCCACCTTTGGCGCAATCCTTTTGCCAATCGCCTACATTTCATTCTTCGCGTTGATGAATAACCGCCGACTCCTGGGTGATGAAAAACCGGTAGGAACCCGGATGATTATCTGGAACGTTCTGATGGGCTTGGGAGTTCTGGGGGCAATCGCCCAGGCTGTCGGTGCCATCATGACCAAGATCAATGACCCGGCCACAGGTGGTTTTGTGATCGGTGGTGTGGTGACATTCCTGTTATTGGCGATTGTCGGTTTTTCAGCTCGATTCCGACGTCACGACTCGTCTGCTTCGGTCAAGGCGGCAACAGATGATCAGATGTAGGACGAATAACCCTTTATACTGAATGGGAAAACGGAAGTTTCATGGAAAAATTATCGGTCGCTCAGGCGCGTCAAGAAGCATCAATTGGCCACCAGGTCTGCCTGCAAGGATGGGTTCGTACCCGACGTGACTCCAAAGCCGGCTTCAGCTTTATCGAGATCAACGACGGATCCTGTCAGGGCAACATACAGATCATTGCCGATGCCGATCTGGAGAATTACGAATCGGAGATTAAAAACCTGACGGCCGGCTGCAGCATTTCGGCCGCTGGGGAACTGAAAGAGTCCGGGGGCAAGGGCCAATCCACCGAACTCCTGGCCAGTGAGGTTACCGTCCATGGGTGGGCCGACCCGGAAACCTACCCTCTGCAGAAAAAGCGACACTCGTTTGAAAAACTACGGGAGTGGGCTCACCTGCGCCCCCGTACCAATACATTCGGCGCGGTGGCCCGCGTGCGCAACTGCATCTGTAACTCGATTCACCAGTTCTTCCAGGAAGATGGATTCCTGTACGTCCACACACCCGTCATTACCGCCAGCGATTGCGAGGGGGCCGGTGAAATGTTCCAAGTCACCACGATGGACCTGGAACATGTTGCCAAAAACTCGATC